>JAFTLZ010000094.1 GCA_017452665.1 Clostridia bacterium
ACCGAGGGTGGTGTTGTGAGCAGCCATTTCGCGCTCACCCTGCAGAACGTGGATCTCAACGGAGGTCTGGCCGTCTGCTGCGGTGGAGTACACCTGGCTCTTCTTTACCGGGATTGTGGTGTTGCGGTCAATGATGCGGTTGAACACGCCGCCCAGCGTCTCGATACCGAGGGACAGAGGTGTAACGTCGAGCAGGAGCAGATCCTTGACCTCGCCGCCGAGGACGCCGCCCTGAATTGCCGCACCGATGGCAACGCATTCGTCGGGGTTGATGCCCTTGAAGGGGTCTTTGCCGATAAACTTCTTAACAGCCTCCTGCACGGCGGGAATACGGGTAGAACCGCCGACGAGAAGCACCTTGTCGATCTGATTTACGGACAGACCTGCATCTGCCAGCGCCTTTTTGGTGGGAACCATGGTGCGCTCGACCAGATCTGCGGTAATGCGGTCAAATTCCGCACGGGTCAGGGTTGCTTCAAAGTGCAAGGGACCTGCCGCGGTTGCCGTGATAAAGGGCAGATTGATAGAAGTGGAAGCCATACCGGAAAGCTCGATCTTTGCTTTCTCTGCGGCGTCGCGCAATCTCTGCAGAACCATTTTGTCCTTGCGCAGATCGACACCGTTCTCCTTCTGGAACTGATCAGCCATCCAGTCGATCACTCTTTGGTCAAAGTCGTCACCGCCAAGGCGTGTATCGCCGTTGGTAGCAAGAACTTCGAATACGCCGTCCGAAATTTCCAGCAAGGAAACGTCGAAGGTACCGCCGCCCAAGTCGAACACCATGATCTTCTGGTTGGCTTCTTTATCCATACCGTATGCCAAAGCAGCAGCAGTAGGCTCGTTGATGATACGCAAAACCTCAAGACCTGCGATCTTACCTGCATCCTTGGTTGCCTGGCGCTGTGCGTCGGAGAAATATGCGGGCACGGTGATAACTGCTTGGCTCACAGAGGTACCAAGATAGCTCTCGGCATCTGCCTTCAGCTTCTGCAGGATCATCGCGGAGATCTCTTGAGGAGTATACGCTTTATCGTCGATGGTCTTTTTGTAGGTGGTACCCATTTCACGCTTGATGGAAATGATGGTACGGTCGGGATTGGTGATCGCCTGTCTCTTTGCGACCTGACCAACCATTCTCTCGCCGGTCTTGGAAAAGGCAACGACGGAAGGAGTGGTTCTTGCTCCCTCGGGGTTCGGAATTACGATCGGCTCTGCGCCCTCGTAAACGGCTACACAAGAGTTGGTTGTACCAAGGTCAATACCAATGATTTTTCCCATAATAATTTTCCTCCAAATATATAAATGAAATTTTTAATCTTTTTGCGGTCAGGTCAGTTTGCAACCTTGACCATAGCGTAACGGATGACCTTGTCCCCTTTGCAGTATCCCTTTTGGAACACCTCAACGATTTCAGATTCTCCGTACTGATCGTCCTCAACGTGCATCACAGCGTTGTGCAGATTGGGATCGAAGGTTTTGGTTTCGATTTCGGAAACCCCCATTTTTTGCAGTGCGTCATCAAACGCCTTGACCGTCAGATCCAGGCCCTTGGTAACAGCTTCGAGATTGTCGGACTTGCTTGCGCGCTCCAGATTGTCGAGCACGGGCAATAGATTGGCGATGCAATCGCCGTATGCGTCGGCATAAACGCCTTCGCGCTCCTTTGCGCTACGCTTGCGGAAGTTGTCATATTCCGCCATCATGCGCAGATATTTATCGTTTGCGGCTTCGCATTCAGCTTCTTTCGCCGCCAGCTTTTTTTGCAGCTCCGCGATTTCCGCCTCTGCCTTTTTTGCCTTCTTTTTCTCGGTCTTTACGTCCTGCTTGGAAGCTTCTTTTGTTTCTGCCTCTTGTATTTCTTCTGCCGCAGTGGCAGTATTTTTATTTTCCTCCATCCGGTTCTCCTCCGTTCAATTGTTTATTGGCATGAATTATATTTGAAATATTTCCGCTCAACCCTTCCAGTGTTGCCAGTACCTTGGCGTAATCCATTCGCCGCGGTCCGAGCACGCCGATGGCTCCCAGCGTTTTTCCGTCTTTTACGATCGGTTTGAACACCAGTGCGGAGTTGTTCATCACCTTGACCTGGCTCTCGGAGCCGATCACTACGCTGATATCCTCGTTTTCACTTTGCGAAACCAAATTCAGGATGTCCTCTTTTTTCTCCAGCGTACCCAGTAACTCCTGTAACTGCGAAACGTCGCTGTATTCGGGATACTGCAGCAGGCGGTCAATGCCACTGATGCGCATTTCCCCATTATCCGGCTCGTTGAGCAGATCGTAGATCACCTTGATCACATCGTTGACCAAGCTACTGTCGCTTCCCATCTCCGCTTCGATCTTCATCATCAGCGGCAGGGTGATCTGCTCGGCAGAAAGACCGGTGAGATGTGTGTTGAGCACGCGGGTCAGCTTTGCCAGCGACACTTGCGTTAAAATCGGGGCATCGGTGCGCAGATGCTTGCTTTTGACGTTTCCGTCGGAATCCACCGCCACCAGGATGTAATGATCCGGCTCCAGGTAGATCGCCTCGAAGGTTCCGATGAGAACCGAATTGACGCGCGGCTTGATGGCAATGCCCGTATAGTTCGTCATAGAAGAGGCTAAATTGGACGCCGCCAGAAGGATTTGGTCCAGCTCCCCCATTTTGGCTTTGAGCAAGGCGTTGATCTGCGCGATCTCGTTGGTGGTCATGGCGTATCGCTCGATCAGCGAATCCACGTAGAAGCGATAGCCCAGCTCGCTGGGGACACGTCCTGCGGAGGCATGGGGCTGCTCCAGGTAGCCCATTTCCTCCAGCTCCGCCATTTCATTACGGACAGTAGCAGACGAGCAGTTCAATTGCTGATTTTTCAGTACATATTTGGAGCCGATCGGTTCCCCGCCTTCAATATGCGCGTCAACGATTGCTTTTAATATTTGCTTTTTTCGCTCTGTCAATGCGCGTTTTTCGGAACTCATTACCGATCTTCCCCTTTCATACCGTTTTTTTGTCTGTTTTGATTCGCATTTTGGTCTGTTTTTAGCACTCGGTTTGTTTGAGTGCTAAACCATGATACAAATTTACCACTTTTTTTTGCATTTGTCAATAGTTTTTTCGAATTTTCTTGTGAACAAATTGTAAACATCCAAAAAGAGTGCTAAAAAGGCGCATTTTAAGATAAAAAAATCGATGTTTTTTCAAAATTTTAACCAAATCGACACCCAAACACGCTTTGAAAGCAAAAAGCAAGCGCAAGAGCGACACAAAGGTGCAACTCTTGCGCTTGCTACGAGAATGGCTCTTATAATATAATTGAGAATTCGGTTACAGCGAGATGGAAAAGATCTTGATCGCGTTTTCGGAAAGGATCATGCGGCGCTCCCGATCACTCAGGCGCAGCTGCCAAAAGTTTTTCAGCTCCGGCTCCAGCGCCCACATGGGATAATCGGTGCCAAACAGAACACGGTCGGCGCCGAAGCGCTCTACAAGTGTCTGCACCTTTTCCACGTCCTTCAAAAACGGGAAGGTCGAGGAGCAATCCACGTAAAGGTTTGGAATTCCCGCAAGCTCGCGCGCGGCGTCCTCCCAGACCGACCAACCGCCGAAGTGTGCGCCGACGATCGTCAATTTTGGGAATCGTTTCAATACGGGCAGGAGGTGGTTGGGATTGGAAAAATCGTAGCGGTAATCTCCCGTGTGCATCAAAATCGGAAGTCCGTTCTCCTCGCACAGCTCGTAAACGCGCATAAAACGCGGATCGTCAATGGCGCATTGCTGAATATCGGGATGGATCTTGACACCGTGAAGCCCCAGCTCCATGATATGGTGCACATCCCCATCTTGGTCGGCGCTGTCCGGATGCACCGTGCCAAGTCCTGTCAGAAGTCCGTTTGCCTGCACGACCGATTCTGCGATAAATTCATTGATCCCCTTGACCTGCTTTGGCGTGGTTGCAACCGATTGCACCACGAAATGGTCGATACCCTCCTTTGCCCCCTGCGCCTTCAGATCCGAAAGCGTTCCCCGGCAAACGGCGTGCGTATCGTAAAAGCGATCGGTTCCCGCCACCGCGCGCTCGGCAATTTTGTCGGGATAAATGTGGCAGTGCGCGTCAATGACGGTATAAGTTCCGTTTATCATTCTTCATCATCCTTTGTTTGACTTTTGGAGACCGAGCTTTTCGGCAGCCTCCTCGCGCATTTTATACTTTAAAATCTTGCCCGCGGCATTCATGGGAAATTTTTTGACGAAATCAATATACCGCGGCACCTTATGGCGCGCCATATTTGCGGCAACGTAGTCCTTCATCTCCTGTTCGGTCATGGTCTCCCCTTCTTTCAAGATGATGCACGCCATGATCTCCTCGCCGTACTTTTCATCCGGTACGCCGATGACCTGCACATCGCTGACCTTGGGACAGGTATAAATAAACTCTTCAATCTCTTTTGGATAAATGTTTTCTCCGCCACGGATGATCATATCCTTCAGCCGCCCGGTAATCAGATAGTTCCCCTCCGGCGTGCGGCAGGCAAGGTCACCCGTATGGAGCCAACCGTCCGCGTCAATGGCAGCCGCGGTAGATTCGGGCATTTTGTAATATCCCTTCATAATATTGTAGCCGCGCGCCACAAACTCGCCGTTGACACCGTCTGGGCAATCCAGACCGGTTTCGGGATCGACGACCTTGCACTCGACATTGGCAAAGGCACTGCCTACGGTTTCGGTGCGCACCTCAAGTGAATCGTAATAACTGCTCATAGTGCATCCGGGCGATGCCTCGGTCTGACCGTAAACCGATACGATCTCGGTCATGTTCATCACCTGCGTGGCTTTTTTCATCAGATCCGCCGGGCAGTTGGCGCCTGCCATGATTCCGATGCGCATATAGGAGAAATCGGTCTTTTCAAAGTCCTCGTGCTGCATCATGGCGATAAACATGGTGGGCACGCCGTTGAAGGCGGTGATGTGCTCGTTGTGAACGCAGGCAAGCGCGGGCTTGGGTGAAAAATACGGGAGCGGCAACATGGTGGTTCCGTGCGTCATGGAGGCGGTCATAGAAAGCACCATACCGAAGCAATGGAACATCGGAACCTGGATCATCATGCGATCGGCAGTGGAAAGATCCATGTGGTCACCGATGTATTTGCCGTTGTTGACCACGTTGTAGTGCGTCAGCATAACGCCTTTGGGAAAGCCGGTGGTACCGGAGGTATACTGCATATTGCAGACGTCGTCCTTATCGACCGCTGCCGCCATGCGGTAGACCTCGTCTACAGGAACCTGGGAGGCACGCTCCAGCGCCTCGTTCCACTCCATACAGCCCTTTTGACGGAAGCCGACGGTGATGACGTTGCGCAAAAACGGCAGCTTGCGACTATGCAAGGGAGTGCCGGGCTTCAGCTTTTCCAGCTCGGGACAGAGGCGGGCGATGATCTCGCCGTATTTGGTATCCTTAGAGCCCTCGGTCAAAATAACCGTGTGCGTATCCGATTGCTTGAACAGATATTCTGCCTCGTGGATCGTATACGCGGTATTGACGGTTACCAGCACCGCGCCGATTTTTACGGTTGCCCAAAAAGCGATATACCACTGCGGCACATTGGACGCCCAAACCGCCACGTGTGTTCCCGCCTTGACACCAAGCGAGATCAGCACGCGTGCGAATTCGTCTACGTCGTCACGGAACTCGCTGTAGGTACGGGTGTAATCCAGCGTGGTATATTTGAAGGCGTATTGATCCGGAAATTCCTCCACCATACGATCCAGAACATCGGAAAAGGTTGCGTCGATCAGAAGATCCTTCTTCCAAACGAATTTTCCGGTGTGAGCCCGGTTGTAATAAAGCGTTTTTTCCTTACGGGAGGTATCGCTGAACTGATGCATATAGCCCACGAACTGCGAAAAAATGATCTCCATATCGTCCAGCTCCTCGCACCAGGCCGGATCCCAGACCAGAGAAATAAAGCCGTCGTAATTGACCGAGCAGAGCGCCTGCATCATATCGGACAGTGGCAGCTCTCCCTCCCCGACCAGGCAATATTCCACGCCGGAATCGGTGGTTTTGACGTCGCTCAGGTGGACGTGACGGACGTATGCGCCAAGATTTTTGATGACCTCGCCCGGCTTTTCGCCGCCGCACAGATACGCTGCAGAAAGATTCCAGAGTGCGGCAAGATAGTCGCTGGCGAAGTGATCCAGCACATCGCGCAATACGGCGGTTTTGCCGAAGACGCCTGCGGTTTCCAGCAACAGGGTGATGCCGCGTTCCTCTGCTTCGGGCACCAGAATTTCCAGCAAGGAGATAACTTGTGCAATGACGGCATCCGTGTCGTCCGCTTCATTGGCGCGGATGCGGATATTGGGAATGTGAAGATTGAATGCGATTTCCATGCATTTGCGGATCTCCGCCAAGGTAATTTCGGTTTGCGCGGGATCAGCGGGATCGCACACGGCGTCGATACACGGAATTTGCAATTTTTTCTCATACAAACGGCGCAGTGTCGCAGCAGCCGCATAATCGTGAAACGCACCGTTTTTATCGCTGAACAGCGGATTGTGAATGTTGTGGAGCTCGATTCCGGCAAAATTCATGCTTTCGGCAATCTCGCAGAAATCCTCAAAGGTGCGGTTATGCCAGCCTTTGGTCGAAAATGAAAAATTCATACGGTTGCCTCCTCGTAAACGATTTTATTGACCGCATTGATGTAAGCGCGGATCGCGGCACCGATGATGTCGGTGGAAATACCGTTTCCGGAATACAGCTTGCCGTCGGAACGTAGTTTGACAAGTGCCGAGCCCATTGCCTCCTTGCCCTCGGTAACCGATTGGATTTGAAAATCGTCCAACTCGTAATGGTGACCGATGATCTGCTCGAGCGCACGGAAGGCAGCGTCTACGGGACCGTCTCCGATGCAAACGCCTGCAAAAGAGGAACCGTTCTTTTCCAGTGTGATCTGCGCGCTGGAAGAAATAATATTTCCATTGTTGATCACGTAGCTGACCAGACGGTAGGTTGCGGGAACCTGCAAAGCAACGCTGGCAATGATAGCATCCAGCTCCTTTGCTCCCACGGTTTTCTTCTCTGCCACGCGCAAAAATTCCTCGTAAACGCGGCTCTTATCCTCGGCGGAAAGATCGTATCCCAGCTTTGCAACCGCCACAGAAACTGCCGTCTGATCGTCATTTCCGTCCAAACGGATGCTTTCCGCATCGACGCCGATGACAGCTACGGTATTTTTATCCTTCTTCGCGCCGTCCAGAATCCAAACGATCTGTTTGATGATTCGGTAAAGCTCGGTATAGCGGATTCCGGAGGAAAAATCGTACCGATTCCCGCAATTTTTCACCATGCCCGCAAAGGTTTCCAGCGAAACAGCGTCTCCCCGAACCGCGGTTTTGACGCAGGAAGCACCTGCTTTGACTGCCAGAACGGAGGAAGCGCACGCCATACCGTTTTTGTCATCGCAGCGAACGCTCAACGGTACCGAGATCTGCTCTGCCAGCATTTTTACAAAATCGGCAAAATCGGTAGGCAGCATTTCGGCGGCGCTATCGCACACAGCGATCTCGTTGGCACCTGCCTCGATAGCGGCGTTGATCACCTGCAACAGGAAGGCGGGATCGGTACGGGTAGCGTCCAAGGCGCAAAATTCTACGTCTGCGCATTTTTCTTTTGCGGCACCAACCGTTTGCTTGACCCAATCTGCCATTTTATCCGGCTTTTTGTGACAAACGTACTCCATGCCCACAGCAGAGAGCGGCAACTCGATACGAACGCGGGGATGTGCGGCGTTTTCCAATGCCGCTGCCGCGTATTCGATGCTCTCCATTGTCAAGCCCGCCGCAACCGACAGAATGCTCTTTTTGACAAAGGAGGACACCGTGCGAATCAACAGCGTGTCTGTACGCACGTTGCTGATTGAGGGCATTTCGATGATGTCGGCATCCAGCTTATCCAACTGACGTGCGATCTCGATTTTTTCCTTAAAGCTGAACGCACTGCCCTCACGGCAAAGCGTTGTGTCTGCAATTTTGATTTGTTTCATGTTTCTTTCTCCTTTCTGTGCTCCGAGAATCCGTGAAACAAAAGTCCCCGAAGCGGATTGCATCAATCCACCTCGGGGACGAATTTCAAACCATTCGCGGTACCACCCCGGTTACCGACCAAAATCGGTCACCTCAACGGGCTCTGTCAAGCCCTTTGCTATGATAACGGTGCATGCCGTGATCGCTTACTGGACGTACGTTCTGCGATCCTACTCCGGAACGAGACTTCCTTTTCCCGCCCTAACAGCTCGCACCTGCCACTGTCTCTCTGAAAAAGCATTGGAAAAGGAATAATTCCTTCATCGTATTTTAAAATATGCTTTTTCAATTATACCACAAGTATTTGAGTTTGTCAAGTGTTTTTTATATTTTTTAGTCGATCTGTTTAGTCGATCGGATAAGTCCAACCGAAGGAATCCTCAAGCTTCCCCCATTGGATGCCCGTTAAAGTGTCATAAAGAGTCTGTGTGATCTTGCCAATTTCTCCGTTGTTGATGACATACTTAGTGCCTTGGTAGCAAAGCTCACCGATGGGAGAAACAACAGCCGCGGTTCCGCAGCCCCACGCCTCCTCCAGTGTACCTGCCGCCAGAGCGTCGGCAAGCTCCTGAACGCTGAGCAGGCGCTCGCTGACCTTGTAGCCCTCTTTTTTCAGAACCTCGATGCAGGATTTTCTGGTGATACCGGGCAAAATGGAGCCGGTTAGCGCGGGAGTCACGATTTCGCCGTTGATCTTGAACATGACATTCATTGCGCCGACTTCCTCGATATATTTACGCTCTACGCCGTCCAACCAAAGAACCTGGGAATATCCCATTTGTGCGGCTCTCTCTCCTGCACGGTTGCTTGCCGCGTAGTTACCGCCGCATTTTGCATAGCCGGTTCCGCCGCGTACGGCACGAACGTCCTGATCCTCGATCATGATCTTGACGGGGTTGATGCCCTCTTTGTAATAGCTTCCCACGGGAGAAGCGATGATGATAAAGGTTGCATTGTGTACCGCATGCACGCCCAGCGTCTCGTCGTTGCCGAACATATAAGGGCGGAGATAGAGCGAGGTACCGGGATCGGAGGGCGTCCAATCCTGCTCCAGAGAAACGAACGCAGTCAACGCCTCCAGCATATCCTCTTCGGGAATCTGCGGCAGGCACAAGCGCTCGGCAGAGGTGTTCATGCGGCGGATGTTTTCCATGGGACGGAAAAGCTGTACCTTGCCGTCGGCGCGGCGATACGCCTTCAAGCCCTCAAAGATCTCGGAGCCATAGTGCAATACGGTAGATGCGGGATGAAGGGAAAGATTGCCGAACGGAATGATGCGGGCATTGTACCAGCCCTGATCCTTGGAATAATCCATCATAAACATATGATCGGTGAAAAATTTACCGAAGCCGAGGGTATTGCTTGCGGGCTTCTCCTTCGGGCAGGTGGTTTTGGTAATCGAAATATTCATAATTTCGCCTCTTTCTGTCAATCAAAAAATCAGTTTTCGGCGCCGATGCGCATTGCCTTGAGGTTGACCTCCATCATATCCGCGTGTTTTGCGGAGATCACCTTTTTCAGCGCAGCGTTGATTGCGTCTTCGTCGAATTCGTTCAGTTCCTTGAGAATCTTACCGACGATAATCATATTTGCCAACGTGGGCATCCCGTTCTCGCCTGCCAGACGCGTTGCGGGAATGTAAAACACCTTTACGTCATCACGTGCGACCTTGCGCTCGATGAGTGTGGAATCTGCAAAGATCATCCCACCGGGAGCTACGGACGCCTCAAAACGATCCAGCGACGGCAGATTCATCGCCACCAGCACGTCGGGCTTGGAAACGATGGGCGAGCCGACGGGGTCATCACTGACGATGACGCTGCAGCTTGCGGTACCGCCGCGCATTTCGGGGCCGTAGGAAGGAAGCCAGCTGACCTGCTTTTCCTCGATCAGTCCCTTGTAGGCAATAAATTTACCGGCAAACAGAATTCCCTGCCCGCCAAAGCCGGAAAACAACATCTGTTTTGTGCTCATTGTGCCGACTCCTCCTTTGCGCTTCTATCTTTATAAACTCCCAGAGGATAGTAAGGAATCATTTTTTCGTCGATCCATTGCAGCGCCTTTTGTGGCGTCATGCCCCAGTTGGTGGGACAGGAGGAAAGCACCTCGACCAGAGAGAAACCCTTGCCGTCGATCTGATTCTGGAACGCTTTTTTGATCGCCTTTTTCGCGTTGTTGACGTTTTTGACATTGTTGACGGTCACACGCGCAAGATATTCGGGGCCGTCCAGCTCGGAGAGCGTTTCGCAGACGCGGATCGGATATCCGCACGCCTTGACGTCGCGGCCGTAGGGAGAGGTCTGCGTGACCTGTCCGGGCAGGGACGTGGGCGCCATCTGACCGCCGGTCATACCGTAGATCGCGTTGTTGATGAAGATGATGGTGATATTCTCGTTTCTTGCCGCTGCATGAACCGTTTCTGCCATACCGATGGATGCCAGATCGCCGTCACCCTGATAGGTAAAGACGATGTGCTCGTCGGGATTGGCGCGCTTGACGCCGGTTGCTACGGCGGGGGCACGTCCGTGTGCCGCCTCGATCATATCACAGTTAAAATAGTTATAAGCCATAACCGAACAGCCTACAGGGGCGATTCCGATGGTTCTGCCCTCGATTCCCAGCTCGTCGATCACCTCAGCCACCAAGCGGTGGATGATGCCGTGCGTACAGCCGGGACAGTAATGCATGGGCACGTCGGTCAATGCGTGCGGCTTTTGAAATACAACTGCCATTAGTTTGCACCTCCGTTTTTCACAACGTTTTGAATCGTCTCAAGCACCTGCTCGGGAGACGGGATCATGCCGCCCACGCGGTTGCACAGCAGCACAGGAGCGCGGCACTCGGTAGCAAGGCGTACATCCTCGATCATCTGTCCCATAGACAACTCTACCGAAATAAAGGTCTTTACATGGTCTGCGGCACGGCGGAATACTTCCTTCGGGAAGGGCCAGAGCGTGATCGGACGGATCATGCCTACCTTAATACCCTGCCGTCTTGCCTCGTTGATTGCGTTTTTGGAAACGCGTGCGGCAATGCCGAACGCTGCAATACAGATATCGGCATCCTCCATCATGTATTCCTCGTACATCACCACGTTCTCCTCAACGGTGCGGTAACGCTCGTAGCGAGCAAAGTTGAGCTGCTCCAGCTCGTCCGGAACCAGAGAGAGCGAGTTGACGATGTTATGTTCTCTTTGGAGCTTGGTGCCGTTGGTTGCCCAAGGCTTTGCGGGCGCGGGCTTAACCTCAAGATCCAGTGCTACGGGCTCCATCATCTGCCCCATCGTACCGTCTGCCAAAATCATGGAGGTCATGCGATAGGTATCGGCAAGCTCAAAGCCCTTGATGGTCAGCTCTGCCATCTCCTGCACGGAGGCGGGAGCCAGAACGATCATATGATAGTCACCGTGTCCGCCGCCGCGGGTTGCCTGAAAATAATCCGATTGGCTGGGCTGGATGCCGCCAAGACCAGGACCGCCACGCTGAACGTTGACCACCAGCGCAGGAAGATCCGCACCGGCGAGATAGGAGAGTCCTTCACCCTTCAGGGAAATTCCGGGGCTGGAGGAGGAGGTCATGACGCGGTATCCTGCACTTGCCACACCGTAGACCATGTTGATTGCGGCGATTTCACTTTCTGCCTGGAGGAAGGTACCGCCGATCTTGGGCATTCTTTTTGCCATGTAAGCCGCGATTTCGGTTTGCGGCGTGATCGGATAACCGAAATAATGTCTGCATCCGGCATGAAGCGCCGCCTCGGCGATAGCTTCGTTGCCTTTCATCAATACTTTTTCTGCCATGATTTTACTTACCTTTCCACTGTGATAATGCAATCGGGACACATGGTTGCGCAGAATGCACAGCCGATACAAGCCTCGGACTTTTCTGCCTCAACGGGATGGTGTCCTTTTTTATTGATCTTGTCGGGGGCCAGACGCAACACTTTTTTGGGGCAAGCGTCTACGCAAAGTCCGCACCCCTTACAGTTGTCGGTTCGAAACGTTAATTTTGCCATTTCAAATACTCCTTTTATTTTTGCAAGCAATGTTTGTATGATAGTAATCATAGATTTTTGAGTCAGAACTCCAAAAGATGTATTTTTTGATTATTTGCGATTGAAATAATCCTTTTTCACCGCATTGTATACCGTCAAATAATCATTTGTCAGAACGGTATCGACGCCCATTTCAAGGTAGTGGCGTGCTTCGTCCGGATCATCTGCCCAGAATACGTTACAAAGAATGCCGTGGGCATGTGCTTTATCAATGCTTTCCTGATTAAAATACGGCTTGAACAGCTGCACTTTATAAGCGCCGAGCGCAATGGCACGGTCAACGATGGACATGGGCGCTTTGTTGCCATCCCAGCCGACGCAAACCCTGAGATCTGGTGCATATTCCATCACCCGTTTGATGATTTCATCATTGGTCGTCATAAAGTAAATATGTTGTTCACAGTCATATTTGCGAATGAGTGCGACAATTTCTTCAACCATCGGATTTTTCGCATTGACGTCCCATATCTTGACGTGAATATTCATGATGACGCGACCTGCGAATTTTTGCAGAATTTCTTCAAAGGTCGGGATCTTCAAGCCCTTGAATTTTTCTCCGTGCTTTATGCCAAAGTCAAGCTGCAACAGCTCTTCGTACGTATGCTCGCCAATTTTTCCGCTTCCGTCGCTCACCCGATCCAATGTTTCGTCGTGGCAAGAGACCAACACACCGTCTTTTGTTGACCACAGATCAAATTCAATCTCCTCTGCCCCAAGAGCAACTGCCGCACCGAAAGCCGGCATACTGTTTTCGGGTGCTACCGTACTAAAGCCACGGTGTGCACAAAGGCGAGGATATTTCATGATGCCGTCAAACGGAACGACGGATGCACCACCGTTGCGATAGAGCCACGGTCTGCGGCCTTCCTCGATGTATTCGTAATGGGATTTCAGCTTTCCCATATGCCCTGCTGGCTTGTAATATTTTTGCTTGGGGTCAATCTCGCAAATGCCAAGTCCGACATTGCTATTCATGTTGAGCAGCATTTTACCGCCGGGAGAGACCACCATACTGCAGCCGCAAACCTCGGCATTTTCACCGAGCGACACAGAGGCTCGGATCAAATAGGCGTTGGTATTGTAGCAAAGAAACTGATTGATAATGGAAAGCGCCTCGTGCGTATCCGTACGCTGCAAAGAGCAACCGATGATGATATCAATATTTTCACGGGCGATTTTCGCAAAATTTTCATAGAAATAGAAGTCATAGCAAGTGAGAAACGCAAATCTCAACCCCTCAAGCTCCAAAATATAGGGAGAAGCAATCTCATAGCTGTATGCCACGTCAAGCTCATGACCTCCCTCAGCATCGGTTTTAACCTCGCTTGGAGCCGGGTGTGCTTTAAAATATCTTCCGACGATATTGCCATTTCTGTCAATGGCGTGAGTGGTGTTGCGAATGCCGTTTTCCGTTTCGTATCCGGCATTGACAAACATCAGTGAATTGCACCTTTTTGCCGTTTCGCTTGCTTTTTTTAAAAGAAACGGCTGATATTGCTGAACTGCATTGTAGAATCCATCCCTTCCCTTGACGTCTGCAAGGACGTCGCTGTATTCGGGGAGAACGATCAAATCCAAGCTTTCGTCACATTGATCGAGCAAAGAAAGCAATCCGTCAAAGCATGATTTTATATCTTTTTCGCAAAAAGAATAATGAGGCTGAATTACACAAACTTTCATTTTTTCTCCTTGTTTCATTATTTCATTTGACGCATTTACCGTATGGCGCTTTCGACGTATAAATTCATGGGAAACAGATCGGGGATCTGCCCTTTTAATTGCTCTGCCAAAATTGCCGTAACCGAGGTCATCACAAGCGGCAAGCCGGACAAATCTGCAACCGCCTTAGCGTACGGAACGGATGCCAGAACATCCTCTGCCGTAGTCTCGATACCAAGGTTGGAATTGTTGATCACCCCCGTAAACGGGATCCCGCAGGCACACTCGATCTCCCTCATCACTTCCAAGGTAGATTCGGCGTCACGCGTCAGCGGACGGTAACAGTTGATCACCATCAGCATTTCGTAGTTGTTTTCCTCTCGCAAAGCGGGAGCAATGCGTCCCAGTGCCAGTGCCCCGCGATCGTCTCCGCCAACGTCAATCACCGCGCGCAGAGAGCGGTCATCGGTGATGGCGTATAAATCCTGCGGCAATGCGGGAATATCCACATTGCTGTTGGCGTAATCCGAGCAGATCAGGCGGATACCGGCGGTCTTCAGCTCCGCCTCACTGTCCTTCGTACGAAAATACGGATTTACGATATCCAAGTCTGCAATCGCAATGTTTGGATACTTCTTTTTCAAATCCATGGCCAAATTGACTGCGATGTTGGTTTTTCCGCTTCCGTAATGCCCGCTCAACAGCAGTACACGCTTGTTTTCAATCATAGCTTGTTCCTCTGAATCTTTCCGCTGGTGGTTTTAGGCAACTCGTCACGGAAGACCACTACACGGGGATATTTATAAGGTGCGGTATGCTCCTTAACATAATTCTGGATCTCTTTTTTCAACGCTTCCGTCGGCTCGGTACCTTGGGTCAGGACAATCGATGCCTTGACGATCTGTCCTCTGACCTCATCCGGCATTGCGGAAACACCGCACTCCAGTACATAAGGAAGCTCCATAATAACGCTTTCGATCTCGAACGGGCCGATGCGGTAACCCGAGGACTTGATGACGTCGTCTACGCGGCCGATGTACCAGAAGTATCCGTCCTCGTCTCGCCATGCGGTGTCTCCCGTATGGTAGTAACCGTCGCGCCAGACTTCAGCAGTTTTGTCAGAATCCAGGTAGTAGCCGGTGGAAAGACCGCAAGGCAACCCGTTTTTGATGTTGATCACGATCTCGCCGCTCTCGCCTGCCGCTACGGGCTTACCGTCGGGATCCACCAGCTCCACGTCGTAAATGGGAGCGGGCTTACCCATGGAACCGATTTTGTGTGCGGCGCCGACCATGTTTCCGATGATCATGGTGCTCTCACTTTGTCCAAAGCCCTCAAGGATCTGCAATCCGGTTGCCTTTTCAAACTGATGGTAGACCTCCGGATTCAGTGCCTCTCCGGCAGTGGTCATATGCTTGACCGACGAAAAATCGTACTTGGAAATATCCTGCTTGATCATCATGCGCAGCATCGTGGGAGGTGCGCAGAAAGTGGTAATATGATATTTGGCAAACATCGGCAGGATATCCGCCGCATCGAAGCGATCGAAATCGTATACGAAGGTTGCCGCCTCACACAGCCACTGGCCGTAAAGCTTACCCCACATGGACTTTGCCCAGCCCGTATCCGAGATGGTAAGGTGCAGGCCGTTGGGATCGACGTTGTGCCAATACTTTGCCGTATGGAAATGTCCGAGTGCATATTTATAATTGTGCTGTGCGATCTTGGGATATCCGGTCGTACCGGAGGTAAAGAACATCAACATCAGGTCGTCGCCGCCGGGAGCATCCTCGGTACGGTTGTAATGCGAGCTGTAGAGTGTATACTCCTCATCAAAGTTCCGCCAGCCCTCACGCGCACCGCCAACGATCAGCAAATGCTTCAGATCCGGGCATTTTTTCGCTGCCAGCTCCACTTGATGGGCGGTGTCACCATCCGCCGTACAGAGAATGGCACTGACACCTGCCGCCTGAAAGCGGTATTCAAAGTCGTGCTCCTGCACCTGATGGGACGCAGGAATTGCGATTGCCCCCAACTTATTGAGTCCCAGCATGGCAAACCAGAAATGATAGTGACGCTTGAGCACCAGCATGACGCGGTCGCCCTTTTTGATGCCGAGCGACTTGAAGTAGTTTGCGCATTGCGCGGAGGCTTTTTTCATATCCTTGAAGGTAAAGCGGCGCTCGGTCTTATCCTTTGAAACGTGCAACATTGCCAGCTTGTTCGGCTCTTTTTGCGCCAGAGCATCCACA
>JAFTLZ010000004.1 GCA_017452665.1 Clostridia bacterium
CATTTCACCCTTTTCAAAAGAACAATAGGAGTCCTTGAGGTTGACGCCGCCGGCACGAATACTTTTGACCTCCGTACCGAACAGCGCAATGCCCGCCTCGTATTTTTCCTCTACAAAATAATCATGATATGCTTTTTTGTTTTGTGCAATGATTTTAGTGGCTTCCTTTTTCTTTTCTGCCATAATTCCCTGTCCTTCACTCGTTTCTGTCGTTATAGAAAATTTCTTCATCCGGAAAATACAATCCCAACTGTTCCTTGGCGATCTTTACGATATACTCATAATCGTAATCCGAATTTAAAAGCTCCTGCAATTCTTCTTTCATCTCTTGATAATCGGCAAGCTTTTCCTCCAACTCACGCTGTTCCTCAAGCAAAGCATTGTAGCGCATAACGCTATTTGCAAATATTCCGATGGATACCACGACCAGAACGCCGAGAAGCACGCGCATGAGCAGCGTGAGGCTGAACTGTTTTTTCTTTTCCTGTGACAATTTGCTTCCCCCTTTTTAACGTCTTGGATTTTGGAATATCGGTTGGAATCAACCCGCAGGCATTGCGTTTCCCGCGCCCTGTCTCGCTTGCGGTAAAGCGGCGGCGCAGGCTTTTTCGGCGTGCCTGTACCGAAGAGTTGACCGCTATTTGTACTTTGGTCTTAATAAACTTTGCCAATTTACGAACGGGATACAGCAAGAAAAATACCGTATAGCGAACCGCAGTTTCAATGACAAATGCAATCACCTCCGAAAAGAGCATGACCAGTCTGCCAAGCGTCGCACGGTAAAGCAAAATGCCCGCGCCCGCACAAAGGAATGCGGGGAAACGGATTTTCCCGTTGTTTTGAATATAAAAGAGCAGGATCATTGCAATGCCGGCAAAGATACAGAAAAACAGATCCTCAAAAAACACCACAATACCCAAAGCTCGGTTTTCTTTCTTTTTTCGATACGGAGAGAGGAACGGCAAACGAATTTCCTGTAACCGTTTTGCCGCACGGCGGCTGTAATGTACCCCCAGAAAAACACGGGTAATGCGTAAGAGATCATAAATCGCGCCCAAGCACATCCCCAAGATCAGAGCATACAAATATAACCACGCCAGCGCCGATTGCGAAATGCTCATGGCGTTTATCGAAACAGCTTTCCGAAAAAGCCGCCTTTGGCATTCTTCTCGCTGTTCTCCGTTTCATAATAGCTGACGGAATCGATCCTCCCGTCCATGGTCACGACCCCTTGCTCGATATTTAACACATGGATATGCAACGAAGCACCGTCCACCGCAAGACCGCCGCACACCGTATTGAGCACGACAGTTTGCTCATCAAAGCTGACCACATCGGTAACCCCATGCACCTCCAGCTTTTCTCTTGCCTCCAAAGTAAGCTTGTGCGCAGTTGAATTGATTTTTGCCGCCTCTGTACTCATTGCAGTAACCTCCGATATCCGATTTGCTACAATTTATGCAAGCGACGGCAAAAATATTCAATGATTATTCGATAACCTCGTAAAGACTCGAAGCCTCGGCTTTGGACGTGTATTCCTTGACGTTCAAAACGCGAGCCTTGAGCGTTTTTTGCCCAAAGGTGATCTCGATGATATCGCCCTCCTTGACATCATAGGATGCCTTGGCACGTTTCCCGTTGACAGCAACGTGCTCCGCGTCACACGCGTCGTTCGCCACCGTTCGGCGTTTGATAATACGGGAAACCTTTAAAAATTTATCAAGCCTCATTCAGCTTGTCCTTCAGAGTTTTGCTTGCGGAGAAGGTAACGCGACGGGACGCGGGAATTTCAACTGCCTCGTTGGTACGGGGATTTCTGCCGGTGTGAGCGGCAATCTCCTTGACCGTGAAAGCACCAAAGCCGGCAAGCTGTACACTGTCGCCCGCAGCCAAAGTATCCTCTACCGCCGCGATCCATGCATCAACAACCTCGGTTACCTGCTTTTTGGTCATTTCGTTTTCCTTGGCAATTTTTTCAATCAACTGTGTCTTTGTCATCAGAATGATCCTCCGATAAAATAATTTTGGAATACCTTATTATTTTACCATATTCTTGCCAAATAAGCAAGTGTTTTTAGAATGTATTTTCAAAAAAGTTTATAAAATTCGACTTTTTATGTGTTTTTTTGAGCAACGCCGTCAATCAAGCGGTCGGTTTGTGCGGAAAGCGCGTGCTCTGCGTCGACATCAAGCTTGCGGGAAAGATCACAAACACCCATCAAAAAGGCCCCGATGGCGGTCTGTGCATCAAGCTTTTGTTGCGAAAGCGCGTCTCTCATCGCTCCGATTTGATTTTCCAAGCGATCAAGAACCGCCTCGGCATCAAGCCCTTCTGCTTGTCCTGCTTTCTTGCCAACCTTGGAGGCGCGCATCAACGCGGGCATCATCGGCGGGATGGCGCGCAGCTTATCGACCAAGGTATTGCGTTGCTTTTCCTCTGTTTTGATGCTTTCCCAATTTTTCAGCACCTCGGCGCTGTTTTCGACCGATACGGTTCCGAACACATGCGGATGGCGATGAATCATCTTTTTGCAGATGTCATCCACCACCTCGCCAATGCCAAAACGAGCTTCTTCGGTCTCGATCTGCGCGTGGAACATCACTTGAAACAAGAGATCTCCCAGCTCCTCGCGTAAAAGTGTCGGATTTTCGGTATCTACCGCCTCCACAACTTCATAGGTCTCCTCAATCAAAGCCGAGCGTACACTGTGGTGATCTTGTTCGCGATCCCATGGACAGCCCTCCTCGGAGCGTAAGATCCGCGTAATGGCAATCAGATCCTCAAAATCATAGCATTCTTTTTTCATCAAAGCAGCAATTTCATCCTTGACAGACATGTGAAACATCCTTTCGTTATTGTTTTCAGTTTTTTACGGTACAACGGTCGTGCGGTAATAAGCGCATTTTTTGCAAAATACGATAGATTTTCTCTCCCATGGGCAAAGCAAGAATATCCTCCTCGCAGAAAACGCCGAACAGACAGGACAAAAGCAAATAGAGCGTCACTGCCAAAAGCAGAGATACCAGTGTCAAAACGGCACTTTCCCCAAGGTGCGAGGCAAGCATCAGATAGAACAGATACGAGACTCCAATCGACACGGTTGAGGTTGCAAGCGGTTTTACAAAAATTGATTTCAGATCGGATACGGAACAAAGCCTTGACGCAAACCAAAGGTTGAGCATGACCACCGTGGCATTACAGAAAAAGGAACTGATAGGTGCCCCCGCAAGTGCGATGTTGGGATTTCCGATTAAAAAATAAGCGGTGAGGATTTTGATCAAAGCCCCCCCAAGCATCGAAAGAATGGGACGGTTGACAACTTGATAAGCATGCAAGACCGAGTTGGTTGCCGTGATCATACAGGAAAGAAACACCGAGAGTCCGAGATAAGACAGGAGCGGTGCGGCACGTGCCACCGCTTCCGGTTCTCTGCCGAAAAGCAACAGCAAGATCGGACGCGCATACGCCGAGATACCGAGCGCGGCGGGAACGGCAAACATAGAGGTCATTCGATAAGAGCTTTTGATGATCTGTGCCTGTTGCTCCCTGTCTCCAGAGGCAATGGCGGCGGAAAGCATGGGAACAAGCGGAAGCGCCACTGCGTTGACCAGCGCGGGCAAGAGTCCGAACACCGACAGCGCCAAGGTCGTATAACTTCCGTATGCTACGTTTGCCGCGATCTCCGTGTATCCGATGGCTTGCAAGCGGCGCAGGATCATGGTCATATCAATCAATTTTGTAATGCTGACCAAAGAGGCACCAAGCGTCATGGGGATGGCAAGCCGGGAAAGATCCTTGCGAATTTCTCGGCGTTTTTCGGAAAAAGAGTGTTTGGAAAGCCGATCCGTGTCACACTCCTCACGCGGGCGAAATCTCGCTTTTTCGACCAACAGATATCCGACAGACACCGCCGTTCCCAAAGTCAGCCCAATCCCCGCGAAAGCGGCAACCACAGGCGTTTCATACCCGCGTGCGAGCGCCATACGTGCAAACAGCAATCCGAATATCAGCTTTCCCGCCGACTCCAAAATTTGAGAGATCGCTGTCGGAAGCATTTTTTGATAGCCTTGAAAATAGCCGCGCAACGCCGAGGAAAGGCAAATAAAAAAGACGGTGGGTGCGATCGATAAAATACAGTAATAAGCATTGTCGCTTTTCATCAGCCCGCAAAATCGGCGTGCAAAAAGCACCATGACCGCTGTCCCCAAAACACCGATCAACAAAAATACCGAAAGCGAAGTACGATAAATGCGCCGTACCTGTCCCCCGTCGCCTTTTGCAAGCGCACCCGAGATCAGCACCGACAGTGCCACGGGCAATCCCGCCGTGGAGATCACACAAAACAACGCGTAAATTTCATAAGCGGAATTGAAATAGCCCATGCCCTCGGAGCCGAGATACGAGAGCATGGGAATCTTATAAACCAAGCCGATGATCTTAACAAGCACGGTGGAAAGCGAGAGCAGCAACACCCCCGACATAAAGGTCTTTTTTGTATTGTTTTGAACTTTTTCCACCATACGCCCATCACCGTCCGTTTAATCAAAGTAATGAGCAAACACCTCTTGTGCCTCACGGCGCAACCGTTCCTCATCAATAGAAGTATACTCACCGTTTCGGTAAAGTATGCGTCCATCGACCATTGTCATCAAAACATCCGATCGGTCTGCGCTGTAAGAAAGCATTGCGTAATCGTCATATGAAGGCATGTTATGGATGGAATGGCGATCCATAAGCACCAAGTCGGCACGGTATCCCACCTCGACACGTCCGCAATCGGTTCTCCCCTGCGCCACGGCACCGTTGCAGGTCGCAAGCGGCAACATTTGCGCGGCAATCGTAACGGCGGGATCACGCGTCACACCCTTATGTAGGATCGCCGCAGTCTGCATCTCGCGCAAAACATCCAAACGGTTGTTGGAAGCCACACCGTCGGTACCGAGAGCAACATTGACGCCGGCATCCAGCATTTTGCGCAACGGCATCACACCACTGCCAAGCTTAAGATTGCTGACGGGATTGTGCGCGACACTGACCTTTTTTTCGGCAAGCGTCGCAATGTCCTCATCGGTCACCCAAACACAGTGTGCGGCGGTAACGGGCACCTCCAAAACGCCGAGCTCACGGAAGAATGCGGTCGGTGTTTTGCCGTGGCGGCGGATACAGTCATTGTGTTCCTTTTCGGTCTCCGACAAATGAATTTGGATTCCATAGCCGTTTGCAAGCGCGTATTCCCCTACCGTTTTACAGGCATAGGGAGTATTGGTGTATTCCGCATGCAAAGAAAGATCGACAACAATACGCCCCCCGTCTGCATTGTGATAATTTTCCGCAAGAGAACGGAACTCGGCAAAACGAAAATCTTTACGAATATCCGCCTCGGGATCGAACGACACAAAGCTACGCGAAAGATTGGCTTTAATACCCGTCGCGAGCACGGCGTCCGCCACAGCATCCTCAAACATATACATATCGGAAAACGAAGCCACACCGTTGCGCAGCATTTCGGCAATCGCCAGCTCGGTTGCCACCCGTACACTGCGATAGGTCAGCTTTTCCTCCGCGGGCAGGATCTTTTCATCCAACCAGCGTTGCAACGGCAGGTCCTCGCCGTATCCGCGGAAGAGCGTCATAGCGGCATGACAATGTGCGTTGTAGAACGCGGGGATCAATAGGTTCCCATGGCAATCAATAATTTCCGCATCCGACGATAGCGTCGTTTTCTCGGCTATTTCAACAATTTTCCGATCCTCGATCACCACCGAGACCGGAGCGGAGCCATAGCCGTATTCGGGCAACAGCGTCGCGTTTTTGAGTATCGTTTTCATTAAATAAATTCCTTATAAAGTGAGTTTTTGGTCATATATTCCGAAGGTACCGTAAAAACAGATGCCACCTTGGAAAGCAATTCCTTTGCCTGTGAAGAAAACGAACTGTCCTTTGGCAACAAAGAAAGCGTTTCCTCCAAATACGGCTTTAGCATACCGATCTCGTAAGGCATGGTCGAATCAATAAAATCGTGGCAGTAATGCGCGTTTGGAAAAATATTTTTTTCCTCGTTCAACCGTACACTTTGCCAAAGGTAAAAGGTAAAATCGGGACCGGATGCACGGTAACGAAAATCCCGCACCAAGCGTCTCATCAAACGAATCTCATTCGGCGCAAAACGTACACCGTCAAGCTCAATGGCAGAGGACGCGCAAATATAGATGCTGTGATAAGCGGGATTATCCAAAATGGCATGGACCTTGGGATAAAGGATCTGGATCCCTTCAAACAAAAATACGTCCTCGGGTTCGGGATCCAGCCATATCCCCTCGCGTCGACAGCCGGACGAAAAATCGAACCGCGGCATTTGTGTGGGTAAGCCCTTAAGCAAGGACGCTGTTTTTTCAGCCAACAGTGCGATATCTATGGTATCCTCCGAGTCATAATCGATCTCAATATCGGGGTCATCATCGGCTCTTTTTTGCAACAGATCTTTATCATAATAAAAGTCATCAATCGAAACCACATGGACACGGTGCCCGTGCTCCTCCAGAGATGCCATCAATTTTTTGGCAGCGGTTGTCTTGCCCGAGCAAGTGGGACCGGTAAGACCGATCAGCTTTAACTCGGGCTTGGCGGCGATCTTTTCGGTCACCTCTTGCACCTTTTCTTCAAACAGCCTGTCGGTATGCTCCACAAATTTTTGAAGCTCCAATGGATCATTGGGAATACAGGGATAATAGCAATTCATCAAATCCAATCCTTTCCGATGGAAAAGCAATTGCCGTCGCGGGGAAGCTCAAACCAAATGATGACGGCGGTAAAAATCCTCCATTGCCGCAACCTTTTCGTCGGTGCTGTCGTCCTTCAAATATTCATACGGATATTTGGGATAGAACAGGCGCTCGATCACTGGCTTTCCGCCGTTTTCGGGACGGTAGTCCACCATTTTGGAGACCGCTCCCGCACCTACGGCAAAAATGGAATGCACTTCTTCCATCATGTAAATATTATAACGCCCCTCTGCTCCCTCCAAACTGAATCCGACATTCTCAAAATTTCCCACCGTGTTCTTTTGCCGATACATATAGTACGGCAAATACCCCTCTTGCTGAGATTTGAGCTGTGTATAATCCACGCATTTGCCGGCATCACCTCCGCGCAGAGAGTAAACATTGCTTCCCTGCCGCAAAATTTCCGCCGCTTTTTTGACACAGAAGGTATGTACGGTAATATTCTCGGGACGAAGGGAAAGAATTTTGTCAAAGGTTTGGGAGAAAGATTTAAAATTATCTCCGGGCAATCCCACAATCAGATCGGTGTTGATATAGGGGATCCCCGATTCCCGTGCGATCTCAAACGCGCGCAAAAAATCTTCTGCCGTATGCGCACGTCCAATGCCGTGCAGTACCTCATCGCAAAGCGATTGCGGATTGACACAAATGCGTGTCACACCGTACTCCTTGGCAACGGCAAACTTCTCCGCGGTAATGGTGTCCGGTCTTCCCGACTCCAGCGTGTACTCTTCCAGTGAAAATACATCGGTCAAGGACGCGATCTTTCCCAAAAGGAAGCGCAACTGATCGGCACTCAGTATCGTCGGTGTACCGCCGCCGATATAAAGCGTTTTGACATGAAGCCCCAGTTCCTTGATCTTTGAAAAGGTCTTGTCAAGATCCTCAGCCAAATGTACCAAATACGCGGGGATGAGTGAGAGCAGCTTGGGAGAGGTATAAGAAACAAAGGAGCAGTAAGAGCAACGTGTGGGACAAAACGGAATTGCCACATAAACACTGCAATCCTTCGGTGCACCGTTTCCAATCAGCTTTTGCTCGTTGAGCGCCACATCGGTCGCCAAAGCCGCCTTTTTGGGGATCACAAAATACTCGGAGGTCAAGATCTTTTTCACACGGGTCTTGCTCAATCCTTGTTGTAAGAGCTCGGTCGCTACCTTGGAGGGACGTACTCCTGTCAGCATTCCCCATGACGGGCGGTATCCCATCAATTCCCCGCAAGCGGCGATCACCGCGGCACCGCATACAAGCTTTGCCGTTTTGTCTCGGTTATATTGCTCGGAAAAAGGATAGAATTTTTCGGAGGTCGCTGTTTTTTCTCCGACAGAGATCTGTACCGCGGCGGTCAAGCCCTCCGTCTGTTCGGAAAGCGTGAGAGACAGCGTGGGTGCGTTTTCGCAATCCTCTTCCGCACTGCCGAATTTTTCGCCGGGAAAGAAGATCATACAGAGCGTCTGAATATAGTATACGTTGATATTTCCGTTTAGTATCAGTTTCATATCAAAAATCCTTACTTTTTCTTTTTCAGCACTTCGCTGTCCATGACAATGGTAACGGGACCGTCATTGAGGAGCTCTACCTTCATATGCGCGCCGAATACACCGGATTCCACGCGTCGAACCTCTGCCGATGCCAGCTGCTTGAAATACTCAAACAGCCGATATGCCACATCCGGCTTTGCGGACTCCAAAAAATCGGGAAGGTTCCCATGGCGGTAATTTGCAAGTAGCGTAAACTGAGAAATGACCAGCATTTCCCCATCAATATCCTTGAGAGAACGGTTCATTTTGCCCGCTTCGTCGCAAAAAATACGCAAATTGACGATCTTACGGCAAAGCAACTCTGCGTCAAGCTCGGTATCGCCTTCGGCAACGCCGAGAAGGATCATAAGACCTGCTTGGCAAGCGCCGACGGTCTCTCCGTCTACCGCGACCGATGCGTGGGAAACACGTTGAATGACTGCTTTCATCAGCGTAAAAATCCTTTCTCTTTCTCACGAAAATCCGCGCAGAATGTTATCCACGCCGTTGAGTCCGCGCAAACGCGACACAATGGACTCATAGTGGGAAATGTTTTTGCATCCGATTTTGAGATTTACAATCGCATTTCCGTCACTCTTGTTAACAACACCGACCTGTAAAATCGAAACACGCATATCGGCAAGTGCCGTGGTGATATCCGCAAGCATACCGATGCGGTTGTCAACATGAAGCTGCAACAACGCCTCGTAAATACCGCGTCCGTCTCCGCGCTCCTCTGCCTCTTCCCAATGAGCCTCCTTCCAGCGGTCGGCGTTTTCTGGAATATTACGTCCTTCGATCACGTTCGGGCAGTCAATTTTATGAATGGAGATTCCAAAGCCCTTGGTAACAAATCCGATGACGGAATCTCCCGGCAAAGGATTACAGCATTTTGCAAATTTTACCATACATCCCGCTTCACCGTCCACAATGATACCGCTGTCCGAGCGGACATTTTTTGGCTTGTTGACTGCGATCTTTTCGGGTTCTGCTTTCATTTCCGGCAGAGCTTCGGCAATCACGGATTTGATCGTGCGTTCACATTCCTCCTGCAAACGCCGCACCACCTTGGAGATCATCAATCCGCCGTAACCGATGGCATTGTAAAAATCATCGGCACTGTTAAAGCCCAGGCGTTCGGTCAGCGCCGCGACCACAGCATCCTTTTGTGCCTCGGTGCAAGTCTTAACGATCTTTTTAATCTCGCTTTCCACGGCACTCTTACCCACCACGATGTTTTCGGTGCGTTTCTCTTTTTTGAACCACGCACGGATCTTGGAACGCGCGGCACTGGTCTTGACGATGTTCAGCCAATCGCGGCTCGGTCCCTTGGAGGAGGATGAAGTCAATATCTCAACAATCTCGCCGTTTTCCAAGGTACGGTCGATCGGCACGATCATTCCGTTGATCTTACCGCCGATCATTTTATCACCGACTGCCGAGTGGATCGCATAAGCGAAATCAATGACATTTGCCCCATTCGGAAGAGCGATCACATCCCCCTTGGGGGTAAACACAAATACCTCATCGTGGAAAATATCGGTTTTGAGGGCATTCATAAATTCCTCCGGGTCGCGTTGGTCATCCTCGGTTTCGATCAAACGGGCGATCCACTCCAGCTTGCGGTCAAGCTCTGCCTTGGAGGAAGCCCCCGACTTGTATTTCCAGTGCGCGGCGATACCGTATTCCGCCACGTGATGCATTTCCCATGTACGGATCTGTACCTCAAACGGGATACCGTCGCGTCCGATGACCGTGGTATGCAAGGAACGGTACATATTCGGCTTTGGCGTAGAGATATAGTCTTTAAAGCGTCCGGGGATCGAATTGAACATCTCGTGGATTAAACCAAGCGCGGTATAACATTCCAGCTCGGTATCCACAATGATACGAAGTGCGTAAAAATCGTAGATCTGATCAAAGGATTTATTTTGATTATACATTTTTTTGTAAATCGAATAAACCGATTTGATACGTCCCTCAAGCGTGAAATGAATATTGTTTTCTCTGGCCTTTCTCTCAGCAGCATCTATTCC
>JAFTLZ010000095.1 GCA_017452665.1 Clostridia bacterium
AAACGACGTTTATCTGAACGTCATTGGCGGCTTGCGCCTGGACGAGCCTGCATCGGACGTGTCTGTTGCCATGGCGCTGATCTCCTCCATGACCGACCGCATCATTCCGGACGATCTGATTGCCATTGGAGAGCTGGGCTTGGCAGGCGAATGCCGCGCGGTTTCCAATCCGGAGCAACGCGTCAAAGAGGCGGCACGGCTTGGCTTTAAGCATGCAATTCTTCCTTGGCGCAACGTAGAAAAACGCAAGCTGGAGATTCCGGGAATCAACATCATCCCCATCAAGGGCATTTACGAGGTCCTGAACATGATGAAAAAGCAGGACTGATTTTCATAAGAAAATCCCCCAGCAGACGGTAAAATCTGTTGAGGGATTTCTCTTTATAAAGATTGGTCGATGCAGAAGATAAAAAATTCTGCATTGCTGTGGCCTATCAAACGGTCAGTGCTTTTCTCCAAAATAAGCCAGCATCATTTCCAGTACGCGAGCGCTTCCGCTTCCGTTTGGCTGCCACGGAGAATACCACGGGTTGATCGAGCAGTAGCGTTCCGCTACGATGTATTCCGGAGTCATGCCGTAATAAAGGCAGGCATCCAAGGTCTCACGTGCTTTTTCAATTTCGCCTGTTTTCATCCAGGCTTTGAGCCAATAGGTTTCACTTTGCATCGTATACCAAACATCACCGTAGCCGCCGAAATAGGCTTCATCCCAAAGGCTGCTACAGCTGGTCATTCTTCCGGTCAAGCCGCGCTCAAATTGCCCGCGGGAGCGGAAAAACTGCTCCATTTGCCGATGCATCCTGCTACCCGGCTCAATGATACCGGTATATAGCAGATAGGGCGCGCCGTCCGTATAATAACTGTAGTTTTCGCTGTCCTCAAATGGGATTCCCAGCATATGCGGAAAAATATATGCCTCGTCCTGCTCATGCCCGGCGTAAATCTCATCGCGGATCCGAATTAAAGTCTCCCGATAATCCTCGTAAAGAGCCTTCGTCGGTGCCGCTTCTGCATGAGCGTATTGCTCCAGCATCTCGTACATGGATTTCAGTGCCATTGCGTTATGGCTGTCGGTAAACGTCCAGAACTGTCCAACCTCGCTCCAATCGCTCCCCTTCCCTGCAGGGAAAATCCCTTGATAACCGACGTCCCGCGGAGCAAGCCGCTTGCGTTGAATCCAATCCCGCATCTCTAACAAATGCGGCAAAAAATAAGCAAATTCGCGCTCGTTTTGTACGCATTTGAGGTGCTCGGAAATTCCCCAGATGACCGATCCAGTAAAGTTCTCCCAACCGGCATTGCTTTGAATTTTTCCTTTGTCCTCGCCTTCCCGAATCAGCCAACGTTCACAGTAACAACGGTATGCCTCGCCTGTGTGTGCGGTAAGTCCGAGGCGATCCAGCATGATCAAAACCTGAGCCCCCTCGTACGGCCAGATAAAACGACCTACGTCTCCCTGTCTTGCTGTAACCAGATCACTTCCCTCATAGTGCGCCAGCATCTGCATACATTGCACTGCCGCATGGCAAAACACCGCTTGATACACGGAATTGCTCGTATCGGGGCGTATGCGGATGCCTGCGGTCAGGTCATTCCAAAACGCTTCCGCCTCGTCACGCTGTACGGCGTAATCGGCAAGCTCGGGCAGCTCTTTTGCGCGCAACGCTCCAAAAATCTGCAAGCTTTCGCCGCTTTCCAAATGATAGTCAAACCGAAAATAATCAGTAGCCTCAAATTGGTGACCGTGCTTGGAATCTGTAATCCAAACGGGAGTCGCGGATTTGCCGTCGGTCATAACCTTCAGATATCCGAGATCGCTCGCGGCAGTATTGGCATCACTTTGCTTCCAGGTTCTCTTGAGCATGAACCAATTTTTATAGTTAGGACGGTAGGGCGAATATCCCTCCTGGTGCTGGTTGAGCATATACTTTTCCTGACCGGAGCGTGGCATAATCCCGATGCAATCCTGCACGGGAACGGGCAAATCGTTTGTTAAGGTCAGCCGAAAGCAAATGGTAGGATTCCGCCCACCGGTGCAAAACGCTTCAAGTTTTACGTCACAAACGGCACGGTTGTGTATTTCATAAATCGGCACCCCGCCCGTAACAGAAGAAAAATGTGTTTCATCCAGATCAAAGCAGGTCATGTCTTCTCCGTGTAAAAACAAGATGCCCAAACCGGGCTGCCCCACGTGCGTGCCGTTATCCAGCAGAGAAAGATTCAAAAGCTTAAAATCCGGACAAAGCAAAGCCAAACGCTCGGAAAGCGGTCTGTGAAGATAAACTTTTGTGGTTTTTGGTCTTTGCCATTGTGATTCGTGTTTCATACCGTCTCCTTAACAATTCCAATATTACAAACGGCGCCGCATATCAAACGGTCTTTGCGACGCCGTTTTTGATAATATTATACCTTTTTTGTTTTTAAAAGTCAATAGTTCCTGCAAACGGAATTGTTTGAATTTGGTTTCGCAATCTTTAAAATCGGCTTAAAGCTTACAAAAATCACTCCACGGTAACTGATTTTGCAAGATTGCGCGGACGGTCAATATCACAACCGCGTGCCGCGGCAGTTTCGTACGCCAGCATCTGCATGGCGGTCATCGCCGCAAAAAGCGTAGCCGGTGCCAAGGTAGAAGGCAACAAAATTACATCATCTGCCGAAAACTGCGTTTCCCCGGTATCGTCTCTGCAAAGCAGCAGCACCTGCGCACCGCGGCTTGAAACCTCGCGCACGTTGCTTTCAATTTTATCGTACAGTGCCCGCTCGGTCGAAATGGCGATGACGGGAGTCCCCTCCTCAATCAGCGAGATCGTTCCGTGCTTTAACTCTCCAGCGGCGTATGCCTCGGCATGGATATAGGAGATCTCTTTGAGCTTCAGTGCTCCTTCCATCGATAAAGCAGAATCCTGCCCGCGTCCAATATAAAAGATGTGATCGTGTTTGGCGAGCTCCTTTGCGATTCGGCGGAAGGTTTCGGTATGCGCATTCAGCATAGACTCTACAGCACGCGGCGCTTCTGTCAAAATACCGCGCACCAGCTCCCGTGCATTTTCGTCCGTCATTTTACCATTTGCGTGAGCGATCGCGGCGGCAAGCAAAAACAAAACCGACACCTGCGTGCAATAGCCCTTTGTGGTGGCAACCGCGATCTCGGGACCTGCGTAGGTGTAAATGCGCGCATCCGCCTCCCGTGCGATGGTGGTTTCCACAGCATTGACGATCGCAAGCGTGGGAATCCCCACCGATTTCGCATACCGCAACGCCGCCAGCGTATCAGCGGTCTCTCCCGATTGAGAGATCAGGATCAAAAGCGTCCCTTCCGACGAAATGGGAGGATGGTAACGGTACTCAGACGCGATGAAAACACGTGTAGAGACTTGCGCATAATCCTCCAGAAAATGCGCTCCGGCAAGTCCCGCATGCATGGCAGAGCCGCATGCCGCAATGTGAATGTGCTTTACACCCTTCCAAAAATCCGCCGTCAATCCGTCCGCCGAAAAATCGGGTAGACCGTTACGGACGCGCGGAGACACGGATTTTACGATTGCTTCGCTTTGCTCATGAATCTCTTTGAGCATAAAATGCGGATATCCGCCCTTTTGCGCCGACTCCGGCGTGAGATCGGAATGGTTCCATGTCGGGGCAATCACTTCATCCGCAGTTGTGTAGAGCAGTGCATCTGTCGGCGTCAGAGAGGCAATTTGCCCCTCCTCCAAGCTATGGTAGCTACGCGTAAAGGGCAACAATGCGGTCAAATCCGATGCCAGATAATACCCGTCATCACCCTTTGCCAAAATCAAGGGACTACCGTTCCGTACGGCATAAACCTCTCCGGGACGGTCTTCAAACAAAATTCCAAATGCGTAAGCGCCGCGCAAAGCACGCATCATATTGCGGATGGCGGCGATTGGAGAGTCGTTGCTTTGATATTCTTCATTTAACACAGCCGCGGCAACCTCGGTGTCGGTTTCGGAGGCAAAGCGAATCCCTTTTTCTTCCATCGCCGTTTTCAGTTCCTTGTAATTTTCAATGATCCCATTGTGCACCAGCACCACCCGTCCCACACGGTGTGGGTGGGCATTTTGATCGGAGGGGCCTCCGTGCGTCGCCCAACGCGTATGCCCGATGGCACAGCCGGAGGATGAAAGCGCAGACAGCTCCTTCCGTCTCTTTAATTCTTCAATTCTTCCGCGGCATTTCACCACAGAAATTCCGCTTTCGGTTTGCGCGGCGATTCCAACCGAATCGTATCCGCGGTATTCCAACACCGAAAGTCCCTCTGTCATTTTCGGGATCGCGTCCTCGCATCCCGTATATCCGATAATTCCACACATATTATAGTTGCTTTGCGGGAGATTAGCAAAATTAAGCTCCCGCTTCTCCTTTCGAATTTTGGCGCGACGAAAAACCGTTCTTCGAAATTCTTTTTTTCGAAGGACGGTACCCGTCTGAAAATGGCAGATGTTGTTTTGCGGTCACCCGCATATTTGATCTGCCGATTGACGATGCGCGACATTGAGTCAGCACACCGGAGAAGCATCCGCCGAAAGGTTCGATCACTTCTCTCCTCGTTAACCGCTGCAAACGCACGGGAGCGGTCTGGCGCTATCATTTCCCTGATTTTCGGGAGCTTTTTTCACGTTTTTTGAGGCGCATCGGAAAAGCGTACTCACATTTGTGAGCCGCGTTTCCGATAAGATAGTTATGTGTCTGTTTGACTGATTTGATTCAATGTTTTTTTACAATCGTACTTTGATTTTTAAAGATGCTGTCCGATGGAACAATACCGCGCACAGATGAGAGCGGATAAACATTGCTGTTGGGACAGATGACCGTGCCCGGATTGAGCACACTGTTGCATCCAACCTCAACACCGTCACCCAGCATCGCGCCGCACTTGCGCAAGCCCGTCTCCAAAAAGTCCTCTCCGCAGCGGATGCGAATCTCGGTCTTATCGCTTTTGACGTTGGAGGTAATTGCTCCGGCGCCCATGTGCGCCCGATATCCGAGGATGGAATCCCCTACATAATTATAGTGCGGTACCTGCACACCGTCAAAGAGAATACAGTTTTTCAGCTCGGTGGAGTTCCCCACCACGGCACCTTTTCCGACGATCACATTTCCGCGCAGGAACGCACAGTGGCGGATCTCGGCTCCCTCACCGATGATGCACGGCCCGTATAATGCGGCACTTGGTGCCACATGTGCACTTTTGGCGATCCAGATATCCTTACCCACGCGGTCGTACTGCTCCGCCGAGAGTGTTTCGCCATGTTGCAGGATAAATTCCGCAATGTGCGGCAGGACCTCCCACGGATACACAAAGCGCTCCAGCAACGGGGCCGCCGCAGAGTGAGAAAGATCGCGATACAGCGAACGGATCTGAACAATTTCTTTCATTTTATCACTCCCATCCGGTCACACATCGGCAAGCCCCTGCTCGCAAATGCGTGCAACCACCTCGTTTGCATAGTCCTCACATTGCTGTACCGTCGGCGCCTCTACCATCACGCGAACCACCGGCTCGGTTCCGCTTTCACGCAGCAGAATTCTTCCGTTCTCACCCAGCATTTCACGAACCGCACGAACACTCGCCTGCACTGTGGAATTGTCACGCACCGCCGCTTTGTCGGATACCCGCACATTTTTGGTAACCTGCGGAAGCATCTGTACCGGTTCTGCCAGCTTGGAAAGAGGAAGCTTTTCCCGAATGACCGCCTCCATCAGCTTGATCGCGGTCAGGATACCGTCTCCCGTCGTTGCAAACTTGCTGAGGATAATATGCCCCGATTGCTCACCGCCGATACAGTTGCAGGTTTGTTGCATATTTTCGTAAACATAACGATCACCGACGTTGGTTTGCTCATAACGGATTCCCGCCTCCTTCAGCGCGCGATAAAGACCGAGATTGGACATGACCGTGGTCACCACCGTATTGTTGACCAGCTCTCCGCTTTTTTTCAGTTGCATGGCAAGCACGTACAGAATGTGATCGCCGTTGACAATCTCTCCTCTTTCATCCACCGCAATGCAACGGTCCGCATCTCCGTCAAAGGCAAAACCGATATCCAGCTGATTTTCTTTGACATACTTTGCAAGCACCTCGATATGCGTGGAGCCGGCGTTGCGATTGATATTGAGTCCATCGGGAGAGGCGTTGATGGTGTAAGTTTTGGCACCAAGCGCATCAAAGACGCTTTTGGCAATCATCCATGCGCTGCCGTTTGCACAATCCAAACCAACGCGGAATTGGCGGAACGAATAGCGCGAGAGCGAGATCAGATATCCGATATAACGGTTTCTGCCGGCGGCGTAGTCTATAATCTCTCCCAGTGCGGCCCCCGTGGCAAACGGAATGTCGGGCGTGGTGATCCCTAAGGCCTCCAAATCTCCGCCCAGATAAAGCTCAATTTTTTCGATGGTCGCATCGTCGATCTTTTCCCCGCGCCGATTGACCAGCTTGATGCCGTTGTCGGTATACGGGTTGTGGCTTGCGGAGATCATGATTCCGCAATCAAAATCGTCGCCGGCAACCGCGTAAGATACGCTCGGCGTTGTGGTGACGTGCAGCATATACGCATCGGCGCCGGAAGCGGTCAATCCCGCAACAATGGCGTATTCAAACATATAGCTGGAGCGTCTGGTATCCTTGCCGATAACGGCGCGCACACGGTGGGTTCCTCCCTGTGCATAATACCAACCCAAAAAACGCCCGATCTTATAAGCGTGCTCGGATGTCAGCGTGACACCGGCCTCCCCGCGGAAACCGTCTGTGCCGAAATATTTTCCCATTTTGTTATTTTCCTCCGTCTTGTGTTTTTGCGCCTCAAAAAAGAAACAGAAAAATAGCCACTAACTATTATAGCACAAAATTATCGAAATGTCAATCCGAAATTCGCTTTAAAAAAATTGGTATAATTTTATGAACAAATCGTAACCTTTTCAAAAGACTCTTGAAAAAGAGAGAAAAGTCGTGTAAAATATATACTGGGTGACAAGGTGGCTTGGCGCCCGCTGAACGGTTTTTAATTAAATTTCCATATAAAAAAGGAGTAAAAAAATGACCAACAACAAGTATGTTTTGGATTGGATCAAGTCCATGGCTGACATGGTCAATCCGGAAAAAATCGTTTGGATCGACGGCAGCGAGGAGCAGAGCGATGCTCTGCGTGCAGAGGCTTGCGCAAGCGGTGAGCTGATCGCACTCAATCCCCAGGAATATCCAAACTGCTATCTGCACCGCACCGCAATCAACGACGTGGCGCGCGTGGAAAACAGAACCTTCATCTGCACCTCCAAAAAAGAGGACGCAGGTAACATCAACAACTGGATGGATCCCAAGGAGTGCTACGATAAGCTGAGCAAGCTCTACAAAAACTCCTACAAGGGAAAGACCATGTACGTAATTCCCTACTCCATGGGTGTTGTCGGCTCCGATTTTGCAAAGATCGGTATTGAGCTGACCGACTCCATCTACGTCGTTCTCAACATGATCATCATGACTCGCGTTGGCAAGAACGTGATTGAAGCGCTGGGTGATTCCGCAGATTTCGTAAAGGGTCTGCATGCAACCGCTGATTGCCGCGAAGAGGACCGTTATATCTGCCACTTCCCCGAAGACAACACCATTTGGTCTGTCAACTCCGCATACGGCGGAAACGTTCTGCTTGGTAAAAAGTGCTTTGCACTCCGTATCGCATCTTACCTCGGCCGCAAAGAAGGCTGGATGGCTGAACATATGCTGATCCTCGGATTGGAAAATCCTCAGGGCGAGATCAAATATATCTCTGCGGCATTCCCCTCCGCTTGCGGAAAAACCAACCTTGCAATGCTCATCCCGCCGGAAATCTACAAGAAGGCCGGATACAAGGTTTGGACCGTTGGTGATGACATCGCATGGATTCGCGTAGGTGCTGACGGCAGACTCTATGCTGTAAACCCCGAAAACGGTTTCTTCGGTGTAGCTCCCGGTACCAACGAGCACTCCAACTACAACGCGCTGATGACCACCAAGAAGAACTGCATCTTCACCAATGTTTGCCACGATCTGGACAACAACACCGTTTGGTGGGAAGGTCTGAATAATAATCCTCCCAAGAACGCCATCAACTGGAAGGGCGAAAAGTGGGATTACACCAAGTACGATAAGGCAGACAAGGTCAACACCTCCGGCGCACATCCCAACTCCCGCTTCACCGCAATGGCATCCAACTGCCCTTGCATCTCTTCTGAGTTCAATAGCCTGACCGGTGTTCCGCTGACTGCAATCATCTTCGGCGGTCGCCGTGCAAAGACCGCTCCGCTGGTTTATGAATCCCGCAGCTGGCAGCACGGCACGTTTGTAGGCTCCATCATGGCATCCGAGACCACCGCGGCTGCAGCAGGTGCGGTCGGTGTGGTTCGCCGTGACCCCATGGCAATGCGTCCCTTCGTAGGCTATGATATGGGCGACTACTTTGCTCACTGGCTCTCCATGGGCAAAAAGATCCCCAACGCACCCAAGATCTTCCACGTAAACTGGTTCCGCACCGATGCAGAAGGTCACTTCATTTGGCCCGGCTTTGGTGACAACATGAGAGTTTTGATGTGGATCCTTGCTCGTTGCGCCGGTGAGGTTGATGCTGTTGAAACTCCCATCGGCTTTGTACCGAAGGCAGAAGATATCAACATCGAAGGACTTGACAACGTTACCCTTGATACCGTTCGCGAGCTGCTCACCATTGACAAAGCAAGCTGGCTGGAGGACGTTGAGAACATCAAAGCCTTCTACAAGCAGGTTGGCGACCGTGTTCCTCAGGAGCTTTACGACGAGCTTGCAATCCTTGAGGCAAATTTAAAGAAATAA
>JAFTLZ010000096.1 GCA_017452665.1 Clostridia bacterium
AATGGAAGAGGAAATCCTCTTCTCCAATCTCGCTTTTTGCCTCTTTTTCGCTCTTTTTTCAAAATATCTTCTCTTCCTTACAGAAAAGCGTTCACGCCTCAGCTTTTCCTTTGGTGTGAACGCTTTTCGTCTACAGTCTGCGGGGGTGCCGTACGATTGTACGGCACCCCCAAAGAATTGGGATTAAGCCTTAGCGGTTGCAGCCGCAGCCACAGTTGTTGCAAGAGAGCAGAAGCAATGCGATGATGATGATCCAAATGCAGTTATTATCAAACAGATTGCAGAGACAGTTCATAAGAGTCCTCCTTTACTCAATGGAAGAGCGTTGGATTTTGTTTTTGCCCTTCTGTTATCATATTATGACGGGAACCCGAAAATGTGCCATCTTTTTGTCGATTTTTGGAGACGAATTTTTGGAGATGGCCGGAATCCCTTCCATATAACAGTCGATCGGGGAGAAGCTCTGATTTCAAAGCTTCTCCCCGACGGGTGGTATGGTTAGAGATACGAGAACAGGATTCGTTTGCTGTGCGAATCCAGCACGTCAAAGCTTGGGATCTCGTAGCGATTGTCGTTGCTGTCGCGAATGATGATCCGTCCGGAGCCATGCAACTGTTTGATATCGCTGTGGCGGTTGCGGATCCGGAAGGTGACAACACCGCGGTCGGTTTGTACCGTCCATTTCAACGAGCCGAATTTTTCCTCGCTTTTGATCAACTGGGAGATCTGCGGGATCATATAGTATTCCGCAAAGCACTCGTCAAGCGCGTGTCGGGAGCTTTCGTCCAGCTCCTCGTAGTCGCGGACAAAGGCGATCTCTTTTTCATGCTCGTCGAGCAACGTGATGAACATTTTCGTATTGCTGAACGGGAAGAGACGGCGCGGCTCAAGGTTTTCGATCACGGTGCCGTCGCGCAGGATCAAGCGTACAAGATATACGTCGGTGCGTTCGAGCCTTCCGTTATAATGGTCTACATAGATTCTGCCCATATGCTTCACCTCACTCAAAGTTTTCGGCGCGGCGGGATTCTGCAACCTTATCGGACATGGATTGAATCTCCACCAAACGGTAATACTTGCCCTTCTTTTCCATCAGCTCCTGTGGTGTACCGTATTCCAGGATCTGACCGTTATCCACGACAATGATCTTGTTCGCCTTGGAAAGAGTAGAAAGTCGGTGCGCGATCATCAGTGTGGTTCTGCCGCTGATCAGGTGCTCAATGGCTTCCTGGATCAGGTGCTCGGTTTCGGAGTCCACAGATGCGGTTGCCTCGTCGAATACCAGCATTTTCGGGTTGCGGAGCATTGCACGGGCGATGGACAGACGCTGACGCTCACCGCCGGACAAGCCGACGCCTCGCTCACCCAGTACCGAGTCGTAGCCGTCGGGCTGGCGGACGATGAACTCGTGTGCGTTTGCAATATCGGCGGCGTTGATGACCTCGTCCACCGATACGTTTTCATCCCCGTAGGCAATGTTGTTGTAAATGGTGTCGTGGAACATCATCGGCTCCTGCTGTACGTAACCGATGTGCGAACGGTAGTAGTGCATATCAATATCACGAATATCTACGCCGTCTACGGTGATCTGACCTTCATAGTGATCGTAATAACGCAGAAGCAGGTTGATCAGTGTGGACTTACCGGAGCCGGTGGTACCTACGATACCGACGATGTCGCCCGGCTCGATGACCAGGTTGATATCCTTGAGTACCTTTTTGGTACGGTCGAAGGAGAAGTTGACGTGCTTGAACTCGATTCTGCCGCCGATATTGGCATTGGTATTGCCTTTTCCGAAGTCGTGCTCCGGCTCGGCATCCAGAATATCCATGATGCGTTCTGCCGATGCCAATGCGTTCTGTGTGGAATCGGAGAGATTGGCGAAGAAGTTGACGGGCTCATAGAACATAGATGCGTAGGAGATAAAGGAAACCAGGAGACCTACCGAGATGGCGCCTTCGACGGGATTGGCAAGGTTATCAATAACGAGATTTCCTCCAAGGCTCCAGATGACCACGCTTCCGCAGGCGATCAAGGTGTTGACGATAGCAGGGTAGACGTTCAGAATTTTACCTGCCTTGGTATCGGTTTCTTTCCACTCATCCACACAAGCCGAAAAACGGTTGACGGCGTTTTTCTCGTTGGTAAAGGATTTGATGACGCGAATGCCGGGGATGGTATCGGTCAAAGTTGACGTCACTGCCGAGGAACGGCGCCAGATACGACGGTAGAAGGGTGCGATCTTCTGGCGGAAGATGCGGGCGCCGATAACGACGATCGGAACGGGAATCAGCGAATAGAGCGTCAGCTGCCAGTTCATGATGAGCATGACGATGACGATACCCACCAGCTTGAAGGCTTGTACCACAACCTCTTGTGTGATACGGAGCATAAAGGATTGCAGCGTTGCCGTGTCCCCGCTGATGCGGTTGATGACCGAACCGGTAGAGGTTTTGTCGTAAAAACGCATGGGCAGGTGCTGGGCCTTTTCGTAGACGTCACAGCGGATGCGCGCAACGATCTTATTTCCCGCACGGCGCAACAGATAGCCGCGGATACCGCCCAGTGCGTGCTGAATAATATGTATCGCGACAAGGGAGATCGAAACGATCATCAGCATATTGCGCTGTTGGTTTGGGAGGATATCGTCCACCAGCGTACGCGTCAGCATTGGCGGCATGAGCGCTAAGGTGGTAGTAATAATGGAAACGAAGACGGAGATAATCAAAATTACGGTTTCGGGCTTGAGATAAGTTCCGAGCTTTTTGATCAGCTTGCCCTTATTCATACAGTTGATACACGGAACGCCGGGGGAGGTCAAGGTACGGCCGCACTTCGGACAAACCGAAAGCAGCTTTGTATAGGAAGCGTCCACCACGTCAAGCGCTTCGTCACGATCCATGCCGTCGCGAATGTCGTTGACGTAGTTGACTACGGCGTCGCACAGCGATGTAATGGTAAAGTTGAAACGGAAGATGTCGCGCAATTCACCGTTTTTCAGTTGAATGCGCATCAAGCCGTTGCCGTACATTCTCTTGTTGTAGATCTTTTCGATCTCCTCGAAGGGAATGGGCTCGGTCGCGATTTGTGCATCAAAATCGTAGGTGAAGAGCGTGTTGCGGGTGCCGAGAAGAACCAAAGAGCCGTAACGCGCGTTGTTGGAAATTTCTCCCACAACCGCAAACAGAACGGGATCCTCCGGATTTTGAAGCGAGCGAATGGTTTGGATTTTCTTTTCGTCCAATTTCAAATTGGTTAAAAAAGGTGTTTCCATGGTCTGTTTTGTCGCCATAGGCGACGCTCCTTTCCAAAAGGTTGCCTTATTGTATCACTTGTTTTTGCAAATGTCAAGTCTTTTTTCGACTTTTTTGGAAGATTTTTTTTGTGCAATCTGACACACATTAAAACGGCGTTGTGGGAAACAAAAAATATAAAAAATGGCGGATTTGAAAGGTTTTACAACATTATCGAGATAATCTTTGCTTTTCAGACCTTCCGTTTTGTCAACGTTTTTCGGCATTTTGACTATTTCTGTTAAAAAGCAGACAAAGTGGTATACAAAATTAAAGAAAATGGTGTCTAAAATCAAAGAAAAAAATCCAAAAATCTATAGACAATCCTTTTTTTATGTGCTATAATCATGACAAATCCGATGATTGAAAAAGGAGTTATACTATGTATCAGTTTCCGATAGGTGTGGTTGTAGAGTCCTTCCGCAAGGAGATTCACGATGCGATTCGTGCCGCAAGCGCCCTTGGGCTTGACGGCATTCAGATGTACGGCACGCGTGGGGACTTTGCTCCCGAAAACTTTACGAAAGAGCGCCGCCATGAGTTGTTGAATTTTGCAAAGGATCACGGCGTAAAATTTTCTGCGATCTGTGGCGATTTCGGTCACGGGTTTATGGATCGTGAATCCAACAAGATTTACGTGGAACGCTCCAAGCGCGTGGTGGATATGGCGCTGGAGCTTGAAACGAACATTGTTACGACCCATATCGGCGTGGTGCCCGAGGATAAAAATGCAGAGCGCTACAAGGTGATGCAGGAGGCTTGCTTTGAGTTGGCTCAGTATGCTGACAGTGTAGACGCGCATTTTGCAGTAGAGACCGGACCCGAAACCTCTGCCGTACTGGGAGATTTTCTGGATTCGCTCGGCTCCTGCGGAGTTGGTGTCAATCTGGATCCTGCAAATCTTGTAATGGTAACGGGGGACGATCCCGTGCGTGCTGTGCACCGCTTGAAAAAGTATATCGTTCATACCCACGCAAAGGACGGTGTCATGTTGCAGCGCACCAATCCCGAATATATTTACCGCGTGATTCCCATGCCCGAGGATATGGAGAGAATCGACGCCTTCCGCGAAATGCCTTTGGGGGAGGGACACGTTGATTTTGCCGCGTATCTGAAAGCGCTGGAGGCGATTGGCTACAAGGGCTTTTTGACCATTGAACGCGAGGCAGGCGATGACCCCGCAAAGGATATTACCGCCGCGGCGGATTATTTGAGAAAAATCATAAAGGAGAATTGAGATGCAAAAAATTATTGCCGTGATCGGATGCGGGCGAATTGCCTCCGGTGCGCATTTTCCGGCACTGTCCAAAATGGAGGACGTAACCATTAAATATGCCTGCGACCTGATTCCCGAAAAGGCACAAAAGTTAGCAGATCAGTACGGTGCACAGCAGGTGATTACCGATTATCACATCGCGCTGAACGACCCCGAAGTGCAGACTGTGTTTGTTCTGACGCCCAACTATGCGCATTACGTTGTGACGATGGATGCGCTGAGAGCCGGAAAGAACGTATTTTGCGAAAAGCCCATCACCGTCAACTACAAGCTCTCCAAAGAGATGGCGGACGAGGCGAACAAGCAGGGCAAGCTGTTGAACATCGGCGTATGCAACCGGTTCCACGAGTCGGTTTGCCGCATTGCGAAAATGAATGCCGAAGGCAAGCTGGGGAACATTTATCACGTATACTGCTCCTTCCGCGCACATCGCAGCATTCCGGGACTTGGCGGTTCCTTTACCAACAAGAAAGAATCCGGCGGAGGTGTTCTGATCGACTGGGGAATCCATTATCTGGATCTGATCCTGTTCATCTTAGGCGGCGTACAGCTCAAAACCGTCAGCGCTGACACTTACAGCGAAATGGCGAAGGACATGAAGGCATACAAGTGCAAATCCATGTGGGCTGAGGATACCCGCAACGTGGAGAACGGCGTGAACGACGTAGAGGACTTTGTTACCGGTTACATCAGAACCGATAAGGCGTCTATCTCCTTCAACGGTGCATGGGCACAGAATATCGGAAAGGCTGATACGTATATCGATTTCTTAGGGGACAAGGGCGGCGTTCGTCTGGATTACTGCGGGCACTTTACCTTCTACGGCTCCGACCTCTCGGAGGACCGTCCTGATTACGAGATCCCCAATATGTACTATGCAGAAGATTCCGATTTTCTGGATGCTTGCGAGACCGGACGCAAAAACAAGAGCCACATCGATCATATTCTTGAAAGTGCAAAGCTGTTGGATGCGATTTATCAATCTGCCGATGAGCACAAAGAAATTCAGTTCTGAACGGCGATACATATAAAAAACGAGGTTCCAAATGAGAGTTCCATTTGGAGCCTTGTTTTTTGGGGAGGAATCAGTTAACAACGATTTGTTTTTCGGGGTTTTGATGTCAAGATACTTTATTTATGATGAAGTAAATATGCTCCAATGCAGGCAAGACCGATGCCAAGCATCACAAATCCGGACTTTACGTCAAGCGCACCGAGAAGAGCGGTTACGGCAACTGCGATTCCCATTGCAAGCGGCACGGCTTTTAATACGATGTTGATGAAATATCCGGCGCCCTTGTGTCCCGAAGAAGGAATCGCTTTTGCATTCATAAGATCGTCCACCGAGATTCCCAGAATTTTGGCAAGCTTTGGGATTGTGGCGGTATCCGGAAAAGCAACGTCACGTTCCCATTTGGAAATGGCTTTGTCGGTAATGTTGAGCAGGTCTGCCAATTCTTTTTGCGTCATTCCTTTTTCTTTGCGGAGGGTTGCAATAATCTCTCCCATTGTTTGATTTGTCATACCATGATCTCCTTTTCGATGATTGGTTGCCTTCAGTATAATCCTTTTTTCTCAAAAAGTCAACCGAAGCAAGGTAGAGTTTACGGAACCGGAGGTTTCTTTGCGGTAGAATTTACGATATGCGTAATGTTTTTCAACTAAGGATATCCAAAAATACTGTCGGTACAAAAAACACCCGAAAATCGGAGGATTGTTCAGGTGTTTTTCTCTTTTTACATCAGCGGAGCAAACAAACGGCAGATATCCTGCATGAGTCTGATGAACAGGTTGGTTTTGCAATCCTCTTTTGTGACGAGGTGACAGTAGGGAAGCGTATCCAGAAAATCCTTTTCGATCGCCGCAATGGTATCGGCGCGGTATAGGCAAACACCGCACTCGTAATGAAGATATAGGCTGCGGTAGTCCATGTTTACCGTTCCGACAGTGGCAAGCTCCCCGTCCGAAACGCAGATCTTTGCGTGCATAAAGCCCTCGCTGTACTCGTAAATCTTGACTCCTGCACGGATCAGCTCCCGATAGTAGGAGCGTGTTGTAAAGTGCACCATTCGCTTGTCCGGCACTCCCGGTGTGATGATGCGTACGTCCACCCCGCTTTTGGCGCAATATTTCAATGCGGCAATCATCTCGTCTCCTACCATAAAGTAAGGTGTTGTGATATAAAGATACCGCTGGGTACGGTCGATGGCGTGCAGATAAACGTGTTCACCGACGTTTTCACGATCCATGGGGCTGTCCGAATAGGGCTGTACCCAACCGTCGGAAACAGCTGCAAACTTGGGGGAGGGGAGATAGTTGCCCGGAATCTCTTCCTGCCCGGTCAAAAGACTCCACATCTGCAAAAACATGATCGTAAAGCTTTCTGCGCCGTTGCCGCATAAGCGGATGGCAGTATCCTTCCAGTTGCCGAAGCGGATGATCTCGCCGATATATTCATCTGCAAAATTGATACCGCCCGTATAAGCGATCTTGCCGTCGATAACGGCGATCTTGCGGTGGTCGCGGTTGTTTTGCAGGCTGGTCAAAAACGGATGGAACGGATTGAACACCTTGCACTTGATGCCATAGGATTGCAGTTCCTTGGCATACCCCGCGGGAAGCTTAAGCAAGGAGCCCATATCGTCGTAAATGATGCGTACGTCCAGCCCTGCGGCGGCTTTTTTCTTTAGAACCTCCAAAATGGAATCCCACATCACGCCTTCTTCGATGATAAAATATTCCATAAAAATATAGCGTTCGGCGTGCTCCAGATCGGTCAGCATGGACGTAAGCATTTCTTTGCCGGATGGGAAATATCTTGTTTGCGTATTTTGATATACCGGAAACGCCGCCGTATTTTGCAGATACGACAACAGCTTTTTGTCCTGCGGAAGCTCGGCGGAGGCGCGGTTGAGTGCATCGGTGGAGGGCTCATACTGTTCTTTTTGCTTTTGGCTGATTTTCTTCAGCCTTTTGCGGAATCCGTGCGAGCCGGTTTGAAAATGAAACACCCAGTAAAATGCACCGCCGAACAGAGGAACCAGCAGGATCAAAAACACCAATGAAATTTTAAACGCACTTTTGTCGGAGCTACTCAAAAGATGGAGCGCCGTAACCACGCTCAATGCGGTCAGAAGGATAGAGAGCCAGCCGAGCTGATAGGATGAAAAGATCATCACAGACAAAAGCACGATTTGAACCAGGATCATCAAGGCGATCAGCGTGCGGCGCCCGAATATTTTTTTGTATTTTTTGGGATATTTTTGCAATCTTTTGCCTCCTTTTTGGACTTTTTTATGCGTTGAATTGGATAAAATGGCGTGCGGAGAGGAGTTCCTTGGTGAAGCTCCTCCCCGCGTTACTTGAAATCAGGATTCCTCGCCGCCGTCGGGATTATCAACAAATCTTGCCATGTATTCCTCTGCCGTGATCAGGATGGTGCGTGGTTTGGAGCCGTTGGGGGGAGAAACCAGTCCCTCGGATTGCATACGGTCGATCAGCTTGGCGGCACGGCTGTAGCCAAGCTCCAGCTTTCTTTGCAGAAGCGATGTGGAAATGCGTTTTTCTTCGATGGCAATTCGTACAGCATCCGCATACTTGGGGTCGGCACCTTTGTCATCACCGTCTGCGGAAGGAACATAATCACCGCCGCCCGATTTGCCCTTGTTCCCGCACTGTGCGGCAAGCTCCTTGAGCTTTGCAATGAATTTTTCGTCGTATTCGGCAGTTCCGTTTGTGGCGCGGATGAATTCGCAGATCTTTTCCACTTCCTTATCGTCCACAAACGCACCCTGCACGCGCGTGTCGCGCATCGAACCGATGGGAACGAAGAGCATATCTCCGCGGCCGGTCAGCGCCTCAGCACCGATGTGGTCGAGAATGACGCGGGAGTCAACCTGCGATTTTACCGCAAATGCGATACGGGAGGGGACGTTGGACTTGATCAGACCGGTGACAACGTCAGCAGAAGGACGCTGGGTACCGATGATCAGGTGCATACCCGCAGCACGGGCTTTTTGCGCGATGCGGCAGATCGCGGTTTCTACTTCGTCACGCGCTGTCATCATTAGGTCGGCAAGCTCATCGATGATAATAACACTGTGCGGCAGCGTGGGCATATCGGGGTCGTCCGCAGTGGCGGCGTTGTAGCCCTTCAAGTCGCGCACGCCTACGTTTTCAAACAGCTCAAAGCGGCGCTCCATCTCCTCAACCGATGCCTGCAATGCACCTGCGGCATCCTTGGGGGTCGTTACAACGGGAGCCATCAGGTGGGGAATGTTTTTGTAAATGCTGAATTCTACCTTTTTGGGGTCGATCATCACCAGCTTGACCTCGTCCGGCGTTGCTTTGTACAGCAAGCTCATAACGATGCAGTTGATGCAGACCGACTTACCGCTACCGGTGGTACCCGCGATCAAAAGGTGGGGCATCTTGGCAATATCAAAGATCAAGGGCTCGCCGGCGATTCCGGCACCAAGGCAGGCGGTCAGCTTGTTTTTGGATTCGGTAAAGGCTTTGGATTCGATCAGCTCACGCAAATAGATGGTACTGCGGTTTTTGTTGGGAACCTCGATACCCACGGCGTTTGTGCCCGGAATCGGTGCTTCGATACGGACGCCTCCGGTGGAGCGGAGCGCCAGTGCGATGTCATCCGCAAGGTTTGTGATGGTGCGCACGCGCACGCCTGCCGCGGGAGTTACCTCATACCGTGTAACCGTAGGGCCGCAGGCGTAATCAATGCCGAGCACACCGACGCGGAAGCTTTTCAGCGTATCGGAAAGTGCTTGCATGCTTGCGTTGATTTCCGCTTTGTTCTCTTCGGTCATGGGTTCACCCGGATGCAGGTAAGAGATAGGCGGGAAAACATAACGCTTGCCGGAGCTCTTTTTGACGGGAGCCGCGGGCTTTGCCGCCACTTTTTCTGTGTTTTTTTGCGGAGCATTTTTGCCGTCGGTTACGGCGGGAGCAGGCTTTTTGACCGCTCCTGCTTTGGGGAGCACCACCTGCTGTGCTTCTAACTTTTCAAATTCCTCGTTGCTCAAACCGTAATCCTGATGCATTGTGTTCGCACGGCGGAATACGGGCTGCTTGCCGGCTCCGTCGGGGGGGGGCGGTGCTTTGGGAAGCGGCTTGCTCGGTGCTTTTATAGCTCCGGTGGGAGGCGTTGCAGGTGTACCCGGTGTGCGGATGGTATTTGCCACAGAGTTTGGTTGCTGTGCGGCAACAGGACGTTGTGGCGCAGAGGTACGCATAGGTGCACCGGGAGTACCCGCAGGTTTTTGCGTAACAGGGGATTGCGATGCCGCAGGCCGTGCAGGGGCGCCGGTAGCCGTACGTGTTGCCGGCAGTGGAACCTCAGGGGGCACAGGGGCAAGCTTACGACGCGGACGTTCCTCTTTCTCGTCCAAATCGATAAACACCGTTTTTAAATCAAAATTGCGGTCTTCCTTGGGGATCTTGCGCAACTGACGCTCCACCGTTTTTGGGAAGATCGGTTCTACTGCGGCATCGCGGTTGGATGCCGGATCGATCGGCTTTTCGGGCTGGGGAGGCGCGGCTTGCATCCGTGCGGCAAGTGCGTCTGCCTCTTCCATTTCCGACATTTTTTTGTTGACGGTTTCGGGAACGAATACCGATTCGCCGTCGTTGGGATCCAGACGGGGCGTTGGCATAGGTGCCATTTTATCTTCGGCGGATCTTTTTTCGGGTGCAGGTGTGACCACTCGCACAGCTCCGTAGGGAGCCTCGCTATCAAAGTTCGTGTCGGATAGATTTTCCAGTGAGGTCTGTCGCGTTGTGGTACGGCGGATCTTTTCTTCCATTTTGACACGGTTGCTTGCCTCTTCCGCGCTTTGCTCGGAGAAGGATGGATTGCGCTTGGCGTGCATTTTGCGGCGGTTGCGAATGTATTCCCAAACGTGCTGAGGAGTCATGCCCAAAAAGTAGAACAGAGAAGCTGCCAGCAGTAAAAATCCGATGATCAGCGCACCGGTAAAGCTGCAAAGGCTGTAAAGCAGATAACCGAGTGTTCCGCCAATGACACCGCCGCCCGTCATTTTTGCACCGTGGCTGAACAGTTCAGCCGCAGTAAAGCTGCGGGTGGATTCCTCCAAGCCCATCAGGCAAAATACGTGGATCACGGTACCGAGCATAATCAGAAAAAGCAGGGAAGCAACAATTTTGGAAATTGCCAGCTTGTGATCAATATACCGCTTCCAGTAAAGTCCCAGATTCAAAAGCAGGAGCGGGAGTACGAATGCCGCCGGCCCGAATAAGCCGAACAGGGCATAACAGATATAATAGCCCACGATGCCCATCCAATGCGCCGAAGGATCGCTGAGGCTGTTGTGCGGGTTGCAAAACAGATTCAGTAAAAGAGAGATGCCGACGAACACAGCCAATCCGAACAGCACGAAGGGGATCACCTTGTGCGCCGGTCGGGTGGAACGCGGAACGTCCATATTGATCTTTTCGGTTTTATCTTTTTTGGCACCGAAATCATTTTTTGTCCGTGGTGAAGAGGCGGTGGAGGCGTGCGCTTCCTCTCTCGCAAAGGACTTTTGGGTTTCGGTCTGCTTTTCGGCAGATTTCTTTTTTGTACCGCCGGAGGAGCGGGGTGATTTTTTCGCTCCGTTTTCGGAGGAAGGGTTGTCCGATGCGGTAGGTTGAGAAGCAGATTCGTCGGATGTACGCTTGGCAGTACCGGCTTGTGTCTGCTCTGCGGTAGGGTCTTCAGATGCGTTTACTGTGCTTTCCACATTCAGATTTTTTTCGGCTCCTTGTGAAAACGATTTGGTGTGTTCGTTTTCGAACGGCTCATCGTAGGCGCTTTTTCGCTTTTTATTAGCGGGAGGCGTCAGTTGAGCTGTTTTGGTGTCGCGCGGGGTTTGATTTTGTTCGGCCATTTGCTGTTGTTCCTTTCTTTTGTGCCGTTGAGGCGCAAAACATCCTTATATATCAGTAGATAATCATCCATTCTATAGTATAGCATTTTTTGGAGCGGATTTCAAGAGTAAACAAGAAGTTTTTTTGCTGTGAAAGAATCTTTTTTGCCGAATGTGGAATGCGTTTGGACTTAAAATGTTTGTTTTGGAATTAAAAGAGCCGAAAACAGATGTGATTTTAACGATGTCAAAAATAAAATTCCAAAAACGGAAAAATATATTTCAAAAAAGACTTGACAAAGCCGGATTTTTGCGGTATAATAAGGGCAGTCAACTTCCAAAAAAGATTTCGCGTGCAAGGCGCGAGCGAAAGGATTCAAATTATGGCATCTTCAAAGAAAATGAAATCGCCTGTTCCGACCAATCTGGACGAGGCGGGAAGAAAACAAGCATTGAAAACTGCGATGTCGCAGATTGAAAGAGATTTCGGTGCGGGTTCGATTATGAAGCTTGGTGAAAACAGTCACATGGAGATTCAGGCGGTGCATACCGGTTCGCTTTCTCTGGATTTTGCACTGGGCATTGGCGGCGTTCCGCGCGGACGAATCGTTGAGATCTTCGGCCCCGAATCCTCCGGTAAAACCACAGTGGCTTTGCATATTCTTGCCGAGGTGCAAAAAGCCAACGGTACTGCCGCTTTTATTGACGCCGAGCACGCCTTGGATCCCGTGTATGCCAAGGCTTTGGGCGTGAATATCAATGAGCTGCTGGTGTCACAGCCCGATTGCGGCGAGGATGCTTTGGAGATTTGTGAGGCATTGGCGCGCTCCGGCGCGGTGGATGCCATTGTCATCGACTCGGTGGCGGCGCTGGTTCCGCGTCAGGAAATCGAGGGGGACATGGGGCAATCCATGGTTGGTGTGCAGGCAAGAATGATGTCGCAGGCGATGCGCAAGCTTTCGGGTGTGATCTCCAAGAGCAACTGCGTGGTGATTTTCATCAACCAGATCCGTGAAAAGGTGGGTGTGATCTATGGCAATCCCGAAACCACCCCCGGCGGACGTGCGCTTAAATTTTTCGCCTCCGTTCGCATTGACATCCGCAAGACCGAGCAGCTGAAGGATGGAAACGATGTTTATGGTAACCATGTAAAGTGTAAGATCTTCAAAAACAAGGTGGCGCCCCCGTTCCGCGTGGCAGAATTTGATATTTTGTACGGAAAGGGTATTTCGCTGTCCGGTGAGCTGTTGGATTTTGCAATCGCGTTGGACGTGATCAAAAAGAGCGGCTCGTGGTTCTCTTATAACGGGGAACGGATCGGACAAGGTAAGGAAAATATCCGCAAAATGCTGGAGAGCAACCCGGAGATGATGAGCGAGGTTGAAGCAAAGGTGCGCGCGATGAGCGAGCAGGCAAAAATGACCATGGATCAAGAATTTGATGTGGACGACGAGGATGAGGACGAGGACTTCGATCTGCGCCTTACGGACGATGGCGGTGAGGGTGACGAATAATCCGGGGGAACGGTTGTCGTCGGCGTTGCCGCTGACCGTTACGATCCGTTCGTTGCGCGCGCAAAGCGGCGGTGCGGAGGTCGTGCTTCAGATTTTGCTTGAAAGCGGGGAACATCAGGAGCAAAAAACGTTGTTGCTTTCCACCGAACAGTATTATGAGCTAAAGCCATGCCGCGGCGTGATTACCGAGGAAGCATATGAACGTCTGGAGGCGGCTTCACAGCTTTGCAATGCTGTGCGCAGCGGAGAAAATCTGCTTTCTTACGGTTCCAATACCGTGCAGGCGTTGGCACGCAAGCTGGTGCAAAAGGGATATCCGCGCGAGGTGGCTGTCAATGCGGCGCGCAAGCTGGAGAACATGGGATTGATTGACGAATCGCGTGACGTATGCCGAGAGGTGGAAAAATGCTTGCACAAGCTTTGGGGAGCCAAGCGAATCCAATCTCATCTTTGGAGCCGCGGCTTTTCCGCAGAGGCGATGTCTGCACTGCCGGAGCTGCTTGCGGAGGTGGATTTTGCCCGAAACTGTGCCTCACTGGTTCAAAAGCATTACGGCGGACTGCCGACAGATGCGGATGAACAGCGCCGCATGACTGCGGGACTTTCCCGCTATGGGTATTCTTTGTCCGAAATTCGCGCGGCCTTTCAGATTTTAAAAAAATTATAATTATTTTTTGCGTTTGGCTCAAGTACGGTATTGTATTTGAGCCGAATGCTTTTTGTGGAATATTTTTGCACCAATCCAGCCGAACCTCTTGATTTTAAGGCGAATTTGTGCTATAATTTGAATCGAAATTTTTGATTTAAGGATGCCTTACCCATGAAAATGATTGAACTCTTAAAAAACAAAACGCTTTCGATCTCTTTTGAGGTTTTTCCGCCAAAGACCGAGAGTAGCTTTGACAGCGTGAAGCATGCGGCCGAGGAGATTGCCAAGCTTCGCCCTGCATACATGAGTGTAACCTACGGTGCGGGCGGCGGAACGAGCCGTTATACGCTGGATATTGCAAAAAATATCAAAGATCTTTACTGCGTACCGACTTTGGCGCATCTGACCTGTGTTTCTTCCACAAGAGAGACTGTGCGCCAAAAGATTTCGGAAATCAAGGCGGCGGGAATTAAGAACGTGATGGCCTTGCGCGGAGATGTTCCGGCGGCAATGCAGAACGAAGACCGTTCCGCATGGGACTTTCGCTATGCCGTGGATCTGATTGAGGAGTTGAAGGTGGCAGACGCCGAGTTTTGCATCGGTGGGGCGTGCTACCCCGAAATCCATCCCGAAAGCCCCAACCAGCATGAGGATATCCGGCGATTGAAGGAAAAGGTGGACGCCGGATGTGATTTTCTTACCACGCAGATGTTTTTTGACAACAATTTGCTGTATAACTTTTTGTATAAAATCCGCGAGGCGGGGATCACCGTGCCCGTTGTCCCGGGTGTGATGCCGATCACAAACGCAAATCAGGTGGAGAGAGCCATCAAGCTGTCGGGATCGTTTATGCCGCGCCGTTTTCAAAGCATTGTAGATAAGTTTGGTTCGGACCCGGATGCAATGAAGCAAGCAGGCATTGCCTACGCCACTGATCAGATCATCGACCTGTATGCAAACGGAATTACGAACGTGCACGTGTATTCGATGAACAAGCCCGACGTTGCCGAGCGTATTTTGTACAATCTTTCGGATATTATCGGCAAATGAATACAACGGTTGAAACTTTGTATTTTCCGGCGCCGTCCGTCAATGAATCGGAAATTTTGCGTTATGCGGGATGCCGTGAGGCGGATGGAGCCACGCTGGCGCTTTTACATGAGTGCATGGAGGAATCGCAAAACCGATTCTCTTACCGCGTTTGCTTTTGCGAGCTCCCGGTACGAATCGAGGGGGAGCTTTGCGATTTCGGAAGCTTTTCGCTTTCCTCGTACCACCTTTCGCAAAATCTGCACGGTTGCCAATCTGCATTGGTATTTGGTGCAACGGTGGGGATGGAGATTGACCGTTTGATTGCACGTTACGGTAGTCTTTCACCTGCCAAGGCGTTGATGCTTCAAGCAATCGGAGCCGAAAGGATCGAGGCCTTGTGCGATGTGTTCTGCCAATCCGCCGCATCCGATCGGCAGGTGTCTCTCAAGCCGCGCTTCAGCCCCGGTTACGGGGATCTGCCAACCGCAATTCAACCAACGCTGTTTGCACTGTTGGATTGCTCGAAAAAAATCGGACTTTGCCTGAACGACAGCCTGATGATGTCGCCCTCAAAATCGGTTACGGCTTTTGTGGGAATCAAAGACGCGAATTCCAAGTGAAAGTTCTTTGCGGGCGCGGTCAAGCAAATTGTTTTTTAGAGGTATGTTATGAAATTTTTGGATTTTTTAAAACAGAATATTGTGTATCTGGATGGCGGCATGGGAACGCTGTTGCAAGCGCGCGGCTTGATGGCGGGCGAGCAGCCGGAGCGTTGGAATCTGTCGCATCCGGATGTGATTGTGGACATTCAGCGCCAGTATTATGATGCGGGCAGCCACGTTGTTTGCTCGAATACCTTCGGCGCGAACGCCTTGAAGTTTGCGGATAGTGAGCTGGAGGCTATTATTGGTGCCGCCCTTGCAAACGCGAGAGAAGCACAAAAGCAGAGCATGCTGGCGCAGGAAAAGTTCGTGGCGCTGGATATCGGCCCCTTGGGGAAGCTATTAAAGCCATACGGAGATCTGGATTTTGAGGACGCCGTTGCGATTTTTGCAAAAACCGTGCGGCTGGGCGTGAAATATAACGCTGATCTGATCGTGATTGAAACGATGAACGACAGCTATGAGACCAAAGCTGCATTGCTTGCCGCAAAGGAGAACAGCAACCTGCCCGTGATCGTGACCAATGCTTACGGCGAGGATGGCAAGCTGATGACGGGGGCTACTCCTGCGGCAATGGTTGCCATGCTGGAGGGTATGGGCGCAGATGCGATCGGAGCAAACTGCTCGCTCGGTCCACGCCAGCTGCGTGGTGTTGCCGAGGAGCTGTTGCGGTGTGCATCCGTTCCCGTAGTGCTCAAGCCGAATGCAGGGTTGCCCAAATCGGTGAACGGCAAAACGGTATTTGATATTGATGCCGCGGAATTTGCGGACGAGGTTGCTTCGCTGATCCGTCAAGGGGTGCGCGTTGCAGGCGGATGCTGCGGTACTACGCCTGCATACATCCGTGCGCTGACCGAAGCAACCAAGACGGAGACCCCGCAAGCGCTTTGCGACAAAGGCTTGACCGTGGTATCCTCTTATACGCACGCGGTCAATTTCGGTCAGGATCCGATTTTGATCGGGGAGCGGATCAATCCCACGGGAAAAAAACGATTTAAGCAGGCGCTGGTCGAAAACGATCTGGATTATATTCTCACCGAGGGAGTCAACCAAGAGGAGGCGGGCGTTCACGTATTGGATGTGAACGTGGGCTTGCCCGAAATTGATGAAAAGCAGATGCTGACCCGTACTGTGGATGCGTTGCAGGCGGTGATTGATCTACCGTTGCAAATTGACACGGCAGATGTCGGCGCGATGGAGGCCGCCTTGCGCCGCTACAACGGCAAGGCAATGGTCAACTCGGTCAACGGAAAACAGCAAAGCATGGATACCGTATTCCCGTTGGTCAAAAAATACGGCGGCGTTGTGGTTGCGCTGACGCTGGATGAGAACGGGATTCCCGCAACGGCAGAGGACAGAGTGACAATCGCTGAAAAAATTCTTCGCACTGCCGCCGCATACGGAATTCAGAAAAAAGATCTGATTTTTGATACTTTGGCAATGACGGTCAGCGCCGATGCCTCTGCCGCCGGTGTGACACTGGAAGCCATGCGCCGTATTCGCAGGGAGCTGGGTTGCCATACGTCTCTCGGAATCTCAAACGTCTCCTTCGGGTTGCCGCGGCGCGAGATCATCAATAGCACTTTTTTCGCAATGGCGCTGGAAAACGGACTGTCCGGAGCCATTATGAATCCTTATTCTGCCGATATGATGAAGACCTATTACGCATACCGTGCGTTGCGGGGGTTGGATGAAAACTGTGCGGAATATATGACCGCCGCAGAGACTTTTGCACAATCGGCGGGAACGGCAACTTCCGCATCTGTTGCAATTCCGAGCGCTGAAGAATGTAAATCCGAGCTGCAGCGTGCGATTATCAAAGGTTTTCGGGAACGTGCAGGCGAGATTACCGCCGAATTGCTGAAAAACACGCCTCCGTTGGAGATTGTCAACGGGGAGATCATCCCCGCACTCAACACCGTGGGGATTGGCTTTGAAAAGAAAACGGTTTACCTGCCACAGCTTTTGATGAGTGCCGAAGCCGCAAAATGCGCGTTTGAACACATCAAAACATACTTGTCGGCAAACGGAACCGCGGCAGCAGGGAAGGGAACCTTCGTCATCGCCACGGTACACGGCGACATTCACGACATCGGCAAAAACATTGTCAAGCTGCTCTTGGAGAACTATGGTTTTGACGTTGTAGATCTTGGAAAGGACGTGCCGCCAAAAAACATCGTTGATACGGTTTGCAAATTGCACGCACCGCTTGTGGGATTGAGCGCGTTGATGACCACTACGGTTCCGGCAATGGAGGAAACAATCAAGCTGTTGCGGCAGGAGGCACCGTGGTGCAAGATCGTGGTCGGCGGCGCGGTACTGACGCAGGAATATGCTGAGCGGATCGGCGCCGATGCTTACGCGAAGGACGCCATGGAAACGGTGCGCTATGCCGAAAGGATCATGGGCGTTTGACGGTTAAAAGAGAGGTGTAAACTTGGATTCCGGAAAATAATTTTCGCATTTTCAGAAAATATTTTCCGGAATCTATTGACAAAAACGCCGCATTGTGATATAATATCATGGTAAGTCTTTGAGCGACAGCATATTTAGTGTGTGAATCCTCACGGATTGGTTGGCGTATTTTCGTCATAATCATGTAAATCAAAACATCGAGGTGTGGCTCAGCTTGGTAGAGCGCTACGTTCGGGACGTAGAAGTCGCAAGTTCGAATCTTGTCACCTCGACCAAAATCGGCTTTGGGAGTAATCTCAAAGCCCTTTTTCTTTGACTACACCGACGCAGGATTTGAGGCTTGAATGCCATTTTTTCGATTATCGCAAATGCTTGATGTTTCACGCCCAAATGACTATTGCAAGTGTACCAATGCACATTAAGCAAAGGCCGATGATCGCTTTTTTTGACAGCTTTTCTTTTAAGAAAATTACTGAGAAAAGAACTGTCAAAAGGATACTCATTTTATCAATGGGAACGACCACGCTGACGATGCCGTTCTGAATGGCGTAATAGTAACAGAGCCACGATGCTCCCGTTGCGAGTCCCGAAAGTCCGATGAACAAAAGCTCTTTTTTATCAAGCCCTTTCAACTGCCGATGTTCGCCCTTGGCAAAGACAATGACCCACGCCATAATCAGCACGACAAGCGTGCGTATTGCTGTTCCAAGTCCCGATTCTACACCCGATATACCGATCTTTGCAAGTATAGAGGTCAATGCCGCAAATACAGCGGACAATACGGCATATATAATCCATTTTGAGCTTTTGGTTTCCTTGTCGGTGATCTTTTTCTCAATCATAAGGTATGTACCGACACCGATCAGAGTCGTGCCGATGAGCTTGACGGCAAGATTGTTTATCTCTCCGAAAAGAATAATTGCGAGAAGCACCGACAATATGGTGCTGGATTTATCAATGGGCGCAACCTTGTTTACGTCACCTACGGACAATGCCTTAAAGTAACAGATCCACGATGCGCCCGTTGCAAGTCCCGACAGAATAAGGAACACCCACGATCTCGCTTGAATGTCTGTAATCGTGCCTTGCGAACCTACGATAAATACCATAACGATTGAAAACCAAAACACAACAACAGTGCGCAGTGCCGTTGCCACGTCCGAGTTTGTTTTGCGTATTCCGCACTTTGCGAGAATGGCGGTGAGTCCCGCAAACACCGCTGATAAGATTGCCGTTATGAGCCACATAATAATCGTCCTTTACGTTGCTGCTTGTATTTTACCGTGTAGGTGATTGCGAATGATATCAACCAACTCTGCAGAGATCACGTGCTCAATTCTGCAGGCGTTTTCCTCTGCAAGCGTCGCGTTTGCTCCGAGGTGTACGAACATTGCGGTGAGCAGATGGTGTCTTTCGTAAATATCGAGAGCCAGCTTTTTGCCGACCTCGGTCAAGCTGATTATGCCGGAGGAGTCGATGCTCACATAGTCTTTTTCACGAAGCTTTTTCATTGCGTTGCAGATGCTCGGCTTGGAATATCCAAGCTCGTTTGCAACATCCACTGAACGCAAATTCGGATTTTTCTGTGTCAAAACATAAATTGTTTCAAGATACATTTCTTCGGATTCTTTGTATTTCATCGGGGTGTCCTCCTTTATGATTTATTTGTTTTTATGATGCAGGCTGTGCTTCAGCTTTTCAAGAAGCATAAGCAAATCGGCTCTGTCCTCATCTCGCAGGGAAGAGAGCAAGTCGTTCTCGCCCGCTTCTTCAAGTGCTCGGATCGTATCGCCCATTTCCCGAAGATTCCACAGAAGTCTGCCATCACGGTCGAGTGCCAAGTATTGCATTTTCTTCTCTGATGGCTTTTTTCTCTCGCCGTTTCCGTCGGGGCGAGGCTTACGAGGCGGAATTACACCCGTTTCTTTATATTCCGCTCCTCTTTCGCACCCGACCTCATCAAGATAGCAATGACGACC
>JAFTLZ010000097.1 GCA_017452665.1 Clostridia bacterium
AAAACGATCCTGCGCGGGAGCAACCATCATGCCGCCGCCATAGTATTTGCCCTTCATCGTGGGAGCGATCCAAGCGCGCTTGTACTCGGTGGTCACGCCGTCCACGGTCACCCTTGCGTTTGCGGGATGAAAGCCGAACAGCAACCCCTTGATGGCAATTCCCGTATAGTTTACGGGCTTATCGGACTTCTCCTTCATTTTGTCTCCGACCTCACAGCAGTAGCCGTCAATGCCAAAGCCGATGCCGTTGATAAAACGGTAGCTCTTTCCCTTTACGGTAACGGTGGGAAGATCCTTGATGTATTTGTGCAAAGGGATCAGATCATCCGAATCGGGAGAAACGTCGTGCTTGAAGTCGTTCCCGCTCCCTGCCGCATAGTAATAAAGATTTTTGGGGAGCACAACCTCTTCGTTTGCATTGATAAAGCGGTTGAGCGTACCGTCTCCGCCGGAGAGAACGACCGTATCGTTTTCCATATCGATCGTTTTCCAAAAATCGCAGTAATCGTTTACGGTGCGGATATCAATGAAATTCAGCTCTTCATTGGAGAGCTTTCCAATCAAAGACTGCGAAAGAACAGCGCCTTGCTTATTGGCGGAGAGGGGATTGCAAAGAACGTAATACATAGTTGAATCTCCTATTCTAAATCGTCGTTTTGATTTTGCGATATACAAAATATCATTTTATTATAGCATATAAAATTCGCTCCGTCAAGAGATTTTACCATCACATCTTTGGGCAATCGACATAAAATGCCCAAAAAATGTCGAAATCAAGGCACGTAAGCTGCCAAAAAGCGTTTTGGCGTCATACCGGTCAAATCCTTGAACACCTTGCAAAAATAGGCGCAATCCGAAAAGCCGCACGCCGCGGCAAGCTCCGCAATACGGATCTGCGGATTTTGCAGTAAGAGCTGTTTTGCGCGGCGAATCCGTGTATGCCGCAAAAAATCAATCGGCGTGGTGTACTCCTCCTCGCGAAACAGACGAAACAGCAAGGAGGATGAAATTCCGACCTCCTGTGCAATCTGCGCCACCGACAAATCCGCTTGACAGTGCAGCTCAATGTATTCCTTTGCGCGTTCCAATATCGGTGAGGTTTTGGGACGGGAAAGCTCTGCGAAAAAAACGGTCAAAATTTCGTACAGAGCTTGCGAAAGCACTGCCGAGGACGCATTTTTTGCGGCAAGCCGACAGCAATGTGCAATCATTGCCTGCAATCCTTCGCTGGTACAATACCGAAACGGCTCGGCGTGATAAAACTTCAAAAGAGGCTCCACACAATCACCATCAAAAGTGACAAATCCGGTTTTCAGAGGCGCATCTCCATGCTGCCGGTAGCTGTGCGGATAATCCTTTGGAATAAAAACGACCGCACCTGCACCCAAAATCAGGCACTTCCCGGCGAATTCAAATATACACTCCCCCTGCTCCACGCACAAGAGATGATGCGCCATATAGCCATCGGGACGCACCATTGCATCCTGATCGTATTCGGTTCCAACCGTTACCACACAAAACGGCAACTGCTCGCTTTGCGTGTCCTTCGTATACAAAAACACAACGTCCTCCACCGTGTAGGATTTTTATATTCTTCGTTCTTTATGATTATACTATTCTCAATGCAAAATGTCAAGTATTTTTTAGAAAGGGATGCGTTTGGGGGAGGCAATTTTTGGAGAACTTTTTCAAAAGTTCCCCAAAGCCCCCTTAAAACTTTCAACACGTAATCAAAAAAATTGACGAGGCGGGAAACCTCCTGCCTCGTTCGTTTATTCAGGCTCAATATTTTTATAGAGCATTCAGGGTTAGTGGTCCCTGAATGCTCGCGGCAGCTAATCTTTCCGTCTGTTAGCTTGCTAATAAATTTACCGTGAAAACAAACGAACGCGGCAGGAACGTTCCTATCGCGTCATTTTTTATTACGTGTTGAAAGTTTTGAAAGGGTGTGGGAAAACTTTTTCAAAAGTTTTCCCACGAAAAACCGCGTCCTGCGTTGAAAGTTTTAAGATACGTAGGAGCCTTCCCCGTCACAATTTTTCAATTTACTTTCTCTTTTCGGCAACCTCAAGGAGAGCATCTGCAAGGAACGCATCCACAGATTTTGTCACCGTCTCGCCCGCGCGGTTCCGCACGGAAACGGTTCCCTCCTCCATTTCCTTTGCACCGATCACCAGCATATAAGGCACCTTTTGCAGCTGCGTGTTGCGGATCTTGTAGCCGATAGTATTGGAGGAATCGTCCAGCTCCGCGCGCAAGCCAACCGCCTTCAGCTTATCGCATACCTGCTTTGCATAATTTACGTGCTCGTCGCCGATCGGCAAAATACGAACCTGTTCGGGCGCCAGCCACAGCGGGAACGCACCGGCATATTTTTCGATCAGGAGCGCCAGGGTTCTCTCGTAACATCCCATGGAAGTACGATGGATAATATAAGGTGTTACTAACTGGTTGTTAGAATCCACGTATTCCATTCCGAACTTCTTCGCCAGGAGCATATCAATCTGCAAAGTGATCAGTGTATCCTCTTTTCCGAATACATTCTTGATCTGAATATCCAGCTTCGGTCCGTAGAAAGCAGCCTCATCGATACCGATGGAATAGTTGATATTGTTTTCATCCAATAGTTGTTTCATGATGCTTTGTGCTTCATTCCATTGCTCGGCTGTACCCTCATATTTGTCGGTACGTGCAGGATCCCACTGAGAGAAGCGGAAGGAACAATCCTCTTTCAATCCCAAGGTATCCAGCATATACATCGCAAGATCAAGACATCCCTTGAATTCTTGACCCAACTGGTCGGGGCGCAAAATGAGATGTCCCTCGGAAATGGTGAATTGACGCACACGAATGAGACCGTGCATTTCGCCCGAATCTTCGTTGCGGAAGAGCGTAGAGGTCTCACCCAAGCGCATCGGCAAATCGCGGTAGGAGCGTTTTTTATTCAAAAATACCTGATACTGGAACGGGCAGGTCATCGGGCGGAGCGCAAAACACTCTTTGGTTTCGTCATGGGGATCCCCCAAAACGAACATGCCATCCAGATAATGATCCCAGTGACCTGAAATTTTGTAAAGTTCTCTCTTTGCCATCAAAGGAGTCTTGGTCAACAGATAACCGCGTTTTTGTTCCTCATCATCTACACATCTTTGGAGCAACTGTACAATGCGTGATCCATTGGGAAGCAAAATAGGCAATCCTTGTCCGATCACATCTACTGTAGTAAACAGCTCCAGCTCGCGTCCCAGCTTGTTGTGGTCGCGCTTGAGAGCCTCTTCCTGCTGGGTGACGTAAGTATTCAGCTCCTCTTTGGAGGGGAACGCAATGCCGTAGATTCTCTGCAGCATCTTGTTTTTCTGGTCGCCCTTCCAATAAGCGCCTGTGCACTGCGTCAGCTTAAACGCCTTGACCGCGCCCGTGCTGAACAGATGCGGGCCTGCACAAAGGTCGGTGAACTCGCCCTGCTTATAAAAGCTGATTACGGCATCTTCGGGAAGCTCCTCGATCAGCTGTACCTTGTAAGGCTCCTCTTTTTCAGTCATCAGCGCAATCGCCTCGGCACGGGGCAGCTCGAATCTCTCAATTTTCAGATTTTCCTTTACGATTTTCTTCATCTCGCCCTCCAGCGCCTTGAGCGCATCGGGCGTGAAGGTAACCTCAGAATCAATATCATAGTAAAAACCGTTTTCCACCGCAGGACCAACGGTCAGCTTTGCGGCGGGATACAGTCTTTTTACAGCCTGCGCCAGAATATGGGATGCCGTATGGCGGAACAGATGCTTGCCGGCTTCATCCTCAAAGGTCAGCAGCTTGACCTCTGCATCCTCGGTCAGCTCCTGCGTCAGGGCAACGGTCTTGCCGTCAATCTCCGCCCCGATCACCGCTCTGGTGATCAGCTCCATGTCCTTTGCCGCATCGTAAACAGTTATGGGAGCATCATATTCCCGTACTGCGTCTTGCATTTTGATCTTCATAATTTCAGTTCCTTTCT
>JAFTLZ010000098.1 GCA_017452665.1 Clostridia bacterium
CCAGAGGATGACCTCCTCGGCAAAGCGGGACATGTGCATCATGAGAATGGAGAGGGCAGACAGCAACTCAATGGCGTAGTCGCGGTCAGAAACGCCATCCAGACTATTGGACATAGGCGCTGTAAAGTCAAGATCCTTCGCAGTCTGCCAGCGGTCAATGGGGTAGGTCGTTCCTGCCAGCGCGCAGGAACCGAGGGGAGAGTAATTCATCCGTGCCGCCGTATCGCAAAGTCTGCCGTCGTCGCGGCGGAGCATCATCGCGTACGCCAGCAAATGCTGGGCAAAGGTGATGGGCTGTGCGCGTTGCAGGTGCGTGTAACCGGGCATGATCGCATCCTGATTTCTTTCTGCCTGCGAGCAGATCGCGTCAATCAAGTCGCGCACTAAGCGGCGGATCTCGCCAATTTCATCCCGCAGGTACAAGCGGATATCCAGTGCAACCTGATCGTTGCGGCTGCGGGAGGTGTGCAGCTTTTTACCCACCTCGCCAATGCGCTTTGTCAGCTCCGCCTCTACGAACATATGAATGTCCTCGGCGTCGGGGTCAATGGGGAGCTTTCCGGAATCCAGGTCATCCAAAATGCCCTGCAATCCGTCGATGATCTGTTCGCTCTCCGCATTCGAAATGATCTTGCACACCGCAAGCATCGTGGCGTGCTCCATCGAGCCTGTAATGTCCTGCCGATACATACGGGAGTCGAAATGAATGGATGAGTTGAAATCGTCCGCCTCGCGCGAGAGCGCACCGTCGGTTCTTCCTGCCCACATTTTTTCCATGATAGCGTTAATTCCTTAAAAAATCGTTATTATTTGTTGTTCTTGTTTTTTGCGGCAACCTGCGCCTGCACCGAGATGGGAAGTCCCCACAAATTGATGAATCCCGCGCTGTCTGCCTGGTTGTATACGTGATCCTCGCCAAAGGTTGCAATTTCCTCGGAGTACAGCGACCAATCGCTCCATGCACCCGCTTTGATCATGTTGCCCTTGTAGAGCTTGATCTTAACCTTGCCGGTTACGTGCTCCTGCGTTTTGGAAACGAACGCGGAGAGTGCCTCGCGCAAGGGCGTGTACCATTGACCGTTGTAAAGCAGCTCGCCAAAGGTGACCGAAAGCTCCTGCTTTTTGTGCATGGTCATCTTGTCAAGGCAAAGGGATTCGAGATAGCTGTGTGCAAAGTAGAGGATCGCACCGCCGGGCGTTTCGTACACACCGCGGCACTTCATGCCGACCAAACGGTTTTCTACGATATCAAGCAGACCAATGCCGTTTGCACCGCCAACCTCGTTCAGCTTCAAAATAATCTCCTTCGCACTCATCTTCACGCCGTCCAAAGCCACGGGCTTGCCTGCTTCAAAATCAAGCGTTACGTAGGTGGGCGTGTCGGGAGCCTGGAGGGGAGAAACGCCCATTTCCAAAAATCCGGGCTTTTCGTACTGCGGCTCGTTGCCTGCATCCTCCAGATCCAGACCCTCGTGCGAGAGGTGCCACATATTCTTGTCCTTGGAGTAGTTGGTCTCGCGGTTGATCTTCAACGGCACGTTGTGCGCCTCTGCATACTCAATCTCTTCCTCACGGGATTTGATATCCCACTCACGCCAGGGAGCAATGATCTTCATGCCGGGAGCAAACGCTTTGATCGCCAGCTCAAAACGAACCTGGTCATTGCCCTTGCCGGTGCAGCCGTGACAAATGGCGTCAGCACCCTCCGCAATCGCAATCTCTGCCAATCTCTTACCGATGATGGGACGCGCCAGCGCAGTACCCATCAGATACTCTTCATATTTTGCCCCCGCCTGAACCGAGGGGATGATCATCTCTTCAACGAACTCTTCGGTCAGGTCCTCGATGTAAATTTTGGAAGCGCCGGTCTTGATCGCCTTTTCTTCCAAACCCTCCAGCTCGTCCGCCTGTCCCACGTTACCGGAAACGGCGATGATCTCGGGGTTGTTGTAGTTTTCCTTCAGCCACGGGATGATGATGGAAGTATCCAGACCGCCCGAGTAAGCCAAAACGACTTTTTTCACAGATTTGTTGTTCATAAGAGAAATCCTCCTGCCAATGGAATATCAAGGTGAATATTCCGTAATTTGATGTGCATAATTATACATCATATTTGCAATTTTGTCAACCTTTTTTTCAAAAATATTTCTGTTTCTATATTTTGCACAACCCTACATTATTAAAAATAAAAAAATTATGCGAGATTACGGCGGTTTAAATGAATAAATATTCAAGATATTCATTTTTGATGAATATTACGGAAGAATAAAACCAAAAATAGCAGCTTTCCGTGTTCCCGTTTGCGGCAACGCCCTTCAAAACTTTTAACGCAGGACGCAATTTTTTAGGGGAACTTTCAACGCCAATTTATATGACAGACGAGGCAGAAACATCCCAACCCCGTCAGTTTTTAATAGTACGGTGAAAGTTTTGAAAGGGTGTGAGAAAACTTTTTCAAAAGTTTTCCCACGAAAACCAGCGCCTTTTTTTCAAAAGCCCCCACAAGAAACCGCGCCGCCGCTCTTGACAAACCGAAGTATTTTCGGTATAATAAAAGGGAAACGGAAAAATTATGAAAAACCGAGGTGTCAGACATGAAAAATCCTGTTGTTGACGGCTGGTACGCCGACCCCGAATCCCGCGTTTACGGCGATACGGTCTACATGTACGTTACAAAATCCCTTCCTTTTGACGATCAGAAAAACTTGGATCTGGTTATAACCAAGGATTTGGAGCATTTTGAAATTCTCCACGATATCCTGGATATGTCCACCTATCGCGGTGCCGTGCGTGCGATTTGGGCGCCCACGGTGGTGGAAAAGAAGGGAAAATACTATCTCATTTTCGCCGCCAACGACATTCACAGCGAGGAGGAGATCGGCGGTCTTTACATCGGCGTTTGCGACCGCCCGGAAGGTCCGTTCTGTAACGTGTTTGCCGACGGACGCCCCCTAATTAACGCCATTTACAACAACGCACAGCCCATCGACGCGCATCTGTTTAAGGATGACGACGGGCAGGTCTATTTGTACTACGGCGGCTGGCGACACATGATGGTATGTAAAATGAAGGATTCCATGGACGGATTTTTGCCCATGGAGGCGCCTTGCTACGGCGGCATCGCGCGCGAAATCACGCCAAAGGACTATGTAGAAGCGCCGTACGTGATGAAGATTGACGGTGTTTATACGCTGATGTATTCCTCCGGAGACTGGACCAACGGTACCTATTGCGTCAAGGCGGCATCTACAATCGATCCTTGCACCGAATATCAGTATTACGGCGATATTCTCCGCGCGGCGGAAATTGCCGACGGCCCTGGTCATAACAGTGCCTTCTTCTTTGACGGAAAGTATTATACCGCATATCATCGCCGCACCGTGGGGGATACAAACAGCCATCACCGCAAGCTTTGCATCGACGAATTGATGATCAAGGACGGCAAGCTCCAACCCGTAAAAATGTCCTAAAATCATAAAAATCGCAGAAAAAACAATCAAAAATCAGCGCAAAAAAGGAGCTTTTTGCGCTGATTTTAATCGAAAAAAGACGGTTTTCAACCAATTTTGATATGCTTTTTTCGCCGGCGGCGTATCATACACTTGGGAGAAACCACGGACAAAAGGACGGTGGCAAACATGATGAAGGGCGCGATATTTGATCTGGACGGAACCATCCTTGACTCCATGCCGATTTGGGATACCGTCGCAGAGGACTATTTGCGGAGCCTTGGAAAAGAACCGCGGGAAAATTTGAAGGAGACCTTCAAAACCTTTACGTTGGAGCAATCCGCGGCGTATTTTCAAACGCACTATGGTGTCACGCTGTCGGTTGAGGAACTGGTAGACGGGGTAAATCGGATGGTGGAGAACTGTTATCTTCATACTGTTCCTCTAAAGCCCGGAGTTGCCGCATTTTTAAAGGATTTGCAGATGAATGGCGTGAAGATGTGCGTGGCAACGGTTACAGGCAAACACCTGGCAGACGCTGCGCTGAAACGCCTGGGCGTAAGGGACTATTTTTTGGAGATTTTCAGCTGTGCCGAGGTCGGACACGGGAAGGAAGAACCGCATATTTACCGAAAAGCGCTCGCGCGGCTTGGTACCGAAAAGGCAGAAACGGTCGTGTTTGAGGATGCTTACCACGCGTTGAAAACGGCAAAAACGGACGGCTTTTTCACTGCCGCCGTTTATGATATTCATGAGGAAAGGCAAGCGGAGATAAAAGCACTTGCGGATTACACTCTTGCGGATTTTACGGGTTGCTCGTTTCAGAATTTTTGAAGCCGTTACTGCTTCAACGCATTTTTATATTTTATTACAGGAATGATTATGCCTCTTTCAACAGTTTTCTGACGGTGTGGGAAAGTTTATTCGCTATTTCAAGCAATAGTTCCCGCAACCGTTTTGGTGCATCGGTAACGTAGCTCCCATGCTTACACCACAAAATGGTCCACCAGATTACTTTTGATTCCAATCTTGTACTAAAAAGTAAATGCTGTTGCCGTGCAAGGAGGATGCAATGCCGGAGAATTTGCAGGAGCTTGCCGACAAGCATTATTTCCGCAAGCACGGCGCGAATGCATATTACGGACAAAAATGAAAATTGTCAAATAAAAAGGGGGTGAGTCAAATGCGAAAAGTCGCATTTGGTACTCACCCCCGTCGTTTTTGCTTGACGGCTAAACGCCGTCATTTTTGCCCTTTTGATGTTTTTTGATCTGTATTTTGGATACAAATCGGGCAAAAAACGCAAA
>JAFTLZ010000099.1 GCA_017452665.1 Clostridia bacterium
CGGGTCAGGAAACCTGCTGCCTTGAGCGCGGGTCTGTACTCCGGATCTGCTGCAACGAGTGCACGTGCCAAGCCGTGACGGATTGCGCCTGCCTGACCGGAAATACCGCCGCCGTTGACCAGAGCGATGATATCAAACTTACCTTCGGTTCCGGTTACGCCAAAGGGCTGATTTACGATCAGCTTCAAGGTCTCAAGACCGAAGTAATCGTCGATGTCGCGCTTGTTGATAGTGATCGCGCCCGTGCCGGGAACGATGCGTACGCGAGCTACGGACTTCTTTCTTCTGCCGGTGCCGTAGAAATAGGGCTTAGAACTTGTATACATCTGTTTTGTCCTTCCTTTCTCTCAATCAAAACTCGTAAGCTTCGGGCTTTTGTGCCTCGTGCTTATGAGCGTCGCCGGCATATACCTTCAGACGGGTGAAGGACTTTGCGCCGATTGCGTTCTTGGGAAGCATTCCCTTGATTGCGATTTCCATCGCGCGCTCGGGCTTGGTTTCCATCATCAGCTTTGCCTGAACAGACTTCATTCCGCCGATATAGCCGGAATGATGATAGTAATACTTTTGCTCCAGCTTCTTACCAGTCAAAACAGCCTTGTCTGCGTTGATGACGATAACGAAGTTGCCGCAATCCACATGGGGGGTAAACTCGGGAACGTTTTTGCCGCGCAGAAGATCTGCAGCTGCAACAGCGGTTTTGCCGAGGGGCTTACCTGCTGCGTCCAGAATATACCACTTGCGGACTACATTTTCTTTTTTCTGCATAAATGTAGACATTGTAGTGTTTCCTCCAAAAATAGTGATAGTAATTTTTTCATGCCTGCATATTATAACACAGACTTGGCGAATTGTCAAGTGTTTTTTTGAATTTTTTTGATTTTTTTAATTTAGATCCCTAAAAGCTCCCATTTTCTCACGTTTTTGGGCTTTTTCTGCCCAAAATCAAGCTCCTCATACACAAAATTTCGATTCTTCCCCGTCAATTTGCTGTAAAAGTGCGAGGCATTTTTGGATAATCTGCCACAATAAAAAAAGCATTTGGCGCTATTGACAATCCATTTGCGGCGTGATATAATGGTCTTATCCGATTGGAAACGGATGGATATCTGCAGGAGATGATAGAAAAATGGAAAAGTTGGAGCTGATTTTTGATACCGACGCAGGCTCGGACTGCGACGACATGATGGCACTGGCGTATTTGATTTACGCACAGAAATATTTGAACGTGGAGATCAAGGCGGTGACGCACTGCTTGCGTGCTCCGGAAGGTGTTCCTGCGTTGCGCAGCTTTTTCCGCTATTTTGGTGAAGCACTCCCCCCGATGGGAAGGATGGTTGGGGGTGCCGACCTGGAGGATTTTTACTGCAAGAGTGTGGCAGATTCATTTGCGGCGGAAAGCGACTACGAGGACATTCCCACGGCGGTGTCCGTATTGCGCCGTGCGCTGGTATCCTGCCGTGACAAGTGCGTGATTTGTGCCGTGGGGCAATTTACCAACCTTGCCGCACTGATGGAAAGTCCTGCGGATGAGATCAGCCCGCTGGACGGGATTTCTCTGCTACACGAAAAGTGCGCCAAGCTGGTTGTGATGGCGGGAAAATTCCAAGAAGATGAACTTGGCGTGCGGGATGCGGATTGGAACATCAAGTGGGACGTTCCCTCTGCCAAAAAGATGTTTGCGGATTGTCCCGTGCCGATCGTTATGCTCCCTTCCGAGACCGGAACCGATATGATTACAGGTAAGCGGGAAATGGAGCTTTACGGCGAAAGCACACCGCTGACGAAGGCATTTTTCCAATTTCCGTGGGCGAAAGACGGACGCCACTCCTGGGATCCCGCCACGGCGGTATACGCAGTGGAAGGTAAAAAGGAATTTTTGAAAGAGAGTGCTCCGGGAAATCTTGTGATTACCAACACGGGAGTGACCTATTTTGAGCCGGATCCACGCGGGAACATCACGCTGTTATCCATGAACTGCGCCGGGAAGAGTGAGCAAAAAGCCAAGGACGCAATGGCAGACTACATTGACGGCTGTGCGTTGAAAATTCTCTCTGAGGCTGCTTGGCATTAATCTGAATCTGTTTATCCCCGCCGGGAGAAGCCATTATGGTTTCTCCCGGCGGGGCGTCGTTATTCGATGACCAAAAACATAGGGCATGGGTGCTGGTTGACTCCGTTGCTGTCATCATCATAATTGCCGTCGTACAGTTTTCCTTGCTTGATCGCCTCACGAAGCATTGCAAACAATACTGCATGATTGGCATACCAATACTGTTTTTGCAACGGCACACTAGTGAGGTGCGCAGGAATTTTTTGCTTTTTGTCTTTTAAAAAGGTGGCAAAGGTATCCCGCAGCTCTTTATCTCTCAATATTTCCTGCTTCATTTCAGTCATAATCTTACATAGTTGATCAAATTCAACTTGATTCAGGATGGGGATATTAACGCGCGGCTTTCCGTCTTCCTCACGAAGGATTTTGCACTTGATCAACCACGGAATTGCCCTCAGGTATTCTGTATTAAACCCAACCGATTCGGGAGCGGTTCCGGTATGAATGAGATACAGGAGCCTTGTGATAATGTCATCTATATTGTCACTTTCTTTCAAAAAATCGTAATCGGGGGAACGATAATAAGCATAATCAGGGAATCCGTCGGCACCGTACACGTGCTGACGCAGAATTTTGCTTTTGGCAAAATGTTCGTAAATCGTCCACCGTTCTCCGCTATATGCGTGCATCAGAAGCTCCTTTGACTCCTTATCATTCGAATACACGCATCCGAATGCGATCCATCTGCCGCCATCCTTCCGGAGCGGAAAATCTTGTTTGGCTTGATAGATTTCGTTGAAAATTCCGTAGGTACCATGATCAACACAGTGAAACACAAAATACAATTCCATTGAGTTTTTCTCATCAAAGGTACAGCGCCGATAAAAACTCTGCTTTCGCAGCTCCTCCAAGCCTTTGTCAATCGAACGCCATAGCAAGTTGAAATGCGTACTGACAAATTGCTTTTGATCAGGAATATACCGCTCCCGCTGTGCAATCGTGGAGATCATAAAATCGGTATAGTATTTATTCCCGATCTGCTTTATCAGTTCCCCATCAACAAGCTTAGCAACCACCGATTCCACATATGCGGTCGGTGTGCCGATGTTTTTTGCGATCTCCTCTATGGGGAGCGGTTTTTCATATGCTGCCCATAGGATGTTCTGTGCCAACAGATCGTTTTGAATAAGCGATTGTGGCTCTCCGTTTCTGCCATTGCTACCGCTGTTGGAAATATGCAACGTAATCGGTTGATAGCTCTGTTTTGAGTAGGTTTCCATCTTTTCAATTCCTTTCTTCAGCTGTTCTCTGCCGCTGTGCAGTCTGCTTTTTACGGTTCCCTCAGGAATTCCGAGTGCCGTAGAAATCTCGGAAACGCTCTCGCCGTTCATATAGTGACGGACGATGACATCACGATAAATTCTTGCAAGATATGCAACCGCTTGGCGCACCTGTGCCGCCTCATCATGTTTCTCGGTCTCCAAAAGCGTCTGATCTTCGTCAACAAGGTCAAAGTCCTCCCCGATCCCAACAATGGGCTGCCGATATTTTTTACGGAGAAAATCGTTCCACTTGTGATCCAGAACCGTAAGAAGCCATGCGCGCATATGCCCGATCGCGTTTCCCTTTGCCATATAGGAGAGCGCAGTAAGCAAGGTTTCTTGCGTCAGATCCTCGGCGTCGTGAAGATTTCCGCATTTTTGCAGAGCTGCCGACAGCAAAAACTCTATTTGATTTTCAATTTTCTCATTTTGCATATACGGTACCCTCTTTTTGAAAGCTTTCACCTATAAAGTCGCAGATTTTCGGAAAGGTTCGGTAAATTTGAAAAAATATAAAATACCGTCTCGAATTGTGCCAAAAAGCGAAAGGCACCTATCTGAAAGCAGGTAGGTGCCCTTTGCGGTTGGGAAAGAGGCGACGCGCATCTTTTCACCGCGATTTGTGGCGTGGAGTTATGTGCGGTTAAAATCGGAGCGCTCTTTCAGCTCCTGCAACTCCTGCAGGAAGGTGTCGATGTCCTTGAACTCACGGTATACCGAGGCAAAGCGCACGTATGCCACCTCGTCGCGATCCTTCAGCTTGCGCATCACGAGCTCGCCAAGCTCGGTGGAGGAAACCTCCTGCCGCAACGTGTTTTGCAACTCGGTCTCAATCTCGTTTACCAGCGCAATTGCGTCCACGGGACGTTTTTGCGTTGCTTTGAGCACGCCCGCCAGCAGCTTTTGCTTATCAAACAGCTCCTTATCGCCGTTTTTCTTGATGACGATGATCTGCACTGTTTCGATAATCTCGAAGGTGGTAAACCGCTTTTGGCAGGCAGGACACTCACGGCGTCTGCGAATGCTGTTGCCCTCCACGGTGGGGCGGGAATCAATGACTTCACTTTTGGGGAATCCACATCCGGGACACTTCATTTTAATGACTTTCCTTTCATCGGAATATTTTTCCAAATTCTACTGATTTTAGTATACCATAAAACCTCAAAAAAGTAAAGTCCTTTTTCACATTTTTTCACGCATATTGCAAATCGTGCAAAACCGCCTCCAGCGTACACGGCGTCACCGTGCCCTCGACGATGCGCTGATAGTATCCCATGGCGCGAAACAGATCGCATCCTGCATCGCCCTCGCCAAACTCTCCGTCCTTGACCACGCGAATCCGAAACCGATGTATCCTTGCCCCTGTTGTCATCAGCAAGCGATAGGTTAAATTCATTCCGCCGAAATAGACGTGATCCTCCTGCAGAGAGATTGCCTCTGCCCCCGTTGCTTCATGTTTCATGCTTTGCCTCCTTTGGCAGTACCTGTTTTGACTGCTTGTAATATTATACCATATTTTAAACCGTGTCAAATCCAAACGAAATATTACGCTTTTTGTAAAAAATGCGCAAAGAAAAGACCGTTTTTCTCGAATGTGCACGGTTCCGCATTTCATATATATGCATACGAGGCAGTAAAGTATTCCGGTTTTTACAAAAAATTCATGATTTATTTACCGAATAAAGCAGGTTATACAGTATACACACGGATTGGAAGATATTGTGCATGGAAAATAATCTTCCTATATGATATAATAGTAGGTGAACAGGGCTTGCTTTTGAATAAATATTCAAAAACGCCTTGAACGTGTATAAAACAAGGAGGAAACTATGAAGCTTAGAAATATTCGTCTGCCGTGCAGGGCCGCGCGTCTGATTTTACATATCGAGCTACCATTGCTGTTGCTCTCTGCGGTGATTTTTCTGCTCTCCTATTTGCAACAGCGGGAGATCAACCCGGCGTATGCCATTTCGTACTATTCGTCAACGGTGGGATATTTGTTCTTCCCTGCCGTGATCACCGCTTTCAGCGTGCTGTTGGTGGAACGGTTAGAAATGCCTTGATAGCACAGTACAGTTGCCATATAATGGTTTGAATAAGTTTTGCTATGGTACGGCAATACTTTCCTTGAAAAACGAAACGGGGTTGCAAGGAATATGTACTATAACAAAGTGGAAATTTGCGGGGTAAACACCTCGCAGCTGAAGGTATTGTC
>JAFTLZ010000100.1 GCA_017452665.1 Clostridia bacterium
ATCGTGTAATGGAAAACAATATTAACATTGTTAAATGTTTTAGTAATCCGCAAATGTATAATGTAAATCCGATAGTATCAAGATCAACTATCAGAGAACTTTCTAACAATCCCACCTATGAAGGATACGAAAGTTTTTTACACGCAGTAAGAATGATGGTTTTGATTATGGGTATCGATTATACAGATTCTTTAAAACTCCATAATAAGTTTGATAGTTATGGATGGTATAAAAGAATGTGCGAAGATGGGTATTTAGATAAAGAATTAGTAGTATAACAAGTTCAATAAACGCAAAAAGAGCTAACAGACTTCAAACAGAAATCTGTTAGCTCAAATTTTTTATTTATGAATAATACACGAATGTTGCCAAAACGTTGCCACGATGGTGTTTTGAAATGGGAAAGTCCTTATGCCACAAGGCTTTTCGCCATTTTTGGTATTATTCCCACTCAATCGTTCCGACGGGCTTCGGGGTCAGGTCAAAGAGGACGCGGTTGACTCCTGCTACCTCGGCGGTAATGCGGTTGGTAATATGGTGCAGCAGCGCGTAAGGAACCTCCTCGACGGTTGCGCTCATGGCATCGGTGGTGTTCACCGCGCGGATGATTGCAGGCCAGCCCTCGTACCGCTTGCCATCCTTGACTCCCACGCTCTTGAAGTCGGGAATGGAGACAAAATACTGCCAAACCTTGCCCTCCAAGCCGTTCTTTGCAAATTCCTCGCGCAAGATCGCATCCGCCTCGCGCACAGCCTCCAAACGGTCGCGCGTAATGGCGCCCAGGCAACGCACGCCAAGACCGGGGCCCGGGAACGGCTGACGGTAGACCATGCCTGCGGGAAGTCCCAGTGCGTCACCAACCATACGAACCTCGTCCTTATACAGCAGGCGCAAGGGCTCGACCAATTCAAATTGCAAATCCTCCGGCAAGCCACCTACATTGTGATGCGCTTTGACGCCGTCGCTCTCCAGAATATCGGGATAAATGGTTCCCTGCGCCAAAAATTCGATGCCGTCCAGCTTGCGTGCCTCTTCCTCAAACACACGGATGAATTCCGCGCCGATGATCTTGCGCTTCTTTTCCGGCTCGGCAACGCCTGCCAGCTTGTCCAAAAAGCGGTCAACGGCATCCACGTATACCAGGTTTGCGTTCATTTCATCGCGGAACACCTTTACCACCTGCTCCGGCTCGCCCTTGCGCAGCAGACCGTGGTTGACGTGTACGCAAACCAGCTGCTTGCCGATTGCTTTGATCAAAAGTGCGGCAACAACCGAAGAATCCACGCCGCCGGAAAGCGCCAGCAAAACCTTTTTGTCACCGATTTGTGCCTGCAGCTCCTTCACCTGTTCCTCGATAAATGCGTCTGCCAGCTCTTTTGTGTTGATACGCGCCATGCCATCGGGGCGCTTGTAGTTGAGTTCCATATGATACCTCCGTATATTTGGAATTGCGTACTCATCCGAACGGAATCGTTTTTTCGCATCCTTGCTAATAAAAAAATTATATCACAGAATTCTTTTTTTGTCAATATATGGCATCAAAAAAACGGCGCCTCTATTTGTTCAAAATTCCGTGGCTTTCACATCGCTTTTTTGTCATTTTTTCAAAAAATCGTTTTGAGAGATCAACAAAAAAACGGGAGTGAATTGAAGTAGTTTGATATCGTTCTTAACAGGATTGACATCTTACATCGGAAAGGAGCGGATTTTGAAAGAATTTACACTATGGTCATAAATTATCTGTTATAATACAAGCAGACAGTTTTTCACCATCTACAAAAGCATAAAGCAAGGAGAGACCAATATGTACTTATTCAACGATGGCAACAAGCAGGCTTGTGTGGAGCTTTGCACTCCGCGCACGGTACGAGTTCGGTATTCCTTTGACGGAGCGGACGGCTACCGCCCCAAGGATCCCGAATACTACATGATGCAAGAACAAGCGTATGCCCCGGTCAAGCACGCCTTTACCGAAACCGAGGGCGAGGCAACCATCCGCACCGAGGCTATGGAGTTGCGGATTCAAAAAGTGCCGTTCCAAATTGCAATGTACGATCTGAACGGAAACCTGCTAAGCGGTGACAGCGGAACCGTTTATCAAAACGGAACTACCGTGGGCATCAAAAAGCAGGAAGGAACGCGCAATGCGGGCGGTATTTTCGGGTTTGGTTCGGGCGACCACGGCAGACGTGACAATCTCAACCGCTACAATCAGGACTTTACCGAATTTACCATGTCGCACGGACGCGTGATTGCCCCCTTCTTTATGAGCTCAGTGGGCTACGGAATCTTTTTAAATACCATCAGCCAAAATACCACCTTTTTCAAGGCGGGCGGCGGCTTTGAAACCGAGGGATATCTGGATTACGTCTTTCTGTACGGTCCGGATTTTAAGACCATTCTCAACGAGTACGCCGAGCTGACGGGGCGCATGGAGCTGTACGGCAAATGGGCTTTGGGCTTTATGCTCTCCAAATACGGCAACGACAATGCAACGCAGGCAGAATTTTTGGAATGGATTCACCGCCTGCGCAACGAGGGATATCCTTGCGATTGCTACGTATTTGACTACGGCTGGCGCGGAGACGTGAACGTAACCGAACCCAACCACAGCGCGGGACAAAAGTGGGGCAACCAGATGTGGAGCAACGACACCAAAAAGTTCCCCGACATTGCCGCGATGTTTGCGGAAGCAAGAGAACTGGGCTTCCACGTTGGTTTACATAACAATGCGGGAACGCCCGAAGCATCCGACGGAGATAAGCTCCACCTTGACGAATATCAAAAAACCTGGGTACAGTCCTATATGGACAGCGTGATCACCACCGGATACGGCGATTGGTTCTGGCCGGACGAGTTTGACGTGCTTGGCTCCAATACGGCACCCGTATTTGCAGCCAAGGGCGCATATGAAGCATGGAAGCAATACACCGACGCATCCCGCCCGATGTTTGTAACGCGCGGCAACTATGCCGGGCAGCATTACGCAACGGCGTGGTCGGGAGACACCGATGCCAGCGAATCGGATCTGGCTTATCAGATCGGCTTTGCCATCGACACGGGATTGGTCGGCTACTGGGCAACCTCCTGCGACCTCGGCGGCTTTAAGACCCGTCCCTCCGACGCACTTTACACGCGCTGGACAGCGGAATTCGGCGCTTGGAGCGCGGTGATGCGCACACACGGTCACGACGGCCGCGAGCCTTGGAGCTTTGACGGAACCGCGCAGAAAACGCTGAAGAAAAATTTGCAGATCCGCTATTCCCTTTACCCGTATCTTTACACCTCCATGTGGCAGGGCTACCGCACGGGCGTACCGATCATGCGTGCAATGCTCCTGGAGGACGGCAGCCAAACCAATCCGGATGCTTGGAATTTGAACAAGCAATACTACCTTGGCGATTGGTTCCTCGTTGCCCCCGCAACCAAGGCCTCGGACACCGCCGTAACGGTGTGGTTCCCGCCGAACACCACCTGGTATCACTACTACACCGGCGAACGCTACGAGGGTGGCAAAAACGGCAAGACCGTAACCCTTTCGGTCGCATTGGATGAGATTCCCGTATTCGTCAAAGCGGGCGCGATCGTTCCGATGGGTCCCGCCGTCAATTATGCCGATGAGCATCCGCTCAGCCCCTTGACGCTGGACATTTACCCGAAGGGCACTTCCACCTACACGCTTTACGAGGATGATGGTACCAGCCGCAAATATCAGACCGAAAACGCCTATTCCACCACGGCTTACACCTGCGAACAGATCGGCAACCGCGTGACATTGACCGTTGACGCACGCGTGGATCACAATCCCGACGTTTATACACCCGGCGAGCGCTCCTACGATTTGACGATCCACAACATCGGCGGAATTGACAGCGTGACCCTGAACGACACGGAGCTGACGGTTGCCGCCGACGCCACTACTTACGGTGAGCTGGCAACCGGATGCTATTTGGATGGCACAACGCTGTGCGTCAAATTCCCGGATACTGCCGAAAAAACGGTTTTGACCGTCAACGCCACCGTGCTGGTAGAGCCGAAAGAGGCAGAGATGAAAGAATACGATCTAACGCAAAAAACGGCAGATGCCACGCTTTCCGCGTCTCTCCCGAAAAACGACAACACGGTAAACGGTTTGGAAAAGATCAAGGCTGAAAAAGCCAACGTACAAAGGGGCTTCAGCTTTGCAGACGGCGTTGCAAGCACCACGGCAAGCGACTCGTATCTGGGCTTTGCGTCCATCCTAGCGGAGGATAAAAAGGAGATTACTGTGCGCGTGCGCTCCACCACGGGCGGTACGGTTACCGTGTACGAAACCGGTGTGGGAGATAAGATCCTTGCAACCGTTTCCCTTCTCAACGACGGACAATGGCATGAGATCACCCTGGATTGCCGCGATACCGATGCTGATCCCAGCGCAATTTATCTTGCCTTCACTGCTCTTGCAGGAAGCGATGCCTTTTACGCTGACATCGATTGGTTCCGCTTTGCAAATTGAACCGTACCAACCGGTAATCATAATTCCCCCGCATAGGCGGGGGCAGACTGTAGACGAAAAGCGTTCACACCAAGGGAAAAGCTGAGGCGTGAACGCTTTTCTGTAAGGAAGAGAAGATATTTTGAAAAAAGAGCGAAAAAGAGGCAAAAAGCGAGATTGGAGAAGAGGATTTCCTCTTCCAT
>JAFTLZ010000101.1 GCA_017452665.1 Clostridia bacterium
CGATACCGTAGATATTGTTCAGTGCGGTTACAACATACTCAATCAACTCGGTACCGACCTTCATATTGGCAAAGAGTACGGTAAAATCCATTGCGGAAACCAGCTGGTCGGAAGTACTCTGTCCGGAACCGTCGTCGATACCCTCGCTACTGTCCATGTAGTCGTTCAAAACGTCTGCAGAGGCAATCGTCTCCATAATACCGGTGGAAAGAATAACCGGAATAAAGAAGATTGAACGGAACACTGCTCTTCCCGCCATCTTCTGGTTCAGCATCACTGCCATAAAGAGTGAGAAGATCAAAATTGCGGGAACCTCAAATGCCAAATTTCCAAGACCGGAGAGCAAGGTTTGTACGAATTTTGCATCGACAAACAGCGCTTCTTGGTAGTTCTGAATGCCAACCCAAGTTAACTTCAACGAGGTGTCGGTACCGCCTACCAGCATAGTGCTAAAACTAAGCTGGATGGACTGGAAAATCATTGGAAGATAAACCAAAACAAATCCAATCAAGAACGGGAGGATGAAGAACCAACCTGCTCGCGCCTTACGACGATCAAGGGAAGCAATCTTTTTTCTTTTTTTCGGTGCGGATTTTTTCATCTCTACATCATTTGTCATTGTATTGAACCTCCCTTTCTCAATCGTTAAAGTCGGAAATCACGATATATCCACCGCTGGGGATGGTATAAGTGATTCCGTTATAGGTTACGCGAACTGCAAAGTTATTGTAGTTCAGGATAAAGCCCTTGGTCGGGGTCTTTTCGTGCGTTTCGGGATCACGGTCACCGTAAACAACCAAAACGATTTGATTGTTATCAACTACGTAAGTGTCATCTGACGTTGCATTGTTATCGTTCAAATTGTCATCTGCACCGGTATCAACCTGTGCCAGGATGGACTCTTTGGTAAAGAGCTCGCTTGCACACTCGGTGAGAACAGCCTCTTGGAATCTTTGATACTTTGCAAACGCAGCACCGTTTTCGAAGTACTCGGTGAAGTAACGGTTGATAACGCCGCATCCGGAATCCAGTGCGTATACCTGGCTATCGGGATTCAGGAATCCGTTAGCACCGGTTGTCTTATTGTACTGGTAATACTGATACGAAACTGTGTTGATGTTTGTGGAATTCTCTTCGCCCAAATAGTTCTGTGCGACAACCAGGAACTCCCTCATCAAATTCAACAGATTGATACGAATTGCCTCTTCGCTACCGTTTTCGTCATTTCCATCATCGTTGTAAACGGATGTGGTTTGAACGATTTCGATTGCGGTCTTTACATTTTCAACCAATGCTTTTGCCTGCTCGTAGAGATCCTTCATATCGTAAGAAATCTGCGTCAAATTCAACGTACTGGATTTGATGGTGTTGAGTTTGTTTTTCAACAGTGAGTAAGCGTCAGCCAGCAGGTTTTGTTGGTTACCGTAGTCATCGTTGATGGCTTTGATTTCAGCAGTCAAGGTTTCGATCTCGGCTCTCTCTTCTGCGGTAGGAACCTCGATTGCGAGCAGTTCATCCAAATCAAGCTGCTTTTCAGCTGCCACCAACAGATCTCCGTTTTCCATGGTTTCCATCGTGGTCAAAATCGACAGAACACCTTCTACTGCGGATTGAAGATTACTGTTGTTGATCAATGCGGTTCTGTTTGCCAGAGCCTTGGTGTTCAGATTCTTCATTTCCTGGAGAATGGAGGTCATCGTAGATTCTGCATTGTAAGCCACAGCCCATGCATCGGCAACGGTGATCAAATCCTCGGTTTCCAGATCTTTTTGAATCTGCGACTCAGCATTGATTGCGCCTTCAAGCTTAGCCAAAATGTCTTCTTCCAGTTCATCCAAATCAAGCACACGCTCGCCAACCAAGAACTGGTGGTCAATCATCACTTTAGTCTGAACATCCTTCAAAAGCTGATTCAACTCATCGTAATATGCTGCAACGTCTTCGATCCAGATATCGTAACGAACCGAATAATTCTGGTTCAAGTAATAGTCCTGCTTCAACTCTTCGGTGTTCTGATACGAAAGGATGAAGTAAATGCTGGAACCGTTTTCAAGAGCTCTCAACATTGCGTAATCGATGTTTCCTTCTTCGTTCAGTGCAGCGCCTGCGAACTGAACATATCCGTGCAGCACCGCGCCGATAAACGGAACGGATGCACTAGATTTCAGATAGCGGCTGGAGTCCAGATCCACGTTCAGAATGTGGTCAACATATGCCCAAGTATAAGCATTGCCGCCATCGGTCATCAAACTGTAGCCATTGTTACCATCGGCATTCTTCAAAGCTGCCAGCGTTTCTTTGGTAAAGCCTTTGCTATCCTCACGATTGTAAGGATCTTCTTCATCAAAATCGGAGTTCAGCGAGTTACCGAGCGATGCAACCGACATTGAAGGCAAACCATACTGTGTGTAATTGCTCAACAGCTTGGTATAGAACTTGCTGTAACGGGAAGGCGAAATTGCCAACTGATAGAAGCTTACATACGCCTGCTCGGTTGCGCTGTAGGAACGGTAAGAGGTATAACGGTTGTCAATAGTCTTAACCGCGTCATCTCTTAAGCTTAGTCCGTCAAAGAAGGCTGAGTTTTGAATGTATGCAAAGTCAAAATCAGGATACAGACCCATGTGCTTGCCATTTTTCTCAGCGTTGAGGGCATTTGCCTCATTTACCAGATCAATGAATCCGCTCTTACCGCCTACGGCATCTTCCCAATTCAAATTATAAGGAACCGTATAATACATGCCGCCATTAGCAAAACCGGTCATCTTGAAATTGATGTTCTTGACGCCAAGATCGGCAAGCTGCGTGTACATAGCGGAAATATTATCAAACGTGGTCAAAGGAGTCATCACGCTTACCGGAATGGTGGCAATGGTCGTTAGCGTTTCCATAGCGCCGAACACTTCCAGATAAAGCGGGATATCCTCTTCCACATCTGCATCGGTCAACTGGGTCAAAGTGCCCGTTGCGCAGAGATAATCACGGTAAGCCTCTGCCATACCAAGCCACGAGGTAGCGTAGGGGGTATAGTTTTCTGCGGTCTCTTTGGTTTCCTCTGCGATTTGCTCATCACACAGCATGATGTAACGGAGAGTAATGCTACCAGTATACTTTCGATCCGAAACGACCGTCATCGCACCGCTACTTGCAACCGAGATTGCATCAGACAGATCATAAGAATCCTTCGGCTTCGGGTTATACTGATTCATTACCGTTTGATAATCACTGGCGGTACCGGCGTGATACGTACGGATCTTTGCCAAAGACTCGCCCTCTTCCATGATTGCAACGAAACCTCTCTGGTAAACGCGGATCGTTTCATCTACGCTGGTAGAAATCAGCGTGGAACCGTCCGTCTTCAGCTTTGCTTCAATCTCATCCGGTGTCATAACCGTGTTGGAAACCTGTGCGGTAACATAAGTACTGGGATCATCTTTGGTCGTATAAATATACTCGTAGAAAACCTCACTGGAAACCACACCGTAAACGGGATAACGAACGTTCTTTTGATACTTGATATCAGCGATAGTGTTCAGTGCATAATCCAAGCCATAAACGGGAGCGTTGATATCGGTGGTAGAGCCTGCCAACATTTCGTGATCGAACAAAGATCCGGAACCGTCCGGGAAGAAGTTATATCCGATCGTAGTGGCAGTCACTTTTTTGCCGTTCTCATCCTCGTAAGTATACTCATACCCTGCGTTGTTACTGTTGCCGGCGCCCATATACGGCAGAACACTGATATTCTCCAAAGTATAGGCAGACATATCGTAACGCAACCCGTTACAAGGGAGACGAACGGACAAGCCGTTTTCATCCACCGTGTACTCCAACGCCAGCTTGAATACGGGGTATTGCTCATCCTCGGCAACATAGCCGCATTCCTCGTGGTCTGCGTCCATCTGCTCAAAGGAATAATCCGTACAGTACAACTTGATCATAGTTTCACACCAGAGCAAGTCGGATTGGCTGACCAAGTCCTCGTTGAAGACGTACAAACGATTATACAGAGCCTCGCCCTTATCATCGTAACCGTAGATCTCGCCGCAAATTGGATATTCAGTGATCAGGATTGCTTTTTGATAGGAACTTGCCATGTCGTTTACACAACGGTCGGTCCAGAAAATACCGTTCTTACCTACCAACTTTTCATACGAATATTCATCAATTTCGCCATCTTCATAGGCTGCCAGAATCGGTGCTTTGATATAGGTTTCAAAGCTTGTGCTCAAAAGTCTCTTCGGAACCAGCTTTCTACCGTTTTCGTTACCGATGGTGTATTCCACGCGAATACCGTTCTTGATTTTCTGTACAGAAATCTGATCGTTCAGTGCAGCATCCTTATAACTGTTGATAGACTTAAGCTGACCGTTATCCAGATATTGAATGATAATCTGAGAAAGGATTTCGCCTTTAGTTGCCTCGGCGCCGGCGGAACTTGCGACATCGTAAGGATTGGAGAAGAGGATGTTACCGCTTGTGGTATCACGGAGAGCAACCTCACCACTCTTCTTATCTACGTACAAAGCATATCCGTCGCGAACCAGCATAGGGTCTCCCATGCTTGCCAATTTCTCATCGGGATTATTATATACGTGCGTAATATAATCATCAATTTCAAATTCTTCGACCGCAGTGCTGGTTTCTGCCGCGCTGACCTCCAACGAAGCAAGGCTCGACATTGCGGTGACCATCATGATGACAGCTAAGAGCGTCGAAAATATACGTTTAAACAAATTCATTTCAAAACCTCCTGTCTGTCATTAGAAGCGATACTGAATTTCGGTGACTATGTTCGTAACAAGACCGACCAGCTTGGAAAGCAGCATACTGAACAGCAGTACCACAAATACAATACATGCCATTGCAACAACCGTACCAATGATTGTGATCAAATTCTTGAAGATCGAATAGTCGTGTGTGATCATCGTACCCGAGAACAAGAGCAAACCAACCCAGATGAATGCGATAACCGTAATCATCGAAACGAGACTCGCCTCGGTGGAGGTTACGAAGTTGGAAAGAATTGTTGCGGGGATAACCAGAAGGACGACGGGAAGCAACGAATAGCAGGTTGCAACAAAGATATCCTTAAAGCTTCCCTCACCCTCAAACAAGGTGGTCAAACACCAGTTACCGATGACGAACAGAAGCAACGGTAGCAAAACCGAAATCAACTGTATGAAAATTGAACCGGTTGTTTTGTACGGATTCATAACATAGCCTTGGCCGATTGACTGATAGTAGAAAGCAACAATTGTTGCAGCCAAGAATACCAATGCAGCTCTGACTGATCCGCGATGCTCGTGCTTCAAATCGTAGAAACCGTCAAACGGATGGAAGATTACATAGAAGCCATACAAGAGCTCTTGACCAAAGGTCTTTCTTGCTTTACCGTCGGTTGCGACGCGCTTGTTGACCTTTGCAGCCCAACCGAAGAACTTGCCGAGCAGAATGCAGAGAGCAATGATTACAATGACGATAACAAGGAACCAGTCGGACATCCACTCTTTACGAACCATCTGGAAGGATTCGGACCAGTTGGAGGTATCGTAAGCTGCCTCATAGTACGCCAAAGCTTCCTCGTAATTTGCGCTGCGATAATATGCGTTACCGATACCAACGTATGCTGCATCGAAGTTGGTGTTTCTTTGCAGAACCTTTTCCCAGCACTCAATTGCGTAGGCAAAGTCCAAATCGTTTTCTGCAGCGATGGCATCCAACAAAAGATCACCGTACTCGGTACGCTCATAAACAACGATGTTATTGTTCTGTGCATCCAAAATCAGGATTCGGTCGTTCTGATATGCGATCGAGGTGATCTTGGAAACGCTTCCCAACATCGTACCGCTGTCACCGAAAGCAAACAGCAGGTTACCGTTGAAATCGTATGTGTAAATCTTGTTGCGCAGGGTGTCGATAATTGACCAAGTCTTTTCAGGACCAACTGCCACATCACCGATGACGGAAGGACGGCCTGCATTTTCATTGTCGGACATAATATTGTTCAAAGCAACCTCACCTGCAGGAGGCCAGAAGCCATTACGTCTCATGATCTCATCACCGGAGGGGTTAAGCAATTTGACGGGCATATTTTTGCCCTCTTTTTTACGCCCGGTGATTGCGCTCTTTACGGTACTCTCGTCAATGGACGAGGTCGTAGCGTAAATAAAGCCCTCTTCGGTGATAGCAACGCTGTTATAGTTGGCCGCCTCGTACAAAGAGGTAAGCTTTTGTTCTTCGGTCTGGAAGTTTCTCCAAATGATCTCCCATGCGGAAATCGTGATGGGCTGTGCACCGATAAATCCGACAAACTCGCCGGATGCGTCCATAACGATCAAACCATCGGTTGTCGTAGAGGATGCAACGTAAATTCTGCCGTATTGGTCCACCGCCATCGAAATAGGGGTGTAGGTTGCGTTTTCGCCGAAGAGCTGGCTCTCAGGCTGACCGATAATCTGTTTGAAGTTTCCTTCCTTATCGAATTCGACCAAACGGTTCTTGCCGGTGTCGCAGACCCAAATAGATTCATCGGTAACGAATACACCCTTGGGACCGGACAAGACATCGTTGTTACCGGCGCCGTTAATAAATTCGGAAATTTCAAAATCATATTCGGCAAAACGGTTCAGAACCACGATACGATTGTTGCCGGTATCAGCAATGTAAATTTTTTCCTCACTGTCGGTGACGATATCGCTGGGAGAACTAAAGTTTTTAGTCATGTTCATCGCCAGATAGTCCACCGTTTTTTCTGCAGAGTATGCATCCGGAGAGTAAAGCGAGAAGCCATCCACATCGTAGGTGTAGGTCTGGTATGCAGAGGATGCGCTAGTACCGATGATAGCCATAGGGATGATCAATGTAAGAGACAATATCACCAGCAATATAGATGTAATTCTTTTCATATTATCCCCCTTAATCTTTCATACCGCTGGATCCCATCGTTTCCACGATGTTCGACTGCGTAATAACAAACATGAGAATCGGAACCAACATCATCAAAACCGTAGCGGCTGCAGATGCACCGGCACGCTTGATACCGCCTGCGGTGATCTGACCGATTGCGTAGTTGAAGGATTTCAACTGCTCGGAATAGATGTAGATGGACGAGCCTGCGTTCCACAAGCTCTGGAACGAATAGATGATCAGCGTCAACCACGCGGGTTTTACCATGGGCATAGCAATGGTCCAATAGGTACGCAGCTCACTCGCACCATCCAAACGTGCACTCTCCAAAACCGTATCCGGCACGTGCGTGTCCATAAACTGCTTCATCAAGTACAAGCCGAGGGTGTAGCCCCAAGCAGGTACGATAACTGCCCAGTAGGTATCAATCATGTTCAAGGCACTCATCAGGATAAAGCTGGTGATACTGGTAACGGTGGAGTGGAACATCAAGGACGTTCTGATCGTTGAGAAGATAAACTTGCCTCCCGGGAACTTGATCTTTGCCAGGGCGTAAGCACACATGGATGCAATGAACAAGTGACCTAGGGTACCTACAACCGAATTGAAGACCGTGTTGAAGATGTAACGGGAGAACGGAACCCACGAGTCGTTCATCAAAGTGAACAGATCGCGGTAGTTATCAATGGTGGGGCTTTGCGCCAAAAATCGCGGCGGATACATCCACAACTCATCCAGAGGCTTGAGGGACTGCGAAATGACATAAACCATTGGCAGTACCATGAATATACCAAGCAAAACCAGAATGACGGTAATGCCGGCATCTCCTCCCACGGAACGGGATAATACGACTTTATGTTTTCTTGTTCTTAATCTTGCCATATTACGACCCTACCTTTGAGATGATTTTCTTAACGAGCATATTCGCAAGGATCATGATCAGGAACAAGACCGTTGCGATTGCCGATGCATAACCGGTTTCGTATCGCTGACCGCCGTAGTCCTCCAAGTGGTGCATAATCGTGTGCCCCGCGTAGTCCACAGACGGGAATCCGCAAAGCGCCGTAACGATGCCGCCAAAGCCGAATGCACCCGTGATTGCCATGATTGCACCGAACATCAACTGCGGCTTCATACTGGGAAGTGTGATATACCACAACTCCTGCCAACGGTTCTTTACACCGTCAACGGCGCCTGCCTCGTACATCGAGCGGTCAACGCCCTGCAAACCTGCGATAAAGGACAGGAAAGAAGTACCAAGCGAGGTCCAAAGTGCAACGATGATACACAGAGGCATGACGTAGTCCGCATCCTTAAAGAATGCGATCGGCTCGGTTTTAATACCCGTTTCCATCAGGAAGGAGTTGACCCAACCGTAAGAGTCAGCCGAGAAGAGTGTACCCCAAATCAGATACACCTGACCGGAAATGGACGGTGCATAGAAGATCAAGGTAACGATTGCACGAACCTTCGGGGAAAGCTCGTTGATAAACCAAGCCACCAAGAAGGACATCAGGTAGGATGCAGGTCCTACGATACCCGCAAAGATCAAGGTGTTGGTACATGCAGTCAGGAAGATATCGTCTGCAAAGAACAGATTGATATAGTTATCCAGCCAAACGATATCCGGAATCTGCAACATATTAAAGTTTGTAAAACTAAGGACAACGGAAAGAAGGACGGGAAGAATGGTGAATGCCGTAAAGATCAAAACGTATGGGAGGATCAAAAGATAGGCGACCCAGTTGCGTTTCATCTCTTTCCAAATCCATTGACGGTATGTCATATCTTTTCTGGCAACCGCTTTATATTCTGCCGATTGTTTTGCCATTTGATCTTTCTCCTTACGTAGTTAAATAATGGGCTCGTAAGAAATGAGCGCGTCCGCTACATCTCTCAGCACTTCCGCGATGAAGTAAAGCAGTTGCTGTTCGTTCAGGGAGCTGATCTCATAACCGCCGTCATCTCTTTCCATGGTCTGCTTCGAGATATTTTTATAATAGGAAGGAACCATCTTCACATCACCGCTCACGGTTTCGTACTCGGTCTCTTTGCCATCCCACTTCTCTTCCAGCAAAATTTCTTCCAGAATATCTGCTGCTGCATAGAGCGAGTTGGTTTTGCTTTCGAGAGAAACGTTCTTTCGATCCATGTTTACAATACCGTACATTGCACTGTCGTAAGCTTCCTCATATCGGCTATAATTGTAGGAAGAGGTGAGGAGCTTGAGTGCTTCGGTTGCCTGTCCTGCTCTCTTCTCTGCCAGGGTCTGTCCCAACTCCAGAGTTTCCAAGCCGAATTCTTCACGCTTACGGGTGATCTCGGTGTTAATGGTGTTGATGTAGTTCAACAGCTCGGTCGTGGGATCTGCGCCATCGTTATATGCAGAAAGGAATGCAAAGTTGGTATAACGACCGATGAAATAGTTACCGGGATAGTTTTCAACTGCAAGCACATTGTCAAACTGTTTGCTCAATTCCGTATACTCATCATATGTCCAAGGCATCTCGGCCAGCGCATAACGGTTTGCGGTGTTGTGCTTTGCGGAATCACCGATGATCGCAACCATTTCGTTTGCGTAATCAGCCTGTGCCTCGGCTCCCGTATACCACTTCATAAACTTCCATGCGTCTCCGGTGTTTTCGGTTCCGGAAATCATAACCACCGCATTGACTTGGGACATGGAGTAATTTTGAATGGTAGTAGTACCGTCTTCATTTTTAACTTTCCAACCGGGAACCGGAACAAACGCCCAGCTACCTTCCAGCTCGGTTGCGAAAACCTTTAACTGGTTATAGAGACCGGTATAGTTTGCGATGATGATCGGCATTTCACCGGTTCTGAAGCGGTTTGCACCGTCGTACTGATAGGGGAAAGAATACTGTGTAAACATATTACACATTTTTTCAAAGGATGCAAGGCCTTCTTCGGAGTCGAGGTTGATTCTCATACCTCCGTCAGCCCAAAAGCTACCGCCCATTTGATACAAGAACATCTGGAAGTCGGTGCTGACACCAATCTCCATGTTTTTGGATTGCAGCTCGGATTGTGCAATGTAGAGCTCATCCCAAGTTTTGGGAATTTCGATACCGACATCTGCAAGAACGTCAAGACGAACAAACATCATCGAGAAGGATTGCGTTTCGGGCAAACCGTAGTAGTGCATCTCGTTGTCAGCGTCTGCGATACCCAAGACCTGAACTGCCGAATAGTTGAAGCTATCCAGTGCGGTGTCAAAGTCTTCCATATCTTCAATCGGCATCAAAGCGCCGCGAATTGCGTAGTTGATAACGGTGTTTTCATCCAAGCCAAGATAAACATCGGGGCCCATTTGTGCAAGAATAGAGGGCAACAGCGTACCGCCGGAAACAAGCTTCAAGTTTACGGGAATACCGGAATCCTGCGTAAAGCCATTGGTTGCAAGGTTACGAATCACGTTTGCCTGGTCACGTCCGTAAGGAACCCAAACCTCAACTGCACCGCTCACGTTGGAGTTATCAACATTTGCGCCCATGCTGTTGTAGTCACGGAAGAAGCTTTGGATAAAGCTGTTCAGCTCGTGCCAAAACGCCTGGAAGAAGTTCGGCGTTGCCTTGGGAGCCTCTGCAGTTGCGGGCTGAATCATAATGTAGTCCAGCTGCAACGGCTGCGTCTTTGCGTCGGTCAGGAAGGTACCAAGAGAACCGACGTAGCTCTTATAAGTCTCCAAATTCTTTGCAATCGGCTCACCGCCGTTTTGCACCATGTTACCGATCAGCGCTGCCAGCTTGTCACATACACCGGTGTAGGTAGATGCAACGCCTGCGGTATCGCGCAGATAAGTGGAGAGTGCCGTCAATCTCTGCTTACCGTTAACCATATCGTTCAAGGTATCAGGAAGGATACGCGAGAAGCTGTAATCACTGTAGGTATCAGGATCTGCACCGGTCAGCTTGATAATATCAAGGTACGCCTGGTTCAAGGAGTTCAAAACGGATTCGATTTCGCGAATATACTCACTCATGCTACCCAGCGTTACTTCCAAGCGGATGGTGTATTCCACGCCCGCACGGAAATAAATCTGATAGAAGGAAGCATTCACGTCATTGCCGTCAGAGGTGAGTTTGGTCACCTGCCAATCGGTTCCGTAGTCGTAACGGAGCTGAGTAGCTTCTGCAAAGGGATAACCGTTGTAGTATCCTGCAGTGCTGTTGTGCGCAGATTTGAACGCGTCTTCATTTGCATAATTGGTAAAGATCTGAAGCGTACGGCTGACGTACATACCTTCCAGATAGCTCTGCTTAAAGCGGCTGTAAACGTCGTACCATCCGGAGGAATCCACCGAGAAGGTGTATTCAACCCACTGACCTGCGGTCGACCACTTTTCGGTACCAATGGTGTTCAGCACGGTTCTGGTGGTGTCGGCGGGAGAGGTGAATGCGGAAACACGATCCTCAATGGGGTAAACAACATTGGTAGAAGTGTGCGAGGTGTTTTCTGCTTCCAGTTTGATAATGCTCTTACCCTGATCGGTACCAACCTCTTTCGAGATTGCATTATAGTAAGCATCGTAAGAGATTGCGGAAGTATAGGGCTTCAAGGTGATTTCGGAAAGCGCCATGGGTTGGTTGACGCCGTCCAGCGTGATGCTAACCATTCCATTTTCATCGGGAGTCAAAACGAAACCGAAGTACTCGCTGTCATAGGTTGCAACCACTTCATTGGTTTCCTCATTGATTGCCTCATATTTATAAGTGAAGCCTTCGCTGTCTCTCAGCATATACTCGGTCCATTCGGGATCCTGCAACTGCGTGGGACGCATTTCATTTTTATTGATATCTACGGAGAAGAACCGCAAACCGTATTTTTCAATAAAATCATCCGTGGTCGTGTAGATCACTTCCGGGCGGACGAAGGTAACAGACTTCTGATCCTCGGAGACCGTGTAGGTCGAGCCAGCCACAAAGCCTGCGGTTTCTGCCTCGGCAATGATCGCATTCAAATCATCGTTGTTCGTCAAGGTGTAGGTTGCTCTCAGTTCCTTCAAGGTGGATTCCTTTTCGCCTACAACGCTTCCTTGGTCGTAAGAGGACCAAATCTTCGGCAACTGCAACGAAAGCGCTTCGGAGAACGGAACAGAGCCGTTGATGTAGAACTCACGCTCAATCGCTGAGGACTTTGCAACCACTGGATAGTAGCGCAAACCGATATTGAACAGTGCCGCAAAATCAATTCCTTCAGAACCCAAATCAAGCATCCAGGTCACGGAACCGATACTGGGCGTATAAAGAGCCTTTACGCCATCGTAATCCGTGGTTACATAAGCCAGATCGGCTTTATCGTATTTTGCAACACCGTCGCTATCCTTTGCAGCCAAGGCAGCATCTAAAGAATCGTAAGACTCAACAATGACGCGTACCTTATCGGTGCCATCCCCTACGGAGACGATCTGTGCATCGGTATAGCCGGCTTTTTTCGCATCGTCCGCATTTGCATAAACGGTCGACGCATAAACGGTCATCTTCCACGACGAATCTCCGGAGCCAACGATTCGGATGTTGCCGTTTTCAAACGTCCAGTCATCCGTCATTGAGAACTTTAGTTCTTTCGAAGGAGTCTTGGCATTACCGAAATAGAACGCCTCGTATTCCTCGTAAGAAATTGTTCCCATCGTTTCCCTGTAGTCCTCGATCGACTTGTCTGTAAGATTGCTTTGGGTACTTTCACCGGCTGCACCGACAGCAACGACAGCACTGCTCACAAGACACATAACTGCCAGAAGCAGACAAAGGAATCTTGTGAAATTCTTGTTTCTCATTTGCATTTCCTCCTGCAAAAATTTAGGACTTTTCCGTCTGTCTGATGTAGTTGTCCTTCCATCCGCGCACCTGACGGCGCATTTGCAAGGCAGGGCAACCGTGCGGGCATCCGCAAAACAACCCGTGTTTTGCGAAAAACCGAACGGAATACCCGGAAATCTCCCCCAGACAGTCGGAAATTGGGCAGAGTTCCCCCATATTTACATATAAATATCATACCACAAAAGTTGCGTTCTGTCAAGTGCAACCGTTTTAAAAAACACTTCTCAAAATCTCCATGTTCGTCCAAAAATTCATGTGGCGGACAAAACAACTTCTCAAAAAGTTTACAAATCCGTCTTCACACTTTCTTCACACTTTCAATCATAAATGCGATAGTAAATTTAATTTACTTTATTTTATTAAAAAAACAGCAGAGCAACCGAATTTTTGTGCAGTTTGCCCCGCCGTTTTTAGACTTGAAAATCATTTTTTGAGAAGAGTAAATTTTATTTACCGAATTTCGGAGAGATTCAAAAATCAAAAGTGTAAAAAACAGAGTGAAGCTTTTGTGCAAGTTGCACATTTTTGGAGCGAAAATTTCTACATCTTCACAAAACCCTCAAACGGTACACAAAGTCTCCTTATTGGCTCTATTTTTGGAAGTTAATTTCCATTTTTTCCATTATTTGCATAATTCGGAAGTAAAAGCTTACTCCATACGCATAGAAAAAGTACTCACGCCTTTGTCCAATTCAAAATCAATGCAATAATAGGTTCTGCCGGTGCTTCCCAATTCGGAATGGATGCATGGCGTGCCGAAGGACGGATCGTACGTCAACAGCGCGTCTCCGATTTCAAGTCTTCCCGCACCGGCAATGTGTGGAGCCAGCGTTGTTACAAAGCGTTCGGTTAAAGTTCCCTCTTCCTCATATGCAAATTGATCGGTCAGGATCACAGCATCCTCTTCAAAGCGGAAGGAGCGCCGCAACGAACGCAGTTGCGGCAAGCCGTACGCTTGGGCGAGATCGGTGGAAAAGACCTCATTCTCAAAGGAAGTATTGCAAGCGCAGTATTCCTTTCCGTTGCGCTGGAGCTGACCGTTCACGATCGGCACACTGTGGCTACGCGAGGAGCACTCCGCGATGGTGTAGCGTTCCGCCGAAAAGTACTGTTTGCTGTAGGTTCCGCTGCCAAGATCTGCCAACAGCTGACGTCCGTTCTTGGCGAAAATGAAGGAACCTACGTCATTATGGTTGTGAAATTCGCCATTGTTTCCGCCCTTTGCGGCAAAGCCGTAGGATACGGTACGCTTGACCAGCCATTGAGTCTCCTTTGCATAATACGCGGCGGACGGGAACGCCTCGCCCGAATTGTATATCTTCTCATCCAACCAAAGCGCCGATCGCAGATGCAGGCAAAAACGGCCGCAGCCATCATAGCGTTGCGAATACTTTGGAGAATACACGACGACATCATCCGGATACTCGTTTTTTAAATAGTGCGCTGTACCCAGCCGATACAGCAGCTTGGAACCGGAGTCTGCAAAGCTGACACCACAGTTTTCGGTCAAGAACATCTTTTGCAAAAACATAGCGATTGTTTTCACCTTTTCGCGCTTGAAATAATCAATCTCTCCGTTGCTGAAATCGCGTACCATATCTGCGTAAACCACAAAAAATCCAAATCCGTAATCCCAGTAAGCGCTTCCCTCTTCACAAATACCATCCTCACGGAATCCCTGCAAATACTGTTCCATGGCGGCATCAAACCGATTCTGCCAGGTTGGAACCAATTCGGGATAGAGCAACATAAACGCGCCCGCAACTGACGCCGTGCAGACCGCGATCCAGTTGTTCTGCCACTGCTCCCACCAAAGAGCTTCCCCCTCGCCGTACGGGGCAGACTTGGTATAAGGAAGGACGATTCTGCGTTCGACCTCCTGTCGGATTCGCTGACGGATCAGCGGCTCCAACCGATCTCCCAGCATGGCATCGATCTCTGCCAAAGCAAAGCCGGTTTCGGCGGCAAACAAGTCGATCCGATGACAATCCTTACGCTCCAAGCGGTCGTAATGCGCAGGCAGACACCAAGTATATTCGTCACATATAGCGTAAATCTCATCCATCAAGCGTACCAGATAGCGCTCCTCCTCCGGATAGATCATCGCCAGCAATGCGCAAGCGCTGAGGGCACGGCGGCGTACATAATAATAATTCTGATAGCCGCCGCGGTTTCCGTTGATAAAATATTCCCGGAATCTGCTGTACGGCAAAGCAACAATCGGTTTGTCTTCGCACTCGGTCTTCCAAAGCGTCGCCAGCTCCTCGCGTAAGACACGGTATACCTCTTTTTCGCGTACATCCTGCCAAAAAGCAGGATTTTTCGCCTTTTCAATCGTTTGCATCGTTTTCATATTGATCCTCCTTTTTTGGTTTGCTTGATAAAGCAACAGAAAGAGGAACTCTTTTCAAAGAGCCCTCTTTCTTCGGTATTATTTCAAAAATCCGTTGATGATCTGTTCTTCCGCTTCCTTTTCCGAAAGTCCCAGCGTCATCAGCTTAATCAGCTGTTCGCCCGCAATCTTTCCGATGGCGGCCTCATGAATCAGTGACGCATCTACGTGATTCGCCTCGATCTGCGGCAGAGCCGTAACGCAGGCATCATCCATAATGATGGCATCGCACTCGGTGTGTCCGGAGCATCGGTTGTTTCCGTTGATGCGCGACAAAAAGCTCTGGCGGCTACGGTCCTTTGCTACCGAGCGGGAAATGACGTGCGTGCCGCAGTTATCGCCGTTGAGATCCACCGTAAAGTTGGTTTCGGCGAACTGCTCCCCATGCGTCATAATCTTTTCGCGCACGATCAAAGTAGCGCCGTCGTCCAACACGGCAGAGGTCTCCCGCCGTGTGGAATCCACGCCCTTGATTTGCGCGGTCTCCATTTCCATGTAGCTATCCTTGCCAAGAATTGCAACCGTGGTGGGATTCATAACGTTTTTGCCCATTCCGTCGCCCTGGCCGTAGTGCTTTTCAATGTATTTCACCTTTGCACCGGCATCCAGATAGAAGGTGTGAATGCCGCTGTGCTCGCTCTCGCCCGCTCCGCTGTTGTGAATTCCGCATCCGGCAACGATGGTAATATCGCAATCCGCGCCGACGTGGAAGTCGTTGTACACGATCTCCTTGAGTCCGGATTGAGAAAGCAGAACGGGAATGTGCAGGCTTTCGTTTTTGGTTCCCGGCTTGACGTAAATATCAATGCCGGGTTTGTCCTCTTTTTTCACAATGCTGATGTTTTCGGAATCGTTTTTGCCGTACAGATTGCCGTTGATACGCAACGAGTACGCCCCTTGGGGAACCTCGTGAATCCCGGCTACCTGCTCCAACAGCGTCTTTTGAATTGCATCCATCATTCGCACGCCTCCTTTGTAAAACGGCATCCCGCCTGCACGTTCAACAGCTCGGGCAGGATTTCGTTTTTGGTTCCGTACGCGCTGATTTTTCCTCCGGCGATCACAAGGATCTTATCCGCAATGTCCAGAATCCGCTCCTGGTGCGAAATGATCACGATACTTCCCTTAGTGCGCTCGTACATACTGCGAAAAACCTGAATCAGATTGTTAAAGCTCCACAGGTCAATTCCCGCCTCAGGCTCGTCGAACACGGCAAGCTTGGTTCCGCGCGCGTTGATCATTGCAATCTCAATGCGCTTCAGCTCACCCCCGGAGAGAGAGCCGTCCACCTCGCGGTTCACGTAATTTTTGGCACAAAGACCAACCTCGGACAAATACGCACAAGCCTCGGAAACCGAGATATTTTTGCCGGACGCGATGGAGATCAGCTCCTTTACGGTAATGCCCTTAAAGCGCACGGGCTGCTGAAACGCAAAGCTGATTCCGGCACGCGCACGGTCGGTGATGGAATCCTCGGTAATATCCACGCCATCCAGCAGAATTTTACCCGACGAGGGCTTGTAAATTCCTGCAATCAGCTTGGCAATGGTAGATTTTCCGCTACCGTTAGGTCCGGTAATTGCCACAAAGCGATCATCGATCCGAAAGCTTACGTCGCGGATGATTTCCTTATTGTCTGGCGTTTCGTAAGAAACGTTTTTAAATTCTATCATATACAGTTCCTTTATTTTTGTTTTTTCGCCCATCCTCAAACGATTCTGTTTGCCGACAAGGAATTGCCGGGAAGCGTGAACGAAGCCATTTTTCCATTCATACGGACATTGACCTCTTTTTCCGTCTCGGCTGTATTGAGCACGAACAAAACGACCTCACCGTTCTGCTTTTTCACTGCAACGTTCTTCAAAGCGCCGTCGGAACAGGTGGTTGCAACCACAACGTCGCCGCGCCCGATCTGAGAGGTAACGGTTTTGATCACGGAGTAGATCCCGTCAACGATGATTTCGCCGTTTTTCACATCACGGTAAAGCGGTGCCGCACAGCCGCCCGTGGTACGGCAATGATAGGGACCGCCCTCGGCAGAATCCAGCATCAGGTTCCAATCGCACATTGCGGAAGCGCCGTGGTGCAGACATTCGATGTATTCCAGCGCATACTGCGAGGTACGGAAATCGTCGTCAAAGGATTCCGACGTCTCGTGGCAAAGCTCGGTTTCAAAAATCTCCTTGCCGGGATAGAGCTGACGGAACAAATCAATGGATTCAAAATGCTCACCGGAATACCAATGGAAGCCCATGCCCCAAATGGCATCCGACGCCCCCGGAACCGCAAAGCTTGCCTCTGCGCGCTCCACCACTCTTTCGCGGTTGTGGTCCCAGATGAGGATCTTAACATCCTTCAAGCCGTGGCGATCCAGCGTAGGACGCAGATGGTTGACCGCAAAGTCTGCTTCTTCCTCCGCGGTATAAAGGCAGCTTTCCCACGTTTGAACCGCGTGCGCCTCGTTTTGCACGGTCACCGCAGAAATGCGAATTCCTTCTTCGGCATACGCCAGAATGAACTTTGCAAAATATTCGGCATAAGTGGGATAAAACTCCTTTTTCAGCTTTCCGCCGCCAATCAGCTCGCCGTTGTCCTTCATGAATGCGGGAGGACTCCAGGGCGAGGCAAACAAAAACAGCTCATCGCCCACAAGCTCCAGCGCATCCTTGATCATGGGGATCATGTATTTTTTATCGCGCTCGATGTTGAAGTCCGACAAATCCTCGCGGTAAGCCTCGCTGTAAAGATCCAGCGAAAAATCGCAAGAGCCCATATGTACGCGCCCAACGGTATAGCCCGCACCGCTTGCTTTGTCATAATATTTTTTCAAAAACTCTTTTTTTGCCGCATCGGTCAGATTTGCGTAGTTGTAGGCGGCAGCCTCGGTGAACGCGCCGCCAAAGCCGAGAATCTGTTGCTTTTCCATGGCGGGATAAACATTGATGGCGTTGCGCTCCTCTTCTAAGTTTTCGGATTTCAAAATTCTATTTTCGTTGAAAAAGTTCATAGGTTGCTCCTTTATCAAAAATGATTTGTATCTTAAATATTTTATCCTTTTTTGGGCGGAATTGCAAGGATTCCGCTATAATTTGATGTTAACTTTTTGTGAACGCGCGTCGGATTTGCCTTTTTCGTGGTATAATGAAGCGAAATCAGCATGATTCCGAAAGGATTTTACCACTATGATGCACAAATTGCCCTTTGTTACCGTAACCGAAAAAGGCGCCAACTTTTTGCGCGGCGGCCACGTTTGGGTTTACGCCGACGAAATCACCGCGCTCTCCGCAGAAGTAGAAAACGGCACGGCGGTGGACGTTTTTTCCGCAAAAGACCGTTACCTCGGCACCGGATTTTACAATGCGAACTCCAAAATCCGCGTGCGCATCCTGACCAAAAACGCAAACGATACAATCGACCGTGCCTTTTGGGAACGCAAGCTCCGTTGGGCGTTGGAATACCGCCGCGCAGTGATGGGAGACACCGACTTTTCCTGCTGCCGCTTGATCTTTGGAGAGGCAGACGCCTTTCCCGGACTGACCGTAGACCGCTTCGGCAACGTGTTGGTCACGCAGGTGCTCTCACTTGGAACCGAGCGCGTCAAGGAGACGCTCTACGAGCTGCTCGTTCGCCTTTTGCGGGAGGAATTCGGGCAGCAGATCGACGCTCTTTACGAGCGAAATGACGTTGCCATTCGCGAGCTGGAGGGCATGGAGCAGTACACTGCCTTTTGGAACGGCAACGGGCTGAATTTGCGCACCGACCTCGACGGAAAAACCGAAATCACCGAAAACGGCGTGCGCTACGAGGTTGACTATATCAACGGGCAAAAGACCGGATTTTTCCTTGACCAAAAATATAACCGCCGCGCGATTCAAACGCTTGCCCGCGGCCGCCGCGTATTGGATTGCTTTACCCATACCGGCTCGTTTGCGCTCAACGCCGCCGTGTCAGGTGCCGAGCACGTCACCGCCGTAGACATTTCCGCCGACGCGTTGGCAATGGCGAAGAAAAACGCCGAGCGCAATGGGCTCGACGGCAAAATGGATTTTGTCTGCACCGACGTGTTTGCCCTGCTGACCTCCATGGCAGAAAAGGGCAAGTGCGATTACGATTTCATCATCCTTGATCCGCCCGCATTTACCAAAAGCCGCGACACGCTTAAAAACGCCATTCGCGGATACAAGGAGATCAATCTGAAAGCAATGCGGCTGTTGCGGCGCGGCGCCTATCTTGCCACCTGCTCCTGCTCGCACTTTATGACAGAGGAAAACTTCAAACGGATGCTACACGACGCGGCAGCCGACGCCGGTGCTTCTCTGCGGCAGATCGAGGCGCGTCAGCAAGCCCCCGACCACCCGATCCTTTGGAACGTCCCCGAAACCGATTACCTCAAATTTTTCATCTTTCAAATTGTATAATTTTAAAATAAGAATTATTCTTATTTTAATAAATAGAGTATGAATAGCAATAAACATTTGATTTATTGGATTCGGATTGTGATTTCTCCTGTAAACAACCGTTCGATGCTTCCGTCAGTTCTCTTGGCAATCAATGCGCCATCATCATCAATTTCGCGTGCAATTCCTTCATATTCTACCCCGTTGCGATACCAGCGAATGGCTTTTCCAAGTACGCAGGAATGAGTACGGTAATCCTCCAGCCAGGAGCGGTCATGCGGATTTTGCAGGAATGGGTACAACTGCAAAAACGTCTCAGCGATCAGTTGCGACGGAGATACCGCATCGGCTCCCAGCGAGCCTGCAATTCCGCAAAGCTCTGCGGGAAAATCCTCGGTGCAAAGGTTGATCCCAATGCCAACGATCACCTGCGTTCCCCTCTCGCCGCATACGCTTTCAGCCAAAATACCGCACACTTTTTTCCCGTTCAGATACAGGTCATTTACCCACTTGATCTCGGTCTGGATTCCGGTCAATGCACGGATCGCACGCATCACCGCCACCGCCGCCGCACCTGTTACCGTCACGGTATCGGAAAGCGAGGTATGCGGCGTATACAAAATGCTGAAATATGCGCCCGTGCCGGAAGGCGAGAAAAAGCTGCGCCCCATGCGTCCGCGCCCGGCACTTTGACGGTCGGCGGCAATCAATGCACAACCCGAAAAGCCACTTGCAGCCATACGCTTTGCCTCGGTGTTTGTGGAATCAATTTCCGCAAACGTACAAATTTTCACATTGCCGTGCGCCTCTTCCAAACGGGACCGAATCTGCCCTTCACACAGCTGTTGTTTGTTGTTCTGTTCGGACTGTAGCATACTCTGCCTCACATCTCTCAAAAAATTTACAAAAGGATACGCTATGAACATTTTGTATCAAGATTCCGACCTCATCGTTTGCATCAAACCGCCCGATACCGTCTCGGAAAATACGCCAAGCAAATCAGGACTTGCCGACCTGCTCACCGCACAAACCGGCGGATATGTCGGCGTCGTGCACCGTTTGGATCGCGGCGTGGGTGGCGTGACGGTTTACGCAGCATCGCCGTTTGCCGCCGCAAAGCTTTCTACCGCGATACAAGCGCATCAAGTGCAAAAGCAATATCTCGCCGCCGTACATGGAACAATGCCGAGCCCGCAGGATTCTTTGCGTGATCTACTGTTTCACGATCGCAGGCAAAACAAAACCTTTGTCGTCTCGCGAGCACGCGCGGGCGTAAAGGAGGCGTTGCTGGACTATCAAACCCTGCAAATTCTGCAAACCGAACCGCACGGCATCCTATCGCTTCTGCGCGTAACGCTCCACACGGGGCGAACGCATCAGATCCGTGTGCAGTTTGCCTCCCGCGGGCACGCACTGCTGGGAGACGGCAAATACGGTGCCTCCGGGGACCGTTGTCCCATTGCGCTGTTTGCCTCGCAGCTGTCTTTTCCGCATCCGCGCACCGGAAAGATCATGAATTTTGCGGCTTTGCCGCAGGGCACTCCGTGGGAACTCTTTGATTGGAATACCGTTTGATTTTGTAAACGATCATCTTAACATTTCACCGATGTGGGGGACTTTTTCAGTCCCCCTTAGTCTGTTTTCAGATTTCGGTTTGCGCGATGTAGTCCATAACTTCTTCCAAATTGACAGCCACGTGCGGATGGTGGTCGCACTCCGGCTTGTACCAAACGCGAATGGGTGCGTTTTGAAGCTGATAAAACTCCTTTACCACCGCCGCGTTCTTTTTGGGATCCACAACCGTATCCTTACCGCCGTACACCAGTGATACGGGCAAGCGGTTGTCGGTCAAAACCTTCAAGCGATGAACCGGAAGATCGTTCACGATAAACCGTTCTGCCGATGTTTGAAATCCGCGGAAACGGTTGTATTCCGGCTCAAACTTATCCAGCCATTCCTCGGTCAAGCCGAAAAAGCTCAACAGCGGTGCATCGAGATACAGGTGCGATACGTAAGAGGGATACATTGATGCAAACTGTACTGCCTGCCAGCCGCCACAGCTCATGCCAATGCAAACGCAACGGCGGTTCAAGCCGTATTCCCGCATCAGATACTCCGCAAAATCACGCTTTGCGATCTGGTCCTCCTCCAAGCCCCAGCGGCTGATATTTTTCAAGTACGCCAAGTGGTAACCTCTGCCCAGCATTGCAAGCTCCAGCTCCGGGAACGCATCAAAATACTCTGTTTTCAGCATCCATTTTGCGGTCTTGTTTTCCTCCTTCGGAAAGACGAGAATCGCTTCCCTGCCCGAAAACGTAAAATCGATCCTTTTATAACCGTGATATTCGCTTTCCATTCTTAGTTTCCTCCCCCAAAAAATTGATTTATGATTTTATATTGTATCACAAAAGAAGGAAAAAGTAAATAGTTTCCTGCATTTTTGAAAAAAGATTTCCCAAAAAGCACATTCGTTTTCAAAAGTGAGCTCCGAGCCTTTCATTCTTGACATTTCCAACGTAATATGATATAATGATAACCAGAGACTTTCAAACTAAGCCAAAAGAGGAAATAACATGAATAAAACAGAAATCATTGCTCAAATTGAAAAAGAAAAGCTGATTGCCATCGTGCGCGGCGTCAAAACCGCCGATCTGGTCCCAACGGCAGAGGCGATGTATGCGGGAGGTGTGCGCCTGCTGGAGATCACCTACAGCGCAAACGGCACGGTTTCGGACGAAGAGACTGCAAACGGCATCCGCACGCTCAAATCGCATTTTGGCGACCGTATGCGCATCGGCGCCGGCACGGTACTGACACCCGCACAGGTGGAGCTGACCGCCAAAGCGGGCGGTGAATTCATCATCTCTCCCGACACCAACGCCGAAGTCATTCAAAAAACCGTTTCGCTGGGCCTGGTCTCCATTCCCGGGGCACTGACCCCCACTGAGGCGCAA
>JAFTLZ010000102.1 GCA_017452665.1 Clostridia bacterium
CACAGATTATGTTAATCTTGATGATACGCATACGTCGGAGCTTTTATCTACTATACGCCAAAATCTGAACGGTGGCGGTTGGGGGTTGTACTATGTAATTGAGTGTTATGAGGATCTATGCTCAAATGTACTAACCATTTTCGGTGGTCTTGCACTTACCGTGTCATTATTTATCAGCAAAATTCCTACCGAATCATGTTCGCTAATAATATTGAACAATCCGTTAGTCGTTATTGCCGTGGTTGTTCTGATGTTGGCAGTTACCTTTATCGCACCGATCTTAAATAACAAGTCAGGTAGCTATTACGCTAAATACGCAGATTCTCATAACCTTGGAAACCGTTTGTTTTCTTTCTTCGGCTATCTTGGATACTACACCGAACTTGGAACAGACATGAGAATGTACCGCCAAGATAAGATATGTGACAGATATAATCGAAACAAAGAAGATACCTTCGGTTCTAACGGCTTATTCGCTCACTTCGCTTGGGGTTCTATGGGCTTGTATGCTGCTGCCTCTGCCGCCGTATCGGTTATCTTCACAGGAGTTGTATATATTTTCGTATGTCTTAAAGCATTGGCAGGTGCGTTCGGACTTGGTTCGGTTACACAGTATATTGCTTCTATCACAAAGGTATCGGGCGGTATGTCAAGTCTTATATCCACCCTTGGTCTTATGCGTAACAATGCACCGTTCTTTAAACTGATACTTGAATATTTGGATATTCCCAATAATATGTACCAAGGAAGTCTTACCGTGGAAAAACGCCGCGACCGTGATTATGAGATAGAGTTCCGCAATGTATCCTTCAAGTATCCCGGTAGCGAAAATTACGCACTCCGCAATGTCAATATGAAATTCAAAGTGGGCAAACGCCTTGCAGTTGTCGGGATGAACGGCTCGGGCAAAACCACTTTTATCAAACTACTTTGCAGACTCTATGATCCCACTGAAGGAGAAATTCTGCTGAATGGTATTGATATTCGTAAGTACAATTATCGGGAATACATGGACATCTTCGCTGTTGTGTTTCAGGACTTCAAGCTCCTTAGCTTGAAACTCGGCGAGAATGTAGCATCAAAGGTTGATTATGACAAAGAGCTTGTTACGGATTGCCTTGAAAAGGCAGGCTTCTCCGACAGACTTGCCGAAATGAAAAACGGCATGGAAACCTATCTCTACAAGGACTACGATAAAGATGGCGTTGATGTTTCGGGCGGTGAAGGGCAGAAGATTGCTATCGCCCGTGCGCTCTACAAGGATGCTCCGTTCATTATCCTCGACGAGCCTACTGCTGCGCTTGATCCTATCGCAGAAGCGGAGATTTATTCCAAGTTCGATGAGATTGCGGGTGACAAAACCGCAATCTATATCTCCCACCGTCTGTCCTCTTGCAAGTTCTGCGACGAAATTGCCGTATTCCACGAAGGTGCGGTCATTCAGCAAGGAACGCACGCTTCGCTTGTTAGCGATGAAAATGGCAAATACTACGAGTTGTGGCACGCACAAGCACAGTACTATACGAAATAAAATGCTCTAAATAATGGGGAATACATTTGTCGTGCGATCGCCCAAATAAAAAATAACGGCGGAAAAGAAGTAAGCTTCCTTTCCGCCGTTCGCAATTTGTGTTTAATCCGCTTTGCTGAACTCTTCTTTTCCTACTCCGCAAAGGGGACATACAAAATCCTCGGGAAGATCCTCGAATTTGGTGCCGGGAGCAATTCCGTTGTCGGGATCGCCAACTGCCTCATCGTATTCCCAGCCGCATACATCACATACATATTTCATTGTTTTTCCTCCAGAATAAAATGATAAATTGATTTTGTTACAGTACCAAAGACGGTGCGGTATAAACTCTTGCCGCAAGCTCTTGGTTGAGCATATACAGACTCTTGGGATCCGAGCCGAACAGCTCCATTTTTGTAATCATATCCTTGGCGTTGGTCTCTTCTTCGCCCTGCTCCTTGACAAACCAATCAAGGAACTGCATCGTGCGGAAGTCTTTTACCTCATATGCCGCTGCATAAATATCGTTGATCAACGAGGTCACGTACTTCTCATGCTCCAGCCCTGCCTTGAGAACGTCCATGTGGCAGGTGATCGCTTTGTCGGGCTTGGCAATGGCTTCCAGCGTTACCTTTTGATCTTCATTCTGCAAATACTGATAGAACAGCATTGCATGGTCGCGCTCTTCCTGCGCCTGAACCTTATACCAGTTTGCAAAGCCATCCAATCCGGCATCCTCAAAATAGTTCGAAAAATCAAGGTAGAGGTATGCGGAATAAAATTCCTTGTTGATTTGGCTGTTCAACAGTTCATGTACCTTTGCATTCATCATTGATTCCTCCTTAAATATCCGTTTTCCACAAGCCGTGGAGATTGCAATATGCATAAGCCGCAATAGACTTTTCATCGATCAAAGCAAAGGTTGCAACGGGCGTTTTTCCAACTTCAAGACATTTTCGCTGACCGCCCTTATCGGTTTGAAGATAGACCCAAAGGATGCTGTGTTCCTCTGACATAGGATGCTCGACCGAACCGATCGCAACCTTTACGGTGTTGTTCTCAACCGTTACCACGGGAATATGCTTTTCGTGGCTGGCTTCCACGGTTCCAGACTCCAGCTTGGTCATTTTTTGTCCGCAGCAAATAATGGGAACACCCGAATCATGGATCATTCCGATCAAGTTGCCGCAATGCTCGCAAATATAAAATTTATTGTTATCACACATGGTTTCGTTCCTCCGTGTCTTATTTTTTTGTTGTGAGTATATTATATCATTTTTTTAAACACGATTCTGTGACTTAGTCACATATCAAAAAATCAAATGGTTGCATCAAAAATTACACCAATTCTTGAAAAACTTTCCAAAATGTGATATAATTACTAACGTCAATCTGCGGCAACGCTTCTTACTGTTCATATTTCCATAGCATAGCCGTGTTTTTTAATAAAGGAGCTTTTAAAATGGATGAATTGGAATTCACGCAACTTTTTGAGAAAACCTTTCCTTTTTGGAATCGGATGAGCGCGATGGATCGGGAAACCTTTTTGCGTTCTTCTCAGCGTGTTCAATTTAAGAAAGGAACGAATATTCACAACGGAGACGAGTGCACCGGTGTGATCCTGGTCAGAAGCGGATTCCTGCGCCTGTATCTGCTTTCGGAGGATGGCAAGGAGGTCACGCTTTATCGACTGTATCCGGGAGATATGTGTATTCTTTCCGCTTCCTGCGTTCTCAGCGCCGTTACCTTTGATGTGTTTGTGGATTCGGAAGAAAACAGTGATTGCATCGTTATCGGCGGTTGTGCCTATGAGGATCTCACCAGACGAATGCCCGAGGCTAAGATTTTTACGCTTGAAACCGCGCTCAGCCGTTTTTCGGACATTATGTGGGTCATGCAGCAGATTCTTTTTATGAGCATGGATAAGCGTCTTGCCATATTCTTGCTTGACGAATCAGCCAAAACAGGAAGTGATGTCGTCAAGCTGACGCACGAGCAGATTGCAAAATATACCGGTTCTGCCCGCGAGGTGATATCAAGAATGCTCAAATATTTTGCTTCCGAAGGCTGGATCTCCTCATCTCGAACGGAAGGTATCAGGATCCTTGACAAAAAGAAGCTTCGTGCCTTGACGCGTTGATAAAGAGTTATACCCCAATCGATTTTTCATAATTTTCATTATAGCATAAAAAATAAGATAGGTCAAGAAGCGAAATGCTTTTCATATGTTTTTCTGCAATTTGTCTTGCATTTTGTTGGAAGCTGTGGTATAATGAAAATGCGAATTGGGGAGGATACCCATTGTAAAAAACGAGATTCGCAAAAAGCAAATCAATACAAAGGGGGCGGCACCCATCGAAAAAAACGTGATTGTTGTTGATGAGCAAGGAAATGAATATGAAGCGACCTACCCGAAACGGGCGAGAGGTCTTGTAAAAAACGGCAGGGCACGCTTCGTAGGTGAAAATAAAATATGCCTTGCGTGTCCTCCGGATAAAATTTTGGAGGAAAACAAAATGGAAGAAAATAAATTGACATCCAGAGAAATATTCGTACAGCTTACCGTTCTTCAAAAGCAGTTAACAGAAAACAGTCAAACCTCCTTGCATCGCTTATCCGATGCCATTACCTCGATTGGCGAAGAGGAAAATGAGGCTCGGTACGCACAGATTGCAGAGGTTTGTGATGTGTTTAAAACAAGAGAGTTGACGATCTTGAAAATGCTTGAAATGTATGAAAAAATGTACGAGGATGTTCAAAACGAGGAATCCCAAAGGGTGGATTTGATCAGCCGTGCTTTTGATCAGAATATGGCATTTATCAATGATTCCGATCTTCAAACGGAAGATAAATATGCCGCACTGGGATATGTGACCGATAAAATTGCAGAGCTCGTTGGAAAAATTCTCGTCAATAAAGAAAATTAACAACAAAATTGCAGTTCTCTTTTAAGGGGACACAGCAAAAAATACCCGGGCGGGGGCTTGAATGTGATTGCACGTTCGAGCACCCGCCTTTTTTATTTTTGAGATTAACGCTGTTTATCCCAACAGCACGTCCATGATGAGCATCATGGAAAATCCCGCCAGCAAGGCATAGGTTGCGCCGCGTTCACTTCCATGCGCGTGTGTTTCGGGAATCATTTCGTCACTGATGACGTACAGCATGGTACCGCCGGCAAATGCCAGCGCAAAGGGAAGAATCGTGGCGGATAAGCTGACTGCAAAGTATCCGATCAACGTTCCAACCACCTCAACCAGCCCTGTCAGCAACGCAATCAAAAAGGTGCGTCGCGGCGTAACTCCTGCTGCCAGCATGGGCGCAATGATGACCATCCCTTCGGGAATATTCTGCAGGGCAATACCGCCCGCAATGATCAGCGCCTGCGCATGATCACCCGAACCAAAGCCAACGCCTGCCGCAATCCCTTCTGGCAAATTATGAATGGCGATCGCCATAACAAACAGCATGACCTTGCCCAAGCTGCTGTCTCCGTGTGCCTCCTGATCTACGCCCGCCAGCTTGTGTAGGTGCGGAACGACCTTGTCGATCAGGTTCAAACACACCGCCCCCAGAAAGAGCCCGGCAACCGTGATCAGCAACGCGATAGGCGTACCGTACACCGTTCCGTATTCTACCGAGGGAATGATTAGTCCCAACACCGCGGCAGCCAGCATTACTCCTGCCGCAAATGCCAGCACGATGTCGCTGAACTTATGTGACATTTTTTTAAACAAAAATCCGATAGCTGCACCGATTACGGTAGCCCCGCCAACACCAAGGGCTGTCAGTAAAACAATGGTCATACGATCACCTCACCGCTTTTGTCTTCCTTTTATAAGGTTCCGATCAATTCTTGTAACGCATCTTAAAAAGATCCGTACGGGTTAAGCCTCTAACATTGCAAGAATCTGTGCCTTTGGACGGGCGCCCGTGGCTTGATTGACGATCTGGCCATCCTTGATGACGACAAGTGTGGGAATACTGAATACCCCAAACTCGCCTGCAAGCTCCTGCTCATGGTCTACATTGACCTTGCCCACGATGATATCCTCACGTTCTTTTGCAATTTCGTCTATGACGGGAGAAAGCATACGGCAAGGACCGCACCAATCCGCATAAAAATCGAGAAGAATCGTCTTATTGCTGTTTTTGACTGCTTCAAAATTATTTTTGCTTATTTTGTGGATTGACATTTTAATTTCTCCTTTTCGATGTTTTTTTCTTTGTATTGATATTTTACCATATTGATATCTGCAATTCTGTGATTTAGTCACATTTTCTTCTTAAAAAGAATATTTTTTATCATCCTGAAAAAACGGTTGCTTTTGCTCTGATTTTATGATATACTGTAAATAAGCTCTCCACATACGGCAACGGAAACAACTTTGTGGGGGAATGAAGGAGCATACCAAGCGATGAAGAAAAAAGAGTATATTTTATTAATGGAAAAGGCGCTTAGTGCATATTCTGAAGAACACATACGGCAATATTTTGCTACGGTGAAGCAGAATGGGTTGAGCGAGCACGGTTTTCCGAGACTGACCGCAAACCTTGGAATTCTGATCTGCCACGGCATCCGAACCGATCTGTTGACTCTGTTTTGTGAGATGATGGATTTTTGATGTAAGACGGTTCCAACTGTCAAGGCGGCAAACGATTTTTCGGTTAAGGAATTGATATTTTGTATTCTGGAGTTGGAAAATGCTCAAATTCTGGAACCGGATGCGATAGAGTGCTGGAAAAATTGTCTTGCTTCCATTCATCCCGAGGCCTGCTACAATCAGTATGCCAAAACACCGGAGGAGCATCTGTTTAACTGGGTGCTGTTTACCGCAGTGAGCGAATATATGCGGCAATATCTTGGCCTTTGCAATTCATCGGAATTTATTGATATCCAAATTTCAACGCAGCTGAGGCATCTGGATGAAAACGGGATGTATATGGATGCGGATATCCACCCGCCCATGGTGTATGATCTTGTGTCGCGCGGGCTCTTTTGTCTATTGTTGCACTTTGGCTATCACGGAACATATGCTGCACAAATGGATTCGTGCTTAAAAAAGGCAGGCCTTTTAACCCTGCAGATGCAATCGGTAAGTGGCGAGATCCCTTATGGGGGAAGGAGTAATCAATTTTTATTTAATGAAGCTCTTTTTGCCATTGTATGCGAATACGAGGCCAACCGATACGAGCGGGAAGGGAACCTTACTTTGGCAAATTGCTTCAAGGCGGCGATTACACGTGCACTTCGAGTCACGGCAGCATATTTGAATCAATCACCGATTCGCCACATCAAAAATCGCTTTTCTGTCAAAACCCAGTACGGCTGTGAGGAGTACGCTTACTTTGATAAATATATGATCACAACAGCGTCGTATTTATATGCCGCATATCTGCTTTGCAATGATACAGTTTCCGATGCAGAAGCGAGCAATACTTCCACGGCAATTTTTTGTTCATCATCGCATTTTCATAAGATTTTTTTGAAAAGTGGAGAATATGCGCTCGAATTTGATACCGATGCCGATCCGCATTACGATGCAAGCGGTTTGGGGCGCGTTCATCGCAAGGGCGCGCCGTCTGCAATTTGCTTATCGGTGCCTTGCCCCTCAACGGCAAACTATATCATTGATCTTCCAAATCCGCCGGCGCTGTCACTCTGTCCTGGCGTTTTACAAGATGGTGTATGGCAATTTGCTACGGGTGCGGACACAAAATATGAATTGCTTTCCGCAACGCAAACGGAGAATTACGCCTCGATGCAGCTTTCCTGCCGCTTCTCCGACGGGCAGTGCGTTACCGCAACGTACACCGTAGATCAAACGGGTGTGAAGATCGAAGTTTGCGGTGACGGTACGATTTCTTTTGCACTCCCTGCGCTCTGCTTTGACGGAGAAACATCTCCGCAGATTGCACAGAGTGAAAATCATCTCGCTGTGGCGTTGGATCATTGGGTCTGCCAATATACTACCGATGGAGCTATTCGGGATTCCGGAGCGGTCTCTTGCAACCGGAACGGTCACTACCGTGCGTTTTTTGCAACTGCAAATCAAAAATTGAACGTACATATCGAAATTTTTTCAGATGATTGAGAAGCCCATACTTTTCTCCGCTTGTTTCTTAAAATGCATTTTTATGAGTGCAAGATTTCTATTTTTTTGAGCAAATTTTTTCATTGACAACATGGTATTGATTTGTTATAATGATAATAAAAAGCGCATAAAGATTTTGATTGCGGAGGATGGGTATGGTTTTACTGAATGAGGAATCGAAAAAAGATATTGCGCATTTTGGGAAAATGAAGCTTATGACCGCTTTTTAACTTACATGGCGATTGGAAAAGGTGCAAACTTACGTCCGGAAGGGATGAGTGACGAGGAGTTCGTTTATTATAAATGGAGCAATATTGATTATCGCGTACGCTGTGCAGAAAGCAGCTGCAGGAACGCGCAGTATTTTTTAGATGCTTTTCCCAGGAAATTTATCAATTTTGGACCGGGATCGCTTGCACCAAGCATCGGCGGAAATTTTCAGTACGCAGCAAATACAATTTGGTTCGATCAAAATCCGGTGATACGGGATTGGAAAAGTGCTCCCCGATTTGCTTTTAACGAGCAAGAAGAATTATGGCAAAAAACGCTTGCATTTACCGATGCAATTCTTGATACCGGTATGATGTACGCATCGGTTTCGGATTTGGGCGGTACTATGGATATCATTGCATCTCTGCGCGGAACAAATGATCTGTTGTTTGATTTGTATGATTATCCGGAGGAGATCAACGCTCTGCGAAAAACGGTGCAGGCTGCTTGGAAGCAGGCGTATACGATTCTGGCCGATCGCATTCTTGCCCGTGTTGATGGCACGACCTCTTGGATGCCTGTTTGGTGCCGCGACCGTTATTCTCCCTTGCAATGCGATTTTTCGGCTATGATCTCTCCCGATATGTTCGAAGAATTTATTTTGCCAGATCTGATTGAAATGACCGAATTTTTGGATAAATCCATTTATCATATGGATGGAATCGATGAAATTCCGCATTTGGATCATTTGCTGTCGATTCCGCGTTTGAATGCCATTCAGTGGACTTCCGGTGCCGGTCATGAAGACGTGGCGGATCCGTGTTGGTTTGAAATGTATGATAAAATTCAAGCTGCGGGAAAAGGGTTGGTATTATTTGTAGGAAACAATGACCTGTTGGAGCCGTTGTTAAAGCACCTTTCTCCGAAAGGCGTATTTCTGTCTGTTGGTGCCAAGGATGAATACGAGGCAAAGCAGATTTCACATATGATCGAATCGATTGGTTTGAAAAAGTAACATACTGTAAAACGGCTGTTTGACACCTTAGGTGATCTGGCTGCCGTTTTTTGAGTTCTGTTTGCCATATTGTAACATTTTTTACGTTATATCGTTTGATATAACCCCACTATAACATTTTGGTTATTCACATTTTCCGAAAAGTATGTTAAAATAATAACGAACTCAAGAAAACGGAGGATCGGATATGGAGACGAAAACTTATGAGATCGTAGACAGCGTGGAAAAGCTGGAAGAAGCGATTGCACGCACCAGAGCGGCACAGCAGATTTTTGCAACCTACACGCAGGAGCAAGTGGATAAAATCTTTCTTGCTGCAGCATCTGCCGCGGATAAGGCCAGAATCTCGCTTGCCAAGCTGGCGGTTGAAGAGACCGGAATGGGTATTGTAGAAGACAAGGTGATCAAAAATCACTATGCCGCTGAATATATATATAACGCTTACAAAAATACCAAGACCTGCGGCGTTATCGAAGAGGATAAGGCGTACGGTATCAAAAAGATCGCAGAGCCGATCGGCGTGATCGCGGCTGTCATTCCGACAACCAACCCCACGTCCACTGCAATTTTCAAGTGTCTGATCGCATTGAAGACCAGAAACGCGATCATCATCAGCCCTCACCCCCGTGCAAAGAACTCCACCATTGCCGCAGCAAAGCTCGTGCTGGAGGCGGCAGTTGCAGCGGGCGCTCCCGAGGGGATCATCGATTGGATCGACGTTCCTTCGCTGGATATGACCAACACGGTGATGAAGGAAGCAGATATCATCCTCGCAACAGGCGGCCCCGGAATGGTTAAGGCGGCATACTCCAGCGGTAAGCCCGCACTCGGCGTTGGAGCAGGTAACACCCCCGCCATCATTGACGATACGGCAGATATCCTTCTCGCCGTGAACTCGATCATCCACTCCAAGACTTTTGACAACGGTATGATTTGTGCGTCCGAGCAATCCGTCATTGTTCTGGAAAGCATTTACGATGCCGTAAAGGCGGAATTTGCGAACAGAGGATGCTATTTCCTGAATGCTGTGGAGACCGAAAAGGTCAGAAAGACCATCATTATCAACGGTGCGCTGAATGCAAAGATTGTCGGTCAGAAGGCGGCAAAGATTGCCGAGCTGTCGGGCGTCAGCGTTCCCGCAAATACCAAGATCCTCATCGGTGAGGTTGAGAGTGTAGAGCTGAGCGAGGAATTTGCACACGAAAAGCTTTCTCCTGTGCTGGCTATGTATAAAGCCAAGACCTTTGCGGAAGCGCTTGACAAGGCAGACCGCTTGGTTGCTGACGGCGGATATGGACACACCTCTTCGGTTTATCTCAATGCCGTTACCGAAAAGGAAAAGCTGGATGCCTTTGCTGCACGCATGAAGACCTGCCGTATTCTTGTCAATACACCCTCTTCCCACGGCGGTATCGGTGATCTGTATAACTTCAAGCTCGCTCCCTCGCTCACGCTGGGCTGCGGCTCCTGGGGCGGTAACAGCGTTTCCGAAAACGTGGGTGTCAAGCACCTGCTCAACATCAAAACAGTAGCCGAGAGGAGAGAAAATATGCTTTGGTTCCGCACCCCCGAAAAGGTTTATATCAAAAAGGGCTGTCTTCCCGTAGCTCTTGACGAGCTGAAGAACGTCAGAGGCGCAAAGAAGGCGTTCATCGTAACCGATACCTTCCTGTATCAAAACGGCTATACCAAGCCGATTACCGATAAGCTGGATGAAATGGGCATTCAGCACACCACTTTCTTTAACGTACAGCCCGATCCTACGCTTGCAAACGCAACCGAGGGCGCGGCACAGATGAGCGCGTTCCAGCCCGATACCATCATTGCACTTGGCGGTGGCTCCGCAATGGACGCGGCAAAGATCATGTGGGTTCTTTACGAGCATCCGGAGGCAGACTTTATGGATATGGCAATGAGATTCATTGATATCCGTAAGAGAGTTTACACCTTCCCGAAGATGGGTGAGAAGGCATACTTCATTGCCATCCCCACATCTGCAGGTACCGGCTCCGAGGTAACTCCTTTCGCAGTCATTACCGATGAAAAGACCGGCGTAAAATATCCGCTTGCAGATTACGAGCTGCTTCCCAATATGGCGATCATTGATACCGATTTCCATATGTCCGCTCCCCGCGGTTTGACTGCCGCTTCGGGTATCGACGCAGTTACGCACGCAGTTGAGGCTTATGCCGCAATGCTTGCAACCGACTACACCGACGGTCTTGCACTCCAGGCACTGAAGAGCATCTTCAAGTATCTGCCCAGAGCATATGACAACGGACAAACCGACGTAGAAGCACGTGAAAAGATGGCAAATGCCGCAACCATGGCAGGTATGGCATTCGCAAACGCATTCCTCGGCGTCTGCCACTCGATGGCGCACAAGCTGGGCGCATTCCACCACCTGCCGCACGGCGTGGCAAACGCGCTGATGATCGAGGAGGTCCTGCGCTTCAATGCATCCGAGACTCCCGTTAAGATGGGAACCTTCTCGCAGTACGATCACCCGCATACTCTTGCACGCTATGCAGAAATTGCAGACTACCTGGGACTTGGCGGCAAGAATGACGAAGAAAAGCTGGAAAACCTCATCAAGGCAATCAACGATCTCAAGGCTCGCGTTGGTATCAAGGCGACCATCAAGGATTACGGCATTGACGAAAAGGACTTCCTTGCCCGTCTTGACGATATGGTTGAGCAGGCATTTGACGACCAGTGCACCGGTGCCAACCCCAGATATCCTCTTATGAGCGAGATCAAGCAGATGTATCTCAATGCTTACTACGGCAAGCACGAACAAGTATAATCAGGAGGTGACGAATTATGAAACTGGATCGAGTGATTGCAGTCAGAAACAACAAAACCGTTTACCGCGACGGAGATAAGTGCATTAAGGTATTCAATTCGGAATATTCCAAGGCAGACGTCCTCAACGAGGCGCTCAATCAGGCAAGAATTGAGGAAACGGGATTGAACATTCCCAAAATTCTGGAAGTTACTATGATCGACGGCAAATGGGCGATTGTCTCCGAATTCATCAAGGGAAAAACCTTGGCACAGCTGATGGAGGAGAATCCCGAGCGCAAGGACGAATATATCAACCTTTTAGTGGATCTGCAGATGAGCGTTCATGCAAAAAAATGCCCCTTGCTTGGCAAGCTGAAGGACAAGATGAACCGCAAGATCGCAGAGACCAAGCTGGACGCTACCACCCGTTACGACCTGCATACCCGTCTTGAGGGAATGCCCAAGCACAACAAGGTCTGCCACGGAGATTTCAACCCCTCCAATATCATCATCAGCGAAGACGGAACGCCGTATATTTTGGACTGGTCGCACGCAACGCAGGGCAATGCTTCTGCAGACGTGGCAAGAACCTATCTGCTGTTCTGGCTGAACGGGGATATCGAGGGTGCCAAGACCTATCTGAATCAATTCTGCACCAAGAGCGATACCGCAAAGCAGTACGTACAAAAGTGGATGCCCATTGTAGCAGCATCGCAATCGGTCAAGGGCAACGAAAAAGAACGCGAGTTCCTCATGTCCTGGGTCAACGTTGTAGATTACGAATAATAGAATTCTTGAATGTTAAAACGAGTAGGAGCAAACTCAAGGGAGTCTGCTCCTACATGCTTTTAGATATTTTTCATCGTATCCTGCTGTGCCAGATAATAGCGTTGCTTGATAAAGTAGAGTAGGGCGGCAGCGTCAACCAGCATCAGCAACACGTATATCAACGCTTCGCTGTTGAAACCCATTCCCGCAGTGCTGTTTGCCACCGCATATTCGTCATCTCCGCAAACCATCACAACCGATGTTACGCGGTCGTAATTGTACCCGTCCTGCCACTCCTTGTACAGCTCGTATTTGGTGCGCGCCGGCATGGTAAAGCCGGGGAGAACCAGCTCCGTTTCCTGCTTTCCGTCGCTTACCGTGACCAGAAGCGCATCTACCGTCAGGGGGATCTCTCCAACGTTGCTCACAATGCCGGTCAACTGGCAGGAATAGTCCTGCGAGCCTTTTTGTATCAGAGCGGAGGAGACCGTTATTTGCTCTTTCACTTCAAAGCCGAGCGTGTCGTCCGATGTAACCAAGCTGATAATCAACAAAACGGAAAGAGCAATCTCCAACACTGCAAACAGAAGAATCAGCAAATTGGTTCCGATGTGGGTTATCAGATGTTTCATTTTTATTTCCTCACTTATTTCAACGTCTCGCCGTGCAAAATCACACGGCAAATGTCAAGCTGATCGTTTACCAACAGCAAATTTGCCCGCTTTCCGGCTTCAATACTGCCAACCGTACGGTCAATTCCCACCATGCGTGCGGGATTAATTGTTGCGCAGGCAACCGCATCTGCAAGACCGATGCCCGCAAAAGCCATCAGATTTTTTACACCGTCCCACAAATTCAGCGTACTGCCCGAAATTATGCCGTCTAGGGTTAGCGCTCTTCCGTTTTTCACAACGACCGGACGTCCCGCAATTGAGTAATTACCGTCTCCGCAGTTTGTTGCCGCCATCGAGTCGGTGATCAGCACCGTACGATCTTTGCCCATACAGCGATAAGCCAGCCGAACCATGTCGGGGCAGATATGTACGCCATCTACGATCAGCTCTCCGTAGCCTGCACCGTTGAGGCAGACCGAAACCGCACCGCCATCACGGTGGTGAAGGGGAGGCATTGCGTTGAAAAGATGGGTAAAGGAGGTCACACCGTTCTGTACGGCAATGCGTGCTTCTTCTGCCGTAGCGCAGGTGTGTCCCAATCCCAGCGTTGCGCCGTATTCCAAAGCCTTTGCGGCAAAGCTCCCGTCGCGATCCAACTCAGCCGCCACAGTTACATGACAGGGAACGTGAATTTCTTTCAGCACAGTTTCCAGATCCGAGGCATCCGCTGCTGTCAAAAGTTCCATCGCGTGCGCACCGCGCTTGCCGGGATTGAGATAGCGTCCCTCCAGATGGATTCCGTCATAGCCGCAGGCTTCAATCGCGCGGATCGATTTCAACCATTGCTCCTGCGTTGCTGATGCCAGCGTAGCAAACACAGAGGTTACTCCGTGTCGTGCATAATCCTCCTTCATCGCCAACATTTGCTCCTGCGAGGCTTCGTCAAAATCAAATCCGATGCGCCCATGGGTGTGTACGTCCACCAATCCGGGCAGTACTGTCATGCCCGTAATATCTACCGTCTCGTCTGCATCGTAACGGGTACATTCTGCACCCGTGGCAAGAATCTGCCCCCCATCCAATAAAATCGAGTCATTCTCTGTAAAAGAACCGTCCGCGTGCCATACGCGCCCGCCAATCAATAATTGTTTCATGTTTTTGCCTCCTTGTTGTTTTTCATTACATACATTATAGCATATTTTTTTTGGCTCTGCAATAGTTAACCCAAACTTTTTATTTGTTTTTTCGCAATATCGTTTGATCCGATCGGGCAATCACCGCGATAATTTTGTAAAAAGTATTGCAAAAAGGAAAAAAAGGTGCTATAATGATCCTGACAACTTATTCCCGCGTAACAAAATCACTTTGTGACGAAGAAAGGAAGAATATGATGAAGCTTTTTAATCGCTGTTTATTAACCGCACTTGCACTTTTGATGATCTTTTCACTTTGTGCGTGCGACCTGCTGGAGTCTCTCAATGGCAGCTCCGGAACTAAGGATTCCTCCGATGATTCCACGGGAAGCGAATCCGATTCGGATTCCACCTCCGGAGACCTCACCCCGGAGCCGGAAGAGGATTCCTCAACCGGTGATGAGATCGATAGCGGAATCGGCGGTACCGAAAACGGAAGCACCGAAAACGGTACGGCTGGCGGAACGGTGACGGCTACTCCCGGCGGAGAGAATAGCGCACCGCCGATTGAAGACACCGTCGGAAGCGACAAAACCGATCCGGTGCCGACTCCCGATCCCGAACCGGGTACGGAAACCGGCTCCAAGCAAGAAGAAACGAAGGTACCGAATCCCGATCCGAAGCCGGACGATGATACCACTGCAGAAGAGCATCCCGGTACCGATCCCGGTAGTGATTCGTCGTCTAACGAGGATGCTACCACTGCGGTCCCTGATCCGGAGCCTTCACCCAACCCCGGAACGGATACAGAGACCGATTCCGGTAAGGATACGGAGACTACTGAACCCGAACCGCTACCCGATCCGGAACCCACAACGATGGAAGTTATCTTTTCTTATGCCAATCCGATGGGAGAATCTGGCAAGGAGTTGGTAACGGTTGAATCCACTTCCATGCCTTTGGCAGAGCTGGTTGACAAATACATTTCCAAATACATGGGTGGTATGGACTATGCCACCAGTCTGAACTACTGTAAGTGGTACGTGGACGATACTCCCGCAACTGCCGCGACCGTTATTTATAACGGCCAGATCGTGCACTGCGAGGTTGTGAGCATTCCCAGTGGCGGAGGCTCCGACGTTGAGCAGACAACGATGGAAGTTATCTTTTCTTATGCCAACCCGATGGGAGAATCCGGCAAGGAGTTGGTAACGGTTGACGCTGTTTCCATGTCCTTGGCAGAGCTGGTTGATAAGTACATTTCCAAATACATGGGTGGTATGGACTATGCCACCAGTCTGAACTACTGTAAGTGGTACGTGGACGGTACTCCCGCAACTGCCGCGACCGTTATTTATAACGGCCAGGTCGTGCACTGCGAGGTTGTGAGCATTCCCAGTGGCGGAGGCTCTGACGTTGAACAGGAAACGATTGAAATCTACTACACTGCTAAAAATAGCTTTGCAGGCATCAACGAAAGTGGATCCGTAACGGTTCCCGCACCTTCCATTACGCTGGAAGCGCTGGTGAATGGATATTTGTCGGAATTTCTTGGCATGGATTACACCTCCAGCTTGAACTACTGCACGTGGACGGTTGACGGCGCACTTGCTGATGCAGATACCGAGATCACCGCGGGACAAACGGTGTACTGTGAGATTATTGCACTGCCCGGTGGCAATGTTGAGGTCAACCCCGATCCCGGTTCGACAACCGTTTCGGTCAATATTTCCTCGGATACCAATGAGCTGTACAGCGATGTTACTATGAACGAGGAATCTGTCCCGCTTTCGCAAGTTGTCGATCAGTACGTCTATGTGATGCTGAAGTATACTTATGAAGAATCCTTAAAGCTTGGCGTCTGGTACATCAATGGGGACTCTGCCAATGCCGATGACGTGGTGGTGCCCGGAGATAAGGTTGTATTTGAAGTTGCATTGAGCCGTGAGGATTGTGTACACTCTTGGAGTGCAGGCTTTTGCGCGCTGTGCGGATACACCTGCCCGCACGAGACCTTTACAAATGGTGTTTGTGACCTTTGCGGCTCTATCATGAATCAGGTGGAATTCCCCGACGGTTTTGCAATTACGATCACGTTGGAATCCGACGCGTTCGGCTCCGCCGTTGTGGGCTACCCCATGGGAACCACGGTAGGGGAAGTTCTTTCCATGACCTGGGGCGTTACGGTAGAAGATCTGATTGCCAAGAGCTTTTGCGTAATCATCGGAGACCGAGAAATTACAAGCTCCGACGAGACACTGTACGAAAGCTGCACGATCGCAGTGATCTTCCGGGAATCGGCAGAAGATCAGCCCAGCGAACTTGTCAGCTATGTAATTGATTATTACGGCAAGACCTTTGATATGAGCGAGCCGATCTCTTTGCGTGATTTTGTTGGAAACGTGCTGGGGCAAAACTATGACGATTCCGTTTTGAACGGCTATTGGATGGTTGACGGCGGTTCCGTTGACGAAAGTTATATCTTTGGCTATAGCTGTTACGTGACCTATGAGGAGTATCCCGCCCCTGTATGTGAGCATTCCTGGCAATCGGGCTATTGTACGCTGTGCAACATGCCTTGCCCTGAGGATCACAACGCGCTTGGCGGCTTGATCTGCCCGATTTGTAATTTCAGTACCAATGGCGGAGAGCTGAATCACTTTTCCGTTACGGTTTATATGGACGGAAATTATTACACCACTCTCAATTATTCTCTCGTCTTTGGAGATTACGTGACCTTGGATACTGTGTTGCAGGGGGCACTGTATGAGAGCGGTAGTATCCTGCTGGAGAAGTATACTGTTGCGGTAGACGGAACCGAAACAACCAACCTTTTGTATGAAATTTCCTACAATGCACAGGTATTCTTGACGGCCGCTCCGATGATGACAACATACAATATTCTGTATGAAAACAACGGCGGGATTTATATGATTACGGAGCCCACCACGGTAAGAGTCTTTTTAGACTGTTATCTGTCCATCAGCTACGACGAGATGGTTGCGAACGGTTATTTTACCGTGGACGGTTTACATGTTGACGGTGAATATATGCTGATGGGTAATTACACACTGGCATATGTGGAGACGATTAAGCTCGAATGTGAGCACAACTGGGATTCCTACACCGGAACCTGCCACCATTGTGGTGAGGCTTGCCCCGAAGATCACAAAGCGCTTCCGTTTGGAGACGCTTGCTCGAATTGCGAGTACGTGATCAACGGCGGTCAGTATTTTATTCTGTATTTCACACTTTCCGAAGCCGACAGACAGCTGGTTGAAGTTGGAAATGATCCGGAACCGTATTGTACCACCAATACCAAAATGACGGTTGCCGATCTGATCAGCGAATGTAAGATCTCCATGGATAATGCTGTTCTTGAAATCAACGGAACTTACATTTCTTCGGCAGACGATGCTACTTTGCTGTATCGGTTACTGCGTTCCTACGGCGCTCATGAGATCACCATTCATATTCGCAAGGTTGATTTTGAGGTTGCCATCTACGATCTTTACGGCGAGAGCAGCTATTGCGGCTTTGATACGATTTTGACCTTCCCCATTTATGCAAGCGGGATCGATGTTGCTGCCCGCTTGGAAATTGATCCCAATTACTACACCTGGTTGCTTTACACGTACGACGAATCCACCGGCGAGAAGACGGTCGAGATATTGCCGAGCCAAGTATTCGATTCTCACGGCGGAGATTGGGATAAGTACACCTCAACGGCAGAGTATTGTCTGATTTTGATGCCAAACGAATTCATGGTAACCACAGTGGTGTATGATCACGAGTATAACCAAATTTTCTACAATGAAACGGTTTTCTCACAGCCGGTTACCGTAGAGGATGTGATGGGAATGCACGGTTACAAATGGGATGATACGGTTGCATCCGTATTTACCAATCACGATATTCCCACGCTGGGCACATGGATTTCCAAGCGTTGCTTGTTGGAGATCTATCTGTACGAATCGGTTACAGAAGAAGTGATCTGATAAAAAACAATGAAAAAGCACTTATGACACACGGGTTGACTCGTATATCATAAGTGCTTTTGTATAGTTATGGCTTGATGCGAAGCCGATTGCGCAGCTTCACAAAATAAAACGTGATCAGCCGTGTCAGGCAAACGTCGTACAAAATAAAGCAAACAAGGCTCATTACATACAACAGCAACAGCATCGGCAGGGTTTCGGCGCCCTCCAGCGCCGTGGGGAGAAAGAGCTTCATGATCAAATAAATTACACCGAGGCAAATATGAAATACCACAAGCTTGAGGATCCAGGAGGGAACACGCGGGAGCTTTTCCATTTTCGCCTTTAAAATCGGATAAAATCCCGTCAGCAACGCATAAAACAGCACCGGAGTTTTCATCGGCAATAGCAAAAATGCAACCACCGATGTGACCAACCAGATCATCCAAGGGTAAATTCCGCCAATCTCGATCACGGCATAAACGCAAAAAAGGGAAGCAATCACAGCAACGCTGATGTCAACCGTTTCGATCAGGGCGCCGAGCGCCAGAACGATGACACTCACGGCACATAGCATGGCACTGACAGTCAGATATTTGATCTGCGTACTTGAGCTTTTTGGCATAGCAAACGTCCTTTCGCAATGTCAGCAACAACGAATCAAGTCGCCGCCCATCATTTCACAGCAACAATCGGCGCAAGCCAACTTCAGGCAGCAATCGCAGGTTTGGTCAGAGCTGGAGGTTGTGCGGTAGCCGGAGCCGTAATTTGCGGTTTGCGCATGGAGCTGATCCCGCGCCGCACGGTATTCGGTGTTGTAGGGATCCATGCTGCAGGCGCGGTCAAACATTTTTTGTGCGTCCACAAAATATCCGCGCTTGTAGACCACACATCCCATCAAAAAGTACCATTCCGCATTCTGCATCGTTGGCTCCATTCCGCGCAAAATCTGCTCGGCGCGCATAATTTCGTTGGCGTTGATCAAGCGGCGCACCTCTGCAAAGCGCGCGTCGGAGCTACCGTTCGTACGGGGATTTCCGTTGTAGGCGTTCCCGCCGGCGTTCGAGGATTTATTCCCCCCCGCCCGCAGTTTCTGAATTTCTTCATATGCGGCGTTGATCTCCTTCATTTTTTCGCTGGCAAGATCGGCAAGATCGCTGTCGCGGTATTTATCCGGATGATATTTTCGCGCCAGATTGCGGTAAGCTTTTTTTACTTCTTCATCGGTGGCGTTAGGGGAGACCCCAAGGACCTCATAAGGATTTTTCATGGTTGGTTGATTCACCTTTCGCAGTTTGATTCAAAATGGTAGTTGCAGTCTCGGGCAAGCCGAGGTAAAGGATATTACACAAAATTTCTTTCAGCTCGGGGAGCGGAAAACGGTCGATCAAAAGAAAGGCGCATTCCGCATCACTCAACAGCCGCGTCATAGCAAGCTTGACCGCCTCCCAATCCTCGCTTGTCGGATGCTCTCCAAACAAGCGTAAAAAGGGATTAAAGCTACCACTTTTGCGGTCTTTTACAAAGTCGTCTGCCGCATCGGCAAGATAGATCCAATGACCAATCGAGCGTCCGATCCCCGCCGCAATGCGTGCATCTGCTCCGGTCAGACCCTGTGCAAAAACGGATTCCATCAGTTTTCCAAAAATCTCAGCCGGCGCGTCGGCGCTTGGGGGAAGGGATTCGTTCGTTTCGTAGTTTCGCAATTCTTCAAGACTTTTTGCAATGGCAGTGTCCAGCTCCGGATAACGCTTTTTTGCGTTCCGATATCCGGAGGAAAACAACAGCAATGCCAGCCGCGCACGCATTTTTTTGAATCCGCGCTCGTCCGCAAGATCGTCGCGGCATTTGTGATAGGTCAGGAGCGCCGAGGCATCGGCACAGTATTTCAGCGTTTCGGAATCTTTTACGGTTTTTCGCTTGTGCAACGGGTGTACCGGGCAACGGGAAAGGATTGTGGTAACGGGTTCGTTTAAAATGGAAATGCGCACCGCCGCAAGAAATACAAAATCGTAACTGAGAGAAAAGCGGGAGCATTGCCCAGTGCATTTTCCCATATGGCGGCAAAGTCCGCAATAAAGCGCACGGTAAATCTCGTAGTCACGCAACCGCAGCTCAGGTCCTTGCGTGCGGATATATCCCAACATATCAAAAAAGCCCCCTCTCTACAAAAGCAATAGCGATACTATTATATGATATCGCATTTCTTTGTAAATTGCAAGAAGTTTTTGTGTTTTTTTCGAAAAAAGATTTCTTTTTTATAAAATATTTCCCAATAATTTCGTTTTCAAGCATTGACTTTTGCATTTGCAAATGATATACTGGTATTAAATATGCGGCCGAAGGGCTATCGGCTGTCAACAAAATATAAAGGAGTACAGACTGATGAAAAAAGACTTTATGTGGGCGCACCTATTGCAGCTTGGTTCCAATATGTGGAACGAAGAGGGAAACACCCGCGGGCGGGAACACCGTTCTAATTCAGAGGCGTCTCCGGTTCTGCGCTTTGACAGAAGGCTATGGGACGAATATGTTCTAGAGTTGAAACAGGCGGGCGTCAATACGCTGATCATTGATATCGGAGAAGCAATGGCATACGAATCTCACCCGGAGCTTGCTGTGCTTGGCTCCTGGTCGCGTGCGCAGATGTGTGCCGAGGTAGAACGCCTAAAAAAACTGGGCTTTGAGGTGGTTCCAAAGCTGAACTTTTCGGCGTGCCACGACGCATGGTTGAAGGATTATTCGCGTATGCTCTCCACGCCCATCTACTATACGGTGTGCAGTGACCTGATTCACGAGGTTTGCGAGGTATTCAAGCCCAAATATTTTCATATCGGTATGGATGAAGAGCGCATCGAATATCAAAAACAGTACGATTACGCCGTGTGCCGTCAATTCGATCTGTGGTGGAAGGATTTTTACTTCCTTGTAAATTGTGTGGAACGCGAAAACGTCCGCGCATGGATCTGGTCGGATTACATTTGGTCACAGCCCGAAGAATTTTTAAAGAAAATGCCCAAGTCCGTTCTGCAAAGCAACTGGTACTACGGGAATTTTGAAGGGGAAGCCCTGCAAAGAGCGGAAGTGCGTAGCTTTGATCTTTTGGAAGAACACGGATACGATCAGGTTCCCACGGGTAGCGTTTGGTCAAAACGTGAAAACTTTGAACTGTTGACACAGTACTGTTCTAAGCACATCTCCTCCGAGCGCTTGTACGGATTGATGCAAACCACGTGGGAGCGCATTGCCGATCCTTGGATGCAAAAGCATCATGCTGCCGCCGATTCACTTGCTTCCGCAAAAACGTGGTTAAACAATCAAAATTAAAAAAGAAATATTCAACAGGAGGTTTGGTTAATTTTTAAAAGTTCCTTATGATCCCTTAAAGGCGTTGGTTATATTTGATGACGTACATAAAAAGCGTAGTGCCTCAAATGCGATTTCACGTTTGAGGCACTACGCTTCTTTTTGTTTGGAATTTTAACTTTTTGCAATCCCTTCTGCTCGCTTTGCGAACTTCCTCCAATTTGCGTAGCAAATCTTTACACCAAGGGAGGCTTGGGATTACATTCCAAGAACCGCCGCACCGATGATACCCGCATCGTTGCGCAGGGTAGCAATACGGATCGCAGGAGTTTGTACTACACTGGTTCCGTAGATCTCCTCATGTACCTTCGGCACTACTAAATCCAACAGGAACTGCCCCTCGTTAGAGATACCGCCGCCGATGGAGATAACCTCAGGCTGGAAGATATTGATCATGCTTGCCAAGCCGCTTGCCAGATATTTGATGTATTCGTCCACAACCTCTTTTGCCGCCTCGTCGCCCTTGCGCATTCCGTCAAATGCAGTACGTCCGTTGACCTTGCCAACTTCAGCAACAATCTGTGTCATCACAGTTGCACGACCTGCCTTTTCGCATTCTGCCAGCTTATCTTTCGTCATGTTAATCAAGCCGGTAGCCGAGGAATATGCCTCCCAGCAGCCTTTTCTGCCGCAGGAGCAAGGACGTCCGTCCACATGAATCACAATGTGACCCAACTCACCCGCCGCAGAGTTAAAGCCTTTGAATATCTTACCGCCATCGATGATTCCACCGCCAACACCGGTGCCAAGCGTGATCATTACCGAGGACTTGGTACCTTTTGCGGCGCCTGCAATTGCCTCTCCCCATGCAGCCGCGTTTGCGTCGTTTTCGATGTGAATTTCGGGCACAGCCAACTGCTTTTTCAACAGAGAGCAGATGGGGAAGTGATCAAAGGGAAGGTTGTTTGCGTAAATCGCTTCTCCACTCTCATCATCTACAATGCCGGGAGATGCAATACCAACCGATGCAATGTCAGCCTCCGTGATCCCAAGATCGGCGCAAAGCTTTTTGCAAAGGTTTGCAATGTCGGTAACGATCTCTTCTCCGGGGCGATTCGCGTTGGTAGGAACGCTGTCCTTCGCAATGATCTTAAATTCCTCGTTTACGATTCCGGCGGCAATGTTGGTTCCGCCAAGGTCGATGCCAATACGATACATAGGTAAAGTCTCCTTTATTTCATAAAAGTGTTATGTGTATTATAATCTCTTTTTTGGGGCTCGTCAAGTGGTTTTTGTATTTTTGATGTAAAATTTATCCGATTCTTTCAGATCCAGCAGATCGATCGCACGTTCGAAGATCGGCTTCACCTTCCGGAAGTAATCGGGATGGTGCGCGTCGCTGGCGGTGTAGAACTTGCATCCCGCCGCCTTTGCAATGCGGAACATCCTAAGCACCGCGTCGGTTTCGCCGTCCGAAAAATCCATATCGGTGGAGTTGAGCTCAATGCCGACCCCCAGCACAGCGGCTTTTTGGAACAGCCGCTCCATCTCCGACGATGGGATCTTTTCCAGTACGGCAAGATAATTTTCACGGGAGTCGGGTGTGAGCAGCCCGCAAGCAAGATGCGCGATGCCTACCTTGTGGAAGGGAAGTGCCATGTTCAGTACTGCCTCCAGACGGGTCGTCCACAGCCGTGCGCGTGCATCGAGCGAGGATGCGTCCTCCTTGGAGATGGTAAAGCTGTTCATGTGCAGGTGCGTGGTGGGAATCACGATGAAATCGAAATCGTCAAAGCGGCTCTCGGGTATGCCGAGCGTCAGGTTTTGATCCAGATCGGTCTCACAGCCGAAAAGAAAACGGATGCCGTCCTCTTGCGGAAGAGGGCGCGATGCCGCAATGTGGTCAAAGTTTTGTGGCTTGTACCAATTCGAAACGCCCGGAACTGCGGAGTCCCAGTAGTGGTCGGTCAGGCAAACGGTAGAAAGCCCCACCTCTTTCGCATATTGTAAAATCCGCGCAGGCGTTTGCTCCGGATCAGACGAGCAGGAAGAAATCTGTGAATGAATATGCAAGTCGTGGTCGAATACAAAGCGTTTATTCATTTTGACACCTCAAAACATGGCGGCAATATCGTCGCGGTTGTAATATTGCTTTTTGTCGCAGAATCGACACGCAACCTCCAAGCGTTCGGGCTTTCCCTCGGCAACTTGCTCCTCCAACAAACGGAGCAGATCCTCCCGTCCCAGCGTGATCAAAGCCTTGGTGGTTCTCTCCCGACTGCAGTTGCAACGGTACTCCACGTCCAATTCGTCGAATACGTCAAACGGAATATCCCGGAACGCCACACGGGCAATCTCTTCGGGCGTCATGCCGGCGTCAAACATTGCCGATACGTTGGACAGATCTGCTATGTTACGCTCGATCAGATCCACCGTAGCGGGATCGGCAAAGGGAAGGAGCTGAATCAAAACGCCGCCTGCGGCACGGCAGGTGCAATCGGTGTTGATCAGAACCCCCAACGCACACACCGTGGGAATTTGCTCGCTTTTTGCGTAATAAGCCGCAATATCCTCAGCAATCTCTCCGCTGACCAGCTCAATGGAGCCGTTGTAAGGCTCGGTTCCGCCGGTGTCGCGAATGATATTCAAAAAGCCTTGCCCGACCGCACCGCCAACGTCCAGCTTTCCGTTGGAGCGCTTCAGCGGCAGATCAACGTTCGGATTTTGAATGTAGCCGCGTACGTTTCCAATATAATCGGCAACCGCAAGAACCGTGCCCGCAGGACCGTTGCCCTTGAGACTGACCGTAATAGAATCTGTTTTTTCTCCCAGCATACACCCCATCATCGAGGTGGCGGTCAGCAATCTGCCCAGTGTGGCAGATGCCGTGGGGGTGGTGTGGTGGAGATGAATGGCTTTGTTAACGATCTCCGTCGAGCGGATGACGTGAATGCGCGCGCTTCCGTCCGCAGACATGGCGCGTAAAATAACTGATGACATGATTGTATATCCTTCGTTTGGTTTAGAATCCAATAAATTTTAAGCTTTCACCGCACGCGCCGCAATGTACCAGCGCTCGGTGGTGTCGTTCGCCTCGGCAAAGGCATAGTCCGACCACACTCCAAGCGGCATCAAGCCAGCTTGCTTCAAAAGCTGTAATACGGTGTCAAGCTCGTAGCACCTCTCCGTTTGGTGCTCGTCGGTACGGCGGTACGTTCCTCCCGGAAGTTCTTCAAACAGCGAGAGATCAAACTCACATAAGCCGCTGTCCGGGTGATAGGTGTTTTGCCAACCGCAGTAAATTGCCGCGCGCTCCTCGTCTGCCTCCCCCTCGCCGTATACCGTTTCGTCCTCCAACACGTAAGCATTGTTGCCGTAAACGGTGCGGAATTTGTAGGGCGTGTTCATGTCAAACAGGAACAACCCATCGGGATCCAAATAATTGTGCACGCAGGCAAAGCAACGGGCAAGATCTTCAGGGGAGAGCAGATAGTTCAGGCTGTCCAGACAGCAGATCACAGCGACCACCGTGCCGTAAAGCTCAAATGCGCGCATATCCTGCTGTAGCCATAAAATCTGCGGAACCCCGATCGCGCGGGAAAACGCTTCCGAAAGCATATCCGCACTGCCGTCCACGCCGATCATATCGTAGCCGCGCTTGGCAAGCTCCAACGTCATGCTACCCGTACCGCAGGCGAGATCTAACACCAATTCGGGGCGTTTCGGAAGAAAGCGGTCAAAGCAAGCTTCTACAAAATCCGCCCAAGCAGGGTAGTCGATCTCGGCATTGAGCTTGTCGTAGACGTGCGCAATCGCTTCATACCCCTCACATCCGCTCATCAATGGTGCGCCTTTCTGTCCAGGCGGTCCAATACCACGCCGTAGCCGTCGGTTCCGTATTTCAAGCAACGGTTTACGCGGCTGATGGTCGCGGTGGAAAGTCCGGTTCGGGTCGCGATTTCCGAGTAGATGTAATTGCTTTTCAGCATTTTGGCCGCCAAAAGGCGTCTGGACATTTCCTGTAGCTCCGAGGTTGTGCAAAGATCTTCCAAAAAGTGCTTGCATTCCTCTGGCGTTTGCAGTGTCAAAAAGCCGTGGCACAAATATTCCAAAAGCTCGTCGGTGGTTCGATTTTCCATATGGGAATCTCCTTTGCATTGTGATGGGCTTGATATCCGTGTCAAAAATCACATTGTTAATCACATTGTACCACAAAATCAAACGAATGTAAATAGATTACGGGAACTTTTTACAAAAAAATGCGAAAAAATTTGGAGAGGATATCCTCTCCAAATCAAAAAATACGATAAAATTCCGCAATGTACCTGACGAAAATTATTTTTCGTTCAACGCCGCGCCGATTACAGTGCCGAACTGTGCGTTTTCGGGAATGATAAAACGAACGCCAAAATTGTCGGCAAGACTTTCAAATACGTTGCGTACGGGGGCCAGGGTGGTCAGATTTCCGATCAGGACAATATCTTTGATCTGATAGCTGCGTGCCGCAAAAATTGAGAGCATAGCAATGGTTTCGGCAACCATATTTGCAATGCCCAGTGCCAGATCCGCAGGACTTGCCATATCCGAGACCTTGCCAAAGTTTGCCGCCGTCAGATTCTCGTTGATGCCGTGATAGGTGTGGTTTTGTGAAATATCCTTGATGCGCAAATCCACATTGTCAAGGTTTCCTTCGGCGCAAAGTCGCTCAATGTGCTCCACCGTGTCCACTCCGGTCAGCTTGCGGGAAAGTCCCACCAGCGTGCCGCCGCCAACACCGGTACCGCCAAGATATTTGATGTCAAATTTATTTCCTGTCTTTTTTGCGTGATTGAGCGCCGTTCCGGTACCCATGCTGACTACAATCGCCTCGGAAAGCCCCGATAGATACAGCCCTCCGATTCCGCTGCTCGAAAACTCCGGAACGGGAATACACTCGCAGTTGTAGATGCTTTTTTTGATGACCGAGCATCCTGCACCCGTCATCAGAATGCGGTCAATATCCTCCAGCTCCAAGCCGTTTTCCGCCGTAAATTTGCCAAACGCGCCGTATATGGAGGTCAAAGGGTCGGTCGCGCGTACGAACTGCGGGGAGATCAGCTCCGGTTTTCCGTATTCATGCTTCCGAAACCCAACGATCTTTGTTGTCGTTCCTCCTACGTCAATTCCAATTACGGTTCTGCTCATTCGGGTCACGCTTTTCGGGAAGCCAATCGCCCCTCCGAAATCCTTTCGAAAAATATTCTTGATAATAATTATATCATTTACTTGTAAAAATTGCAAGATTATGTTATAATATTTTTTAAGAAGTTTTTGAAAGAGCGGAGGAAACTGAAAAATGGCGTTTGATGCGGGAATGCTTGCCTGTGTAATCGCGGAGGTGCGCGCGAAGTCCCTGGGGGCAAGAATCGAAAAGGTTTTTCAGCCGGAGCGGGACGAAATCGTTTTGCAAATGCGCAGTACCGAGGGCGGAAAACGCCTTTTGATCAATGCAGGCTCCAATACGCCGCGCTTCGGTTTTACCTCCGAGCAAAAGGAAAATCCTATGACACCGCCGATGTTCTGTATGCTGTTGCGCAAGCATCTGCAGGGCGCAAAGCTGACTGACGTCCGTCAAGAGGGCTTTGAGCGCGTGGTTACGCTGGAGTTTGAAACCCGCGATGAAATGGGCTTTGACTGCCGCCGCTATCTGATTGCCGAGGTCATGGGAAAATACAGCAATCTGATTTTTGCAAACGAGGATAAGAAAATCCTATCGGCTCTGCACACGGTCGATTTCTCCACCTCCGGCTTGCGTCAGGTCTTGCCGGGGATGATTTACGAGCTGCCTCCCAAGCAGGAAAAAACAGACCCGCTGTCGGTCACGGAGGAGGCGTTTGATGCAATGTGGCAGGCTGGCGGAGCCGACCGCCCCTGCGACAAATGGATCGCCGCCACCTTCCTCGGTATTTCTTCTGCCGTTGCAAGGGAGGTTGCTTACCGCGCTACGGGGCACACCGATACGCCGCTTGCAAGCTGCCGCAGAGAAAAGCTGTGGGGTGCATTTGCGGGGCTGACCGAAATGATCCGCTCCTCACGCTTCTCTCCGTGCATGATCCTGCGCGAGGGTAAGCCGGTGGAATACGCATTTTGCGAGCTGCGGCATTACGGCTCGGATTTTGAAATGCGTCCCTACGAGAGCGCCGGATTGTTATTGGACGATTTTTTCCACACCCGCGACCGCGAAAACCACATCCGCCAGCGCGCCGCCGACGTGTTGCGCATCCTGACAAATGCAGATGCCCGCATCCGAAAAAAGTTGGAATTGCAAAAGGGCGAGCTTGCCGATTGCGAAAAAGGGGAAGAGTACAAAAAATACGCGGACCTGATCACGGCAAATCTTTATCAGCTCAGCCGCGGAATGAGTCGTGCAGAACTGATCGACTACGAGGATTATCACGAGGATGGCACCTTCGGCACCTGCGTAATCACGCTGGATAGCCGTCTGTCTCCTTCTGCAAACGCGCAGGCGTACTACAAGCGCTACAACAAATCCAAAAACGCCAAGGTGGAGCTGACGCGCCAGATCGCACTCGGAGAGAGCGAATTGCACTATATTGACACCGTTTTTGATGCCTTGACACACGCGGAGAGCAGTGCAGATCTGACCGAGATCCGTGATGAGCTTTACCGCTCCGGTTACGCTTCCCGTATGAAAAATTATACTGTTTCCAAAAAGCAGACCACGCCAACCGTAGCCGAGTTTCGCACCTCCGGCGGTTTTCGTGTGCTGTGCGGAAAAAACAACGTGCAAAACGAGTACATTACCCACAAGCTGGCAGAAAAGAATGACTACTGGTTCCACGTCAAAAATCTGCCCGGCTCGCATACGGTTATGCTGTGTGGCGGTGTGGAGCCGAGTGAGCAGGATTTCACCGAGGCGGCAGAGATCGCGGCGCATTTTTCCAAAGGCGCGGACGGGCAAAACGTGGAGGTGGACTATACACTGGTGCGTCACGTCAAAAAGCCCTCCGGTACCAAACCGGGATTTGTGATCTATCACACCAACTGGTCCTGTATCGTGACACCGAATGCCGAGCGCATTCAACAGCTACGTATTAAATAAAGGAGTGAATGTTTATGATATACGATTTGATGATTATCGGCGCCGGCCCTGCGGGAATGACTGCGGCTTTGTATGGCGCGCGTGCAGGACGCAGCGTCCTGCTGTTTGAGGCGGAAGCACCCGGCGGACAGATTTTAAATTCTCCGAAGATCGAAAATTATCCCGCCCTGCCGCAAACCGACGGTTATACGTTTTCAGAAAACCTGCGTCAACAGCTACCGCAGGATCTGGTCACGGTCGTGTCTGAAAAAGTGACGCAGATATCGCGCTGCAACGGACTTTTTTGCGCGCATACGGGTAATGAAATTTACAGTGGCCGCAAGCTGATTCTGGCAACCGGACTCAAGCACCGAAAGCTGGGCGTGCCCGGCGAGGAATCCTTGCTTGGCAAGGGCGTTTCCTTCTGCGCCACCTGTGACGGGATGTTCTTCCGCAAAAAAGAGGTTGCCGTGCTGGGCGGTGGAAATACCGCCGTACAGGATGCGCTGTATCTTGCCGAAATTTGCTCCCGTGTCTATCTGATCCACCGCCGTGCCGAGCTGCGTGCCGAGCAATGGCTGGTTGACCGCATGAGAGAAAATGAGAAGATTACCTTTATCGGCGAAACCGTCGTGGAGGAAATGTGCGGCGCCCCGCTGTTGCAAGCCTTGAAATTACAGAATACCGTGACAAAAGAAACACGTGAATTACCGGTTTCGGGGGTATTCGAGGCAATCGGACTCGTTCCTCAGCACGAAATGTTTGGCGACCTGATCACCACCGACAAAGACGGTTATATTTTGACCGACGAGCGCTGTGCGGCTGCAACACCGGGCGTTTACGCAGCAGGTGACTGCCGTGCCAAAACGGTGCGCCAGCTAACCACCGCTACGGCGGACGGTACCGTTGCGGCTTTGGCGGCAGTGGAGGATCTGCGCCGCGAAGGCTTATAAAATCTGACTGTAAGGAGATATCACTGTGAAAATACTCATTGCCGGATGCGGCGACGTTGGAAAAACTTTAGCAAAGCAGCTCTCTGCCGAGGGCTATGATCTGACATTGATGGATGCCGATCCCGAAGTGCTGGAAACAGGTATCGCACGGTACGATGTCATGACCGTGCAGGGAAACTGCGGCTCTATGGATACGCTCCGCCGCGCGGGTGTCAAAAAGTCCAATCTTCTGATCGCCTGCACGGGAAGCGATGAGCTGAATCTGCTCTGCTGCATGACGGCACACACGATGAATCCGCGTCTGCATACCATCGCACGCATTCGTGATCCCGAATATCTGGAGCAGGTTTACGCCATGCGGGATGCGTTTGGTATTTCCATGACCTTCAATCCCGAACAGGATGCGGCAACCGAAATGGAGCGCCTGATCAAATATCCGGGCTTTCTCAAGCGGGAGAGTTTTCTGGGCGGCAGAGTCGAAATTGCAGAGCTGCGGGTGGACGCCGACAGCCGCTTGTGCAATGTGGCGCTGAATCATCTGAGCGGAATCGTCAAGTGCCAAATTCTGATCTGTGCGGTCCTGCGTGACGGCGTGGCAACCATTCCCGACGGTAACTTCATTTTGGAAGAAGGCGACCGCGTGTTCGTTACGGCATCCTCCGACGACCTTTCCATGCTGCTCAAAAGCCTTGGCATTGTGACCCACCGTGTGCGTCGGGTCATGATCGCAGGCGGCGGAACGGTGGCGTACTATCTTGCAAAGGGACTGAAAAACAACCGCTCGATCGAAATCGAGGTAATCGAAAAGGATGCCGAGCGTTGCCGTGAACTTGCCGAGCTTTTGCCGCGCGTCAAGGTCATCAAGGGGGACGCATGCGACCGTGCTCTGCTGGAAAGCGAAGGACTCTCCGCAACGGATACGCTTGTCTCAACAACGGGGCTTGACGAGCTCAACGTAATTACCTCTCTTTATGGAAGCGGTCGTAAGCTCTCGCAGATCATTACCGTGCTGGACCGTATGGAAAACATTGATTTTATTGCAGATCTGCCGCTCGGTAGCGTCATCTCTCCCAGCAAGCTTTGTTGTAATACCATCGTGCGTTATGTCCGCGCCATGCAAAAGCAGGCAGGCGCCGCCGTAACCATCCACACCATTGCCGACGGTCGTGCCGAGGCGATCGAATTTCCCGTGGATCTCAAAACGCGCTTCCGCAATACGCCGCTCAAGCAAATCAAGCTGCGCTCCAACATCCGTCTGGCGTGCATCGCACGCGGAAACGAGATCATCATCCCCAACGGCGATTCCTATTTTGCCGAGGGGGACAGCGTTGTTGTCGTTGTCAGCGGCGGCACCGTCGTTTTGAATCTGAACGACATTTTCGATTGATTCTGGCAGAAAGGTTTTTCGGATATGAATTATAAAATGATGTTTCGCTTCTATGCGTTGGTGTGCCTTTTGGAGGGGGTTTTTCTCATTCCTTCGCTTTGCATCGGCATCGCAGACGGAACACAGCGCACCGCACTTGGCTTTGCTGTAACGATGATGCTGTCCTGGGGGCTGGCCTTGCTGTTCAAGCTTCTCTCGCGCAACGCTCCAAAAGACTTTTTCGCGCGTGAGGGCTTTATCTGCGTTGCTTCCGCTTGGATTCTTTTGAGTCTGATCGGTGCACTCCCGTTTTTCTTTTCGGGCGAGATCCCCAATTATATCGACGCACTGTTTGAAACCGTGTCCGGCTTTACCACTACGGGGGCCTCAATTCTGGGTAACGTCGAGGCACTTTCCCGTGCTTGTCTGTATTGGCGGAGCTTTAGCCACTGGATCGGCGGTATGGGTGTTTTGGTCTTTTTGCTTGCATTGGTACCTGCAGGAGGGAAGAACGAGGGCTTTACCATGCACCTGTTCCGTGCCGAAAGCCCCGGCCCTGAGGTTGGCAAGCTGGTCCCAAAGTTGAGACAAACTGCGGCAATGCTGTACATTACCTATCTTGTACTGACCGTTCTGAATTTTATTTTCCTGATGCTTGGCGATATCCCGGTGTTTGAAGCCGTTTGTACAACGCTCGGAACGGCGGGAACCGGCGGCTTCGGTATCAAAAATGACAGCATGGCAAGCTACAGCCCCTATATTCAAAACGTGACCACCGTGTTTATGCTACTGTTCGGAGTCAACTTCAGTTGTTATTATCTTCTCATTTTGCGGCAGTTCCGTGCGGTTTTTCGCGACGAGGAGCTGCGGATGTATCTTTGCATCGTAGTAGCTTCCGTTTTGCTGATCACTTGGAACATCAGCTCCATGTATTCCTCCGTTGGAGAAGCCTTGCGCCACGCGGCATTCCAGGTAGCAAGCATCATCTCTACATCCGGATTTTCCAGCACGGATTTTGATCTTTGGCCTTCGTTTTCCAAAGGGATTTTAATGCTTTTGATGGTTACCGGCGCCTGCGCGGGAAGTACCTGTGGCGGAATGAAGTGCGCACGTGTGCTTTTGTTGCTCAAGGGCTTGCGCCGCAATATCTCCAATCTTCTTCATCCGCAGAGAGTGCAGTCGGTCCGCGTCAACGACCGTGTGATAGACGAAAAGGTGATGGCAAACACCAACGCCTATCTTTCGGCATACGTCGTCATCCTGATCGGCAGCTTTTTGCTGATTTCACTCGATGAGTTTTCCATCGCCACCAACTTTACCGCGGTGCTCACCTGCTTCAACAATGTCGGCCCCGGCTTTGAGGGCGTAGGACCGATGATGAACTTTGGTGCATTCAGTTATTTTTCCAAGCTGATCCTGATTTTTGATATGCTTGCGGGACGCTTGGAGATCTTCCCAATGCTACTGCTGTTTTCGGGGTCATTGCCTCACAAACGCCGGTGCGTCGCCCGCACAGCGTAAAATGATAAACGGAACGGAGATAAAAATGGAACAGATTCAAAAACGTACAACCAATACCGCACGCCGTGACGTGGATATGACGCAGGGAAGCATTTGGCGTCATTTGCTGGTCTTTGCGTTTCCCTTGTTGCTGGGCAATATTTTTCAACAGTTGTATAATATGGTGGATACCTGGGTGGTTGGAAACTACGTCAGCAACGAGGCGTTTTCCGCCGTCGGCTCGGTTGGCTCTATCATCAATATGCTCATCGGCTTTTTCGGTGGACTTGCCAGCGGCGCGGGTGCGGTGATTTCGCAGTACTACGGTGCAAAAAAGAACGACCGCGTCAGCGATACCGTGCACACCGCAATCGTAATGACCTTGATTCTCGGCGTGGTGCTCACCGTCATCGGTTTGGCAATCACTCCGCTGATGCTGAATCTGATGAATACGCCGGATAGTGTGTTCGACGATTCCAAAACCTATCTTTCCATCTATTTTTCCGGGATTCTCGGACTCATGCTCTACAATATGGGCGCAGGAATTTTGCGAGCCGTGGGAGACTCCCGACGTCCGTTCTATTTTCTTGTGGTCTCCGCACTGATCAATACCGGACTGGATCTGCTCTTCGTCCTGGTGTTTGGCATGGGTGTTGGCGGCGTTGCTTTGGCAACCATCATCGCACAAGGTGTTTCCGCTGTTCTGGTCCTCCTCACGCTTTTGCGGAGTGATTCCTGCATTCGCCTGCAATTTAACAGGCTACGGCTTCATTTTGATATTTTAAAGGATATCGTCAAAATCGGAATTCCCGCCGCTCTGCAAATGGCGGTTACGGCGTTTTCCAACGTGTTCGTGCAATCCTACATCAACAATTTCGGCCCCGACGGTATGTCCGGCTGGACTGCGTACGCAAAGATCGACCAGCTGATCCTTTTGCCCATGCAATCGGTTTCGCTGGCTTCCACCACGTTTGTGGCGCAAAATCTCGGCAGTCGACAGGAAGCACGTGCCAGACGCGGCGTGCGCGATGCACTCTTGATCTCCATCGCAACCACCGTCCTCTGTATGATCCCCGTCATTCTGTTTGCGCCCACCTTCGTCGCTTTCTTCAACAGCAAGGCGGAGGTCATCTCGCTTGGTGCTCTGCTGTTGCGTTGGATCTCTCCGTTCTACGTGCTGTGCTGTGTCAACCAGATCTACGCCGGTGCCTTGCGTGGAGCAGGGAACAGCCGTTCTTCGATGATCATCATGCTTTGCTCCTTCGTCGTATTCCGTCAGATCTTTTTGTACGTCCTGACGAATGGGGTCATTCCGTATTTGCAAAGCATCATGGAGCTGACCGTAGAATCGCGCTATATCTTAACGGCAATGAGCTATCCCGCAGGCTGGCTTCTTGCCACCGTCCTGATTTCCGTTTACTACCACCACACTAAATTTACCAAAACGGCAATCATAAAAGAGAATTAAATGAAAAAAACGCATGGCAACCTACTTTAAAGCAAGTTGCCATGCAGTTTTTTAACGCTTTCCGCCATTCGGCTTAAAATACTGATAAAGATTGCAGGGGATCATCCCGTTGTAAAGCTTGCGGATCTTGTCGGCGCGGCGGCCGTAAAAATGCTCGAATTTCGGGTGCGAGGTGATGATATAGATCTGCCACGGCGAGAGCGTAGCAAACACGCGTCCCATGTCGCGGTAAAGCTCTTCCGCTTCCGCAGGCGTCATCAATCGCTCTCCGTAGGGAGGATTGCAAACAATCGTTCCGCGGCGTCCCTCCGGCTTTTTCAAATCGCGCACGTCCGCCTGAAAAATGTTCAAATGCTCCTCCACACCGGCACGCAGCGCGTTTTCGTACACCGTGTCCAAAATATCTTCGTCAATGTCCGAGGCATACACCTCGTAGGCAGCGTCGGTCTTGATCTCCGATTGCGCACGCTCTCGCGCTTCCTGCCACATCTGCGGGGGGATTTGCGGGAACGCCTCTGCGGCAAAGCTCCTGCCAAGCCCGGGCGCGCGGTTTTCCAAAATCATAGCCGCCTCAATGGCAATGGTGCCGGAGCCGCACATCGGATCCCAAAACAGCACGTCCTCCCGTGGGCGCGAGGTCAACGCCAGGGCAGCTGCCAGCGTCTCACGCAACGGAGCAGGTCCGGCCGCAGGACGGTATCCACGCTTGTGGAGCGGAATTCCGGAGGTGTCCAGCATCAAGCAGGCAACGTCTTTAAAAATGAAAAATTCGATCTGATATTTCACACCGCTTTCGGCAAACCAGCGGATGCCATAATGTGCAGAAAGCCGCTCGACCACCGCTTTTTTGATAATGCTCTGGCAATCGGGAACCGAGTAAAGCTTGCTTTTGATCGCGTGCCCCTTGACCGGGAATGCATCCTCCCGCCCAATCCAATTCTCCCATGCAATCGCCTTCACGCCGTCAAACAGTTCCGTAAAGCTCGTGGCGGGAAAGGCGGCAAGCTTGATAAACACGTGCTCGGCACAGCGCAAGCCAATGTTTGCGTGTGCAACGTCTGCAAGCTCGCCTTCAAAGGTCACGCGCCCGTCCATGGTGTCCAGACGTTTCAGCCCCAGCGCATCAATTTCTTCACCCAATAATTTTTCCAACCCGAACAAGCAGGTGGCAACCAATTCCATTTTCATATATACTCTCCAAAAAGTTGTTCCCATCTATTATACTATTTCGGCAAAAAAATGTCAATAAGGCTCTTGCAATTTTTCAAAAAATCGTGTATAATAGTATATTATTACTTTTGTAAGTCAAAGCATCGCAACAGAAAGGATCAAGTGCTATGAGTAAAATGAAAGTCGGCGTCATCGGCGCTACGGGAATGGTAGGTCAGCGTTTTTTGACGCTCCTTGCCGACCATCCGTATTTTGAGGTTTCGGTTTTGGCAGCATCCGCGCGCTCCGCAGGAAAAACCTATGAGGAGGCAGTTGGCGACCGCTGGAAGATGACCACCCCCATGTCCGAACAGTTCAAGAGCATGGTCGTCGTGGACGCGGCAGATATCGCAAAGGTCGGGGAGCAATGCTCCTTCGTGTTCTGCGCCGTCGATATGAAAAAGGAAGAGATCCGTGCCCTGGAGGAGGCGTATGCCAAGGCGGAGATCCCCGTGGTCTCCAATAACTCCGCAAACCGCTGGACGCCGGACGTTCCGATGGTCATCCCGGAGATCAACGACGCACACCTTGAGGTCATTGCCGCACAGCGCAAGAGATTGGGAACCAAGCGGGGTTTTATCGCTGTTAAGCCCAACTGTTCCATCCAGTCCTATGTTCCCGCGCTGACGCCTCTGCTCAAATACGGCATCAAGGAGGTCGTCGCCACCACCTACCAGGCAATTTCGGGAGCCGGCAAAACCTTCCGTGAGTGGCCCGAAATGGTCGATAACGTGATTCCTTACATCGGCGGCGAGGAAGAGAAGAGCGAGCAGGAGCCCCTGCGCGTTTGGGGACACGTAGAGAACGGCGAGATCGTCAAGGCAGCGGCACCGCTCATCACCACGCAGTGCATCCGCGTGCCCGTAACCGACGGTCACACTGCAGCTGTGTTTGTGCGCTTTGAAAACAAGCCCACTAAGGAAGAAATTCTGGACGCATGGAAGAACTTTTCCGGCAAGCCGCAGGCGCTGGAGCTGCCGCACGCACCCAAGCAGTTCATCACCTATTTTGAAGAGGACAACCGCCCGCAGGTCAAGCTCGACCGTGATATCTACGGCGGCATGGGCGTTACGGTAGGTCGCCTGCGCGAGGACACCCTGTTTGACTATAAGTTTGTGGGACTTTCCCACAACACACTCCGCGGAGCGGCAGGAGGCGCAGTTCTGATCGCAGAATTGCTCTACCGCGAGGGCTACTTCAACTAACAAAATCCAAAATAGCCCCCCCGCCAACCACTTTCGCAGTTGGCGGGTTTTCTATTTTGCACAAAAACAGTGCGCTGATTTTGTTGTGTTTTGCATATTGACACCATTTTACCTGTATGGTATAATAAAATTGCAGATGGCGCGCTGGTTATCCTCTCAATTTTTACTACTACTATTATTATTGGTGAAGTTGTTGTGATATCCGGTAGCGTTATTAAGTTGTTTGAATAGGAAGGAATGGCTATGAGAAAAATATATTTATTTAATTGTATTGTTTTAGCTTTCAATATTATTCTTTCTATCATATCAATTCTTCTTTGTAAGGCGAACGTGTTTCATTATATTGCTTTGGTTGCGTTAGTTATTGCGTTGATTTGTGTTATAGTCCAAATAAAGAAAGATAAAAAAAGCCAGCAAGGAGAATCCTAATGAAATATGTTGTATATATCATTTTGTTTTTCTGTGCCGGCTTTTTGTTTTTGCCTCGAACCGGAACCACAGAGATCCGCAATCAACCTCTTCTAATACTGATTCTTTCACTCATTCTGATCTTGATTTTGATTCGTTTCTTCAAATACGTTGTCTTAATGGCAAAAACACAAAAATTACTCAAAAAGCATAGGACTAAGCTGATAAAAATCAAGTTTTTTCCATGGACTTCGCGCTTTCACGGTCATTACAGTATTACTTTTCAACACGAAAAGCAAACGGTTCAGCTCGTTCTTCTATCCCGAAAAAAGAAATACCAGCGGTACCATTTTGAACGTATAGATCGGTTGGAATTTTACCGGGCAAACCGAGTTGTTTTCAAGAGTACCCAAAAATTGGGAGGTATCATCTCCAACCTTGTAGAAATCAATCAGGTTGGCAAACAAAGGATAAAATGGGAAGATTCTGCAGAACTCCGCATCGTTCTTTTTGATAAGCTACCGGATCTGATAACGGATTCCGTAAAAAAAGAACCCCTTGGCGTAGGCGATCGGATATGCGCATCCGATAGTTATGTATTGGATTGGAGCTCGTTATCCAAACATATCCATGCAGATAAATAACAATTTCTACTCAATAAAATCTAAATTTGAAAGGCGGTGTTTTATATGAAGAACGCAATGGTACTAATTCTGTTTTTGTCGTTGTGCTTGTTTGGCTCATGTGCTACAGGAGGATATAATTTGAGCAGTGAAGTATCTTCGCCTGATAAAAAACTAACGGATTTAGCATCTAAAACATATGATGATTCAACGCTGTTGGATATTGTAAATTTTGATGGCTCAAGCGATGAGTTGAACGTTTTATATCCGATTGAATGTGTAAGAAAACTTGATGATATTTATCGAGTATCATATCTTGGCGAAGATAGTGTTGCGGTTCTTTTATTTGACAATTCAGGCAATAAATTGTCCGGAACAATCTACGACAATCAAAAGTCAAAATCAGACTTTGCTGAATTGGAAAAAGGACAGTCTCTACAAAAAGTAAGAGAGCTTGATCCAAACGGAGCATATATATTCCTTTACACCGGAAGTGTTGATACTCCCAAAATCTCTTCGCACTACACGAATGACGGTTATTTAATTACCATCGAATACGACGCTTCAAATATAATCACAAGCATATGTGAAGAACTGATTTGATTTATGAATCGGCATCAAATGTCTCCCGCCAACCACTTCCGTGGTTGGCGGGAGCAGACTGTAGACAAAACAACCGGCTTTCGTCAGTTTGAAGAAAAGTTTTGGTCGAGCTTTTTCAAAAGCTCGCGCAGTGGAGGGCGCGGAGCCATCCTCGCCCTTCGCAGAGGGCGAAATAGCCTCTTTATGGCGCTTTTCTTTTTGCCAAGCTTTTTCTTTTGCGCCTTCTTGGTCAAAAGAAAAAGCGGCACTAACAAATTTGTGCAATATTACAAATTGAATACCTTTGGTCTACAACCAGCTCCCGCCAACCACAGAAGTGGTTGGCGGGAGCTGGTTGCATCGTATAAAGTAAAAAACGAATCGGTAAGACCATAAATGAAGTCGTCACGGTGCTCTTGACAGTTTTTTTGAATTATGGTATAATACAGATGTATATGTGTCAATACCTACAGATCAGACAAACGGTTCGGGAGGTGATTTCTATGCGAAAAACTTATGCAAATTTGCTTCGTGTTAAGGTTGCCAAAGGATTGCTTCGCGGCCTCGTTTGGTTTGCGGTAATTCAAATTGTAATTCTTGCTGTATATGCTTTGGAATCTCATTCAAATGCTCCCATCAGCATAACCGATTTAAAAAGTGCCACTATTACAGTTGATCAAATCGGAAAAGATGTCCGTTTTGTTGGTGGATCTAGAATTTATGTTGTTTCCGATTCTGTAAAGTATACTTTTTCTAAGTCAGAGACACTCGACAACGGGCAATATACCAAAGATGAGTTGCAAAAAGCGATTTCCGTTGGTGATGAGTTGTCAATACGATATAAGGAAGAGGACAGCTTTTTTACGGGCAGTGTGAATTATATTTACGATGCTACGATGGGTGATAAACAACTGCGTTCTATTGAAACACATAATCAAGAGTTGATCAATATGCATAGTTTGGCAACTGTTTGTTTTGTGGTTGTAGAAATTATCTTTTCTCTAACCCTTATTGTTTGTGCTTGCCTTTATATCTCTTTTAACTGGAAGGGAATGAAGCTTTTTCAAAAGCGCAAGCACTAACCTCTTCCGCCAACCACTTTTGCAGTTGGCGGGTTTTCTGTTTTGCACAAAAACGGCGCGCTGATTTTGTTGTATTTTGCATATTGACGTCATTTTACATGTATGGTATAATAAAATTACAAATGACACCATCGGTATTTGGTGCACAGATACGGTTACAATTTTAAAACAGATAGCCAAAGGAGGGATTAAGTATGAAACGTATCAAACCGATTTTATTCTGTATAGGAATTGTTCTGTTGGTGTGCTGTATTTTATGGATAGCTCTTCGCGCATATGGATGTTCTTTAACAACATATATTACTGATCTTGAAAAGTATGCTGGAGAAGAATATGCTTTTTGTATAGTATTTCCGAGAAAAATACCGGAAACTGCAGTTGAAAAAAACTTTTCTTATCATCAATATATCGACGAAAGAGATATCTATCTGGAATTGGTTTTTCAAAATGTTGCAGATATGGAGCAATATCTTGCGGATTTAAAAGCGAACGGCGATGGTATTGCCTCAATAACTTTGCAAAATCCTTATGACACAGACTATACTGATTTGCTTTTTGCAGAAGGAGGTACATTGACGCAAAATGGTTCCGTTTTTTATGAGTACGAGATTGAGCAGATAGAAAACTATTCTTTAAAGATTAGCGGAAGTTATTCTGCCATTAGTTATTCTTATGAAACTTTAACGGTGATTTCTGCTCATTTTGATGGTCAGAGATTTGTAAAGGAGTTTTCTTCGGAAAGAGTTCCTGCATATTTGAAAAGATTTTCTGTCGATCTGAATACACCTATTGAATATCGGGTTGATTTCCCCACGGAAAATTCTGATTTGACGACAGAATGAATAAGCGAATCGGTTAATATGATCGCAGTTGAGCAGGGTACAGCATATATATGGAGGCAATAAAATGAAATACAAAAAGAGTATTCTGGTTCTCTATCTCATTTCCGCTTTGAAGCTGATTATGACATTTATCTATTTTTTCGGTTTCACATCTGATTTTTATTATTTAACAATTATCTCTATTCCCATGTGTATAGCGAATATGTTTAACGAAAAAATAGCATTGCTTTGTGTCGTAATTTTAGCGGTTACTTTGTTGATATGGCTTGTTGCGGTTGTACTTTCGATATTTGGAATTAAATTTCAAAGGGCTCGAATCGGTTCTGTATTTATGTTTGCTTTGGCTACAGTAATTGATTTTGGATCTGTATTTTTATCTGATAATTGGGTTCTAAAAATCGTTTGTAGCATAATATCAGCATTTGTACTGCTGATATCAATCAAAGCACTTTGCGATATTAACAAAAATTGTAGATATCCAAAATAATCCTTTATAATAGTCAGATTTTAGAGGCTTTATCCCCCGCCAACCGCGAAAACGGTTGGCGGGCTTTCTGTTTTGCACAAAAGAGCCATATATATTTTGTCTTATTTTATATATTGACACTCTTTCTGTTGTATGATATAATAAAACATATAGGAGCCCCGTTCTTGCCATTCGATTTTATGATAAGCGGCAAAAGGAGTGATGACTTTGTTTGAATTTAACCGATCTCAAATCGAAGGTTTAAAGCGTTATATTTATCATAGCGATATTCACGATTCGAAAATTGATGCTTGGAATTATGATAGAGAGAAAAGAATTCTTAATATCAAAACGGTTAATCCGATTTTTGGTACTCAAATGAACCTAACTTTTAAGGAAGTTATCATTTTTCTCTCCATTAGCGGCAATGAAATCGGAGCCCGCGAAACAATCCTCAGTTTAACAGTTGAAGAAGATTATTCGTATTTCCAAAATTGCACACAAGTATGCGGCGAATGTTTCGGTGATTCTTTGTATCTTCTTTTTCAAATGTTTTCCGGAGACGAATTGCATATTGTTTCTAAAAGCGTAGTTATCTTTACGACACAACTTATTCCACGCGCGTGATGGAAGAAAAACACCAAAATTGTTCCGGTACGTTTTTCAACGAAGCGATTTGGGATATCAATGACTATTTATCAAAAAGCACTGTCATGTTGGGGGATAATATCAAAATGCTGAATCAATTTTTTACACGAATCGAGCGCAAAATGCTCCTCTCAAGGCTAAAAGCATTGCTGGCATGGCTGTTTCTCATCGGTGCTTATGTTTTCTTTTTTCTGTACGATTGGCGAAGGGGAATTTTTTTCCTGTTCCTTCTTCCAATGCTTGTGGCAATTTATAGGACTGATAATTGGTATTTTCCGGCGGAAGATTATTTTCGGAAGTATGCATTCAAGCATTCCAAAGAAGAACGGTGGAATTTATCCGAAAAATGTTCATTGAAAGGGAGATATCTATATATCGGGCAAGCGATTTTTTTGGAGGATTTTGTTTTGTTAGAGGAATTCGGCGTTGTTTTGTATTATAGCGAAATCCGCGAAATCACCTACAAAACCATGAAAACCAGATTAAACGATACCCGATATCGGTTGATCTTCCGTTTAAAAAAAGCACCTCGAAAATACGCTTGTGATATCTATAACAGTGAAAAACTTTTTGTAGGTCGTGATTGTAAATATCGACAAGCATGCGAATTGTTGAGGCAAAAAAATAAAAATCAAACTCCTAATGAAAGGCAAATATGATGGATTTATTAGTTTGTTTGAACGAGCATGTCATTACAACTGTTGGCCGGTCGGATGAGGATAAATGTGTGATTATAGAAGCCATCGTTGACAATCCGGAAGAGCTTGTAGAGCAGGTCATAAAAAATGATTGTTATATTTCTCAAATTATTTGGTGGGATAGAGCGTTGCGCTCAAAAGGATCATCTATAGGTATGGGAGGCCCTCTTGATCCGCGAGATCCTGACAATTATTATTTTGCAGAATTGTATATTTGTGATACATTTGGCCCGGAAACAACGGCTGATGAATATGTTGAATATCTGAATAGGATAAAAAAGAAATATCCTATGTGTGATTTGTATCCGGATTTTAATATTTATAGAAAATAATCATGCGATTTGCCCAAGGCAAAAAATCCTCCCCAAAATGCTGAAAGGAGCGAAAGATGAGCAACATGATCCATGGAACCGTTTATTACACGACAAGGCCCCCGCTTGGTGATTTTGATAGTGATTGGACACGATACTGTCTGGATAACGAATTTGCAATTCATTTTTTAAGCTTACATCATAATATATCAACGGGTAAGGGGACTATTGTATTCGAGTTGGCCGATTCCTTTGTGGCACACTGTTGTGAGAATTTTATGGATATTGTCCTCTATACGGTTGATGGACACCCCATATTAGATCCAATCCATAAAGATTTGGGCAAATTAAAGGGCTTGGTTCAAAAAATATTCGATTTCAAATCTGTGGAAATGGTTGAATTGAGGTTTTCGTTTGGCGAAGTCATAGAGGAAGACTATGAAATTTGTAAGACGAATCTTGATGGAATGACGAACGTTATTTTATCAAAATACTTGGAGGAAGCCACACAAGTTCCTACCATAAAAGTAATGATCGAAAAATAAAGAACCGCTTGGAGGTGTGACCACTTGGATATCTGGCTCATAGAAAAATGGCAAGATTATTATAAAGATCATCCTTGCCGAAGCGGCTTGCGAGTATATTATGATAAAAATGTGGATCCTGAAGTAAAGCGCGCCATTAAGGAGTGCGTTGCATGGCTTCGTCGCGAATATGTTTTTCCTAAAAGAGTACGAATGTATGTAAAATCCAATCGACGCATCAAAGCAAAAAACGGCGATATGGTGTGCGGTACTTTTTTCAGACCCACTGATAGAGATGTGGAACCGTATATTCGAATTGCCACAGGAGACTATTTGGAACTTTTCGAACAAAGGGGAAAGGACAATGCTTTAGCAGCTATCTTGCAAGCAATGATGCATGAACTCTCCCATTATTTTCAGTGGTTGAACGATTTGGATTTAACCTTCATCGGTGAAGAACGTCAGGCAACAAACTATTCGCGTCGGTTGATGAGTCTCTATGCAGAAACCAGAGATCATCCGTAAATTTTTGCTTTCACTATTGCAGGTATATCCATTTGTTTTCATTTTTTGAGGAGGAGTCATTCATGGATAAAATTAAATTTTACAAAATACTAAAAGAAAACGGCATAGATACGAACAAAGTTTGTTTTGATGATGCTTTTGAAGATGATGTTTTTTGTGTTTACTCCTACCATGGTTTTTGGGATGTTTTTTATCGAGAACGCGGAAAAACTTATAATCTAAAAACTTTTTCAAGTGAGTCTGCGGCACTACTCGATTTATTAAAACGATTGTTACCGACCATTCCCCCAAACTCCCCCTAATAAAACTGTCCGTACTTTAATGATTGGAGAATCGCAATGTATATAAATGTTCTATATGAAGGTGATTATTGTGATTGTGATATTATATTTGTTCCTGATTCTATTGGAGATAAGATTGAACAATATGCGCAACAATTTTGTGATTGGCTAAATACTCCTTACGTTTCGAATGATTATTATGTGACCATAAATGGCAAGGAATACCTGAGTTTAGAAACCGACGGATTTGTTCGTTGGCTCAATCATTATATTTGCAAAGATCAATGCTTGGCGCATATAGTAAAACAGCACACAAATTTAGTTCCTTCGTACAAGGTGATAGAATTTTAAGGGTTGTTTTCTTTCTATCCTAATCCGAAAAGGAGTAACCATTATGAAAACTATTCAAAGATGTGTTTGTGTATTGATAATTCTATCCGCGATGTTTCTTTCGTCTTCTTGCAAAAATTATTATTCGGGCGATGAGTATCATATGCTTGGTTCATACATTCCGGGATTTCCAACAACAGATGTGAGAGATTCAATACATGAAGTCCTTGAAACTGACGAATACGGAAGAGTGTTATTTTCTTTCTCCTTCAGTTATAACTGTCTGTACGGTAAAGAAATGTTGGCATATGCTGTTTTGCAGGATTTAGATGGTGATTTCATTTATTTTTATGAAGATGTGTTTTATACCGTTTCTAAAACTCCCGATCTTGAATTGTTGAAACAAATAAATGATTGGGGTGAAGAATTAAATCAATCACAGCTTGCAAAACGTCCGATTCGCGGTTATTTTCACTATAATATCAAAAAAACATTGCTTGAATTTGATCGCCGATCCGATCGGAAAAGAATTGTTCAAGAAATAGAGCAAGCGCTTCCTTCCAAAGGCGTTCACTTAACTGACATATGCCAGATCTGTGATTATGATTTATCCGAGTTGCAACTGGAGCTATGCGGGATTGAAGAGGAAGATGGGGAAATCGTATATTATTTCATTCTTATAAATTCAAGCGGCGTTGTAGATTTTATGAGAATCGAAGATATTTATGATTATCAAGAAGATCTGATTGCCTTCAAGACGAAAAACGGTTGGAATTATCCTACCGGAAACTGAAAAATTGTATAGGAGGTTATGCAATAAACAGTATGAGTTTTGTTGAATATATTTTGGTATATACTCTCTGGCTTCTCCTGATGGTGTTTATTACACGTGGCATCATTTTCTATGTAATTAGCTATCAACTGAGTAGAAAAGCATATGTCAAACGAAAGCGAAAACAGTCTTTTCTTCAATGGTTGACGTATGCTCTTTTTAAAGAACAAATTCCTAAGTTTTTGATTTTTTGGTATTTTGGTCATTTTGCGTTTTATATTGTTGAAATCTTGCTTCTTAGTATTTTAACATTTTTTAAAATGCCATATGATGCTGCAAAAATCTTGTTGGGAATCAATTTCTATGTATACGGTGGCGCCCCGTGTTTGATACTGGGTTTTATTCTTTTTGATTTTAAAGATCGGGGAAAGGTTCATGTGGAAAGGCTGATTAAAAAGAAGAAAAAATGATTATAAATCAATTTTCCCCGCCAACTGCGAAAGTGGTTGGCGGGTTTCTAATTTTCAGTCAAAATTTTGCACAAACCGCATTTTTATGCGTCGGCGCTGTTCCGTGCTGTCAAATGACGGTACTCCGACGGAGTCATACCGGTAAATTCACGAAACGTCTCCCGAAAATAAGACGCTGAATGAAATCCGCAGCGGTCGGCAATCCCATCCATCGGCAGATCTGTGTCCCGCAATAACGCAGCCGCATTTTCCACCCGCAGCTCGTTGCGGTAGTGAATCGGCGTCGTGTCAAGCTCACGCTTAAAGATGTGATACAAACGGGATTCGCTGATACAGCAATGCGCCGCCAGCGCGGAGATGTCAAAATCCGTGTGGCAGTTTTGCTCAATGTAATCCAGCGCCGCGCGCAAAGAAGCATGCTGACGCAAGGGCGGCTCCTGTTGCAAATAAGGAAGCACATCCGCATAAAACTCGTAGTACAACCCAATGGCGCGAATTTTGTTCGTCCGCTCTCCGGTGGCAAACAGCTCGTAAATCTGCTCAAATCGTTTCTGCGTTTCCGGCGTGGACATTTGCGCAAGATGCGCCATGGCGTAGTTTGGCGTGTCGGCAGGATCGGGACGCTTGGAAACGATCTCCAACGCGTAAAACTCAATTTCAGGCGCGCCGTGCCATACCGAGTGGTAACGAATCCCTTCGGGAATATAAAACAGACTTCCCGTACCCATTGCAATTCGTTTGCCCGCCGTGTGCAGCGTTACCTCCCCCTTGATCACAAATCCAAAGCTGGAGTAAACTCTGCCCGCGCCCGCATCGTAGTAGTGCGCGTTCGTCGCGTATGAATGTGTCGCACGAAGCTCGCTCATACAAAGTTTTTTGCTATATCCCACACTGTTTCCCATAAAAAACCTCCAAAAACGGCAGAATTGTTGTGCTTAACGACAGTATACCATATTTACAACCGTTTGTCAATGTGATATAATGATATCGTAAAAAACAAATCCGAAAGCGAGGAACCCGATATGAAAGCCATTTTGGTACAACAAGATAAATCCCTTACCTGGAGTGATGTCCCCGATCCCACCGTGGGCGCGGAGGACGTGCTGGTTGAAATTCACTGTGCCGCATTGAACCGTGCCGACCTGATGCAGCGAGACGGCGATTATCCGCCTCCCGCAGGCTGTCCCGAATGGATGGGTCTGGAGATCGCAGGCGTGATCGTGGAAATGGGCGCCGTTGCCGCCGAAAAATCCAACTTCAAGCTCGGAGACAAGGTCTGCGCCCTGCTTGGCGGCGGAGGCTATGCCGAGTACGTCACGGTCAAATACGATATGCTGATGCCGGTTCCCAAGGGACGCTCATTGGTCGAGGCATCCGCCATGCCGGAGGCATACGCCACAGCTTACCTTAATCTTTTTATCGAGGGAAAAGCCAAGCCCGGCGACACACTCCTGATGCACGCAGGGGCAAGCGGCCTGGCGTCGGTGGTCATCCCCATGGCAAAGGCGTTCGGTCTGCGGGTGATTACCACAGTCCTATCGGACGAGATCGCCGAAAAAATCAAGCCCCTTGGCGCCGATCTCATCGTCAATACAAGCAAGGAGAACATTGCCCGGGTGCTCAAAGCCCAGCTGGAGGCAGGTACACCCGTGGACGTCGCCATCGATTGCCTTGGCGGCAGTTTTATGGGCGGATGCTTGCCGTATCTTGCCCACGGTGCCCGCTGGATCATGATCGCCGCTCTTGCAGGACAGATCACCGAAATTGACCTAAAGAACATCTATGTGCGCAACGTACGCATCATCGGCAGTACTTTGCGCTCCCGTACCCCCGCGTTCAAGGCGGAGCTACTCGCAAAGCTGGTTTCCGACGTGTGGCCAAAGGTGGAGGCAGGGATGATCAAGCCCTCCATTTATAAGGTCCTGCCCATTCAGCAGGCAGAGGAGGCACACGCCATTCTTCAACGCGGCGAAAACGTGGGCAAGGTCGTTCTGACCGTCAAATAAAAGCAAAAGGGGAATGAAACCAATGTCAGTGCAAAAAAAGATCTTGATTCCGGGCGGTACGGGTGCCATGGGAACCTACCTCGTCCCCGAACTGCTGCGTATGGGCTATCGCGTCGATGTCGTCTCTCTGGACGATCGCACCTCCGATCATCCCTCCCTGCGTTATTTTCGCGCCAATTTTAAGGAGGACGGCATAGCCGACACCTTTTTGAAAAACGAATACGACGCCATCGTAGATTTTATGGTATACGGAACCGACGAGTTCTGTGAAAAGGTCTTTCCGCTCATCCGCGGTTGCGGACACTATATTTTCCTGTCCTCCTACCGCGTCTATGCCAATGAGGAACACCCGATCACCGAGCGCTCTCCGCGGCTACTGGACGTTTCCAAAGATCAAAAATTTCTTGCCACCGACGATTATTCGCTCTACAAAGCAAGAGGGGAGAACTTTTTAAAGGCATCGGATCTGCCCAACTGGACGGCAATCCGCCCCGCCATCACCTTCTCTCAACGCCGTTATCAGTTGGTCACCTTGGAGGCACCTTTGGTAGTCGGCCGTGCAAGAGCCGGGAAAAAGGTCGTCCTTCCGCGCGAGGCACTCTCCGTGCAGGCAACCATGACCTGGGCAGGCGACGTAGCCAAAATGATCGCGCGTCTGCTTTTCAACCCCGCCACCTACCGCGAGATTTATAATGTCTCCACCGCCGAGCACAATACATGGGAAACTGTCGCAAGCTACTATCAAAGGCTGATCGGCTTGGAGTACGTCGCCGTTGATAAGGAGGACTTTTTAAATCTCGTCACCGACGACACCGAGCATCCGCGCTGGCAGCTGGAATACGACCGCCTGTTCGATCGCATCGTGGATAACACCAAAATTCTGAACGTCACGGGACTCAAGCAATCCGACCTGACTCCCGTGTACGACGGCTTGGCGCGGGAGCTGAACGCCTTGCCGCAGAATGTTCTCTTCACCGATGATACCCGAAACGCCAAAATGGACGCCTACCTGAAAACACTGTAATCCAAACCGAAAAGGGGATGCGGAACAAATCAAAACGTTTCGCATCTCCGTATTTTTTTCTGGTTTCAAAAAGACAGGGAGCCTTTCAGATTACTACATAGAATACTGATAAATTTTATTTCAAAAGCAACAGTTTATTAAATTAACAAAATCTGCTAGCCGCTTTTTCTTTTGACGATGTAGGCGCAAAAGAAAAAGCTTGGTAAAAAGAAAAACGCCGTAAAGGAATTTCGCGCTCTGCGGAGCGCGACAAGGGCGCCGTGCCCTTGACCTCGCCGCCTTTTGAAAAAAGGCGGGCGAAAACTTTTACTGTTTTTGAAAGTACTAACTCCTTTGTTAGTGAGCTGAGCGGGGAGCCTTTCAGCTCCCCACAAAAATTGTTTGTGCTTAAATCAACCCGTAGCGATCCGTAATGTGCGTCGCCGTAGCGGGCAGCTCCACCTGAATGGAAGCCAGCGCGTCGGAGTAGAGCGAAAAATATTTGTCGCTCATGCGCTCGTTTTCATCTATCACCAGCATCGCGGCAAGATAATAGACCGCTGCCGGCGCAAAGATCCCGCAAAGCGGAAATGCTTCACCCAGGTCAATCGCAGCGCCTTCAAACGCTTCCACAGCATCCAATCCGTGTGCCAATCTGTATCTCGCATCCAGCGGCGCACATTGCGTCAAACAGGAGGCAAGCAGATAGGGCGCACGCTCGGTATAGTCTTCCAAATTCTGCGGCAGTGATGGATCCTCACAAACCAAACGCACCGCCGCATCCAAAAGCTCCTGACAGGTCATTTGTTACCTCCGCATCAAACCGCGTCCGCGATGTTCAGATCCAAAAGTACCATTTCGGAGGGGTAAACCACCTTCGCACCGTAAAGATGCAAGCCCTTTACCGCATCTGCAAAGCGCAGCTCGGGACGATATGCGTCAATCTCGGAGAGCTGCTCCGCAAATGCGATGGCGCGCTTGGTGCGTGCCAGGCACTTGTGCTTGTAGCCGGTGTCGCTTTCGGCTTTGACGATGTTGTTGGAAACGTAAATTTTGCAACCGCCGATCGAGCCGATGCAACCGTTTTCCAGCGCGTCACCGTTGTCGCTTGCCAAATTGACCTTCGCCTTCAGAATCATGCCGGCAATGTCGGGAGAAACCTCGATCACAATGTCCTGCGGATCGGAAACGTTGTTGGTAAAGAGTTTGGTACGCGCATCGATCAGCAGATCAATAATGTTGTCCACCGTCGTATCCTCGGCAGAAATTTTCACTCCTGCATCGTTGTAAAGATTGTAGATGTAACGGTCTGCGTCGTTTGCCAACGCATTTGCGGCGTTGCGCATCGCAGCCTCCATCAGCTTCGGGGAAGCCTGCGCACGGTCGATATCGTCGATCTGGAAGTTAAAGTACTTCGCCTGATCAATTACCAAATCGCGCACGTTGTCGGAGAGGCTGGAGGGAGAACTCATATTGGAATTTTTTGTGTACTCCGAAACGGTCACGGCATTGATGCCGCAAATGCGTACAGTGTTGCCTTTCTCGCGGATCTCGCCCTCAAAATCGCGGTTGCAGTTGGATACCGCAATGTACTGCTTGTTCAGCTCCTGATACAGATTTTCGCTCCATACAGTGGGAATAAAGTTTGTAATAGCCATAATTTTTATCCTTTCTTTTTTAAAAAATATAAAATAATTCTTGTTCTTATTCTAAAATCAGCGCCATTTTTGCATAGATCGCATGATTTTTGGCAGATTTGCCCGTACTTCGGTCGCGGACATTGCGCGTACCTCGTCAGGCGAAAATTCTTCGGCTTCCTGTGCTTTCAGTGCACCTGCCGAGCGGTTTCGGTTTTCTTCGTTCCGTTGCATTGCCATCTCCTGTGCACAAACCCTGCGCCGTTCCGCCAATGCATAAGCGGCAGCAAGAGAGGTGCCGCGGGTCTGTACCTCTTCCCAAATGGATGCGGGAAGTGTCGCCACGGGAATCTCGGGATACAGCTTGTAAAACTCCTCGTATTCGCTTTCAATGCGGCTGAGCACCGCACTTTGCCCCGCAAGCTTTTCCTGCAGGCGCGCTATTTCGGTTCGCAGGTCGGCAAGCTCGTCCTCGTCAGCTTTTGAAACAGCGGGCTCAGAATCAGGATTAGGATCTGCACCGGAATTTTCAAAAATTGCATCGCCGACAGTCTCTTCCATTGCAGCATCTGCCGATCCTGCTCCTGTCTCTGCGCTTTGAGAATCCGCACAGCTCCGCGTTGCATCCTCCGAATCCGAATTTTCGATAACAGTTTGATTTTCATTCATTTTCTGACGCTCCTTTCACAAAAATTTTTTGGATCATTGCATCCCGGTCGATCAATACCCCGTCGGGTAGCAGCTCCAGATATTGGCGGACATCCAAATGCCCCTTGTCCAACAGCTTGTCCAGCACCGTTACGGTTGCCGACGGCGTGTAGCTGCTGAGGCCGTTTACCTGTGCAGTTGCCCGCAAAAGCTCCTTTTTCATCAGCGCAAAATCGGTCTCCTGCGCGCTCTGCGTGCCGTCTGCATCCAGCGTCACAAGTAGACGCTCGGCAGGGTAGTAGGTGCAAATCATATCCGCCCAAATATCGGCAAGCTCACCGATACAGCGTTGAAAATTCGCACGCACGTGTGCCAGAGCCAGCTGTGAGGCTTCCTGCAAAGCAAGAATGGCACTTGTGTTGTTCGCTTCCGCGTCGCCAAGAGCTGCGTCGGTCGCGTTCATCATGCTCTTGGTGTTTTCAATGATGTGCGTGATCAGGTCCAGGTATCCGTCCTGCATCTTGCCCACACCCACCACCGATACCGCATCCGCCACGTTTCCGCCGCCCATCGCAGCAATCGCCTCGCCCACCTCATTCGACCAATCCGGGATACGGGATTTGTCATAAACGACCTTGGAGAACGCCGTGTCGCTCATGTGCTTCATAGCCAATGCATACGCAGAATTGATATACTTTTGGTTTGCAATCATATCGCTGATGGGCGCGCTGCCGTGAAAGCTGTTTTTGCAATCGTGCCAATGAAAGTAGGCAACAGGGTAGTGGTGCAAGCCCGTGTGTACGCGGCGGATCAGGCAGTAGCGCGTGGACTTTTCAAATACCACCTCGCCGTTTTCACGGAAAAAGCGGATCAGATAGGTCGTTTTCTCCGCGTTGTTCAGTTCGCATTTTGCAAGATCTCCCGCTTGTAGCTCGGCTTCGCCATCTCCCGTAATGCGCAAGACGTCGCGCTCGCTTACCCCCGCCTCCAAGGCCTCATGGCGCAGAGATGATACGGTCGCGCGTCCGGAGAGCAGAACGTATTCCTGTGATTGCAGATCCGAGCAGTTGACGTCCGAAACAAACAGATTGGTACTGTCAATGCGATCGGTGCGGATGTCACCCGTGTAGAGCTGACCATCCGTGTGGTCGGGATCCCACCAGCAGTAAAATACACCGTCTCCCGAGATTGCCGCATCTAACAGAGCACCGTAGGAGAGTACCTCCATCCGACCCTGTTGCCAACGCCACAGCGCATTCTTGTTCAAAACCTCGATCCCCTGTAAAATCCGTTCCCGCGCGTCAGGCTCGCGGATAAAGGGGAGCGCGTCGTCCGAGTAGCGGACCGTAAGATTTTCCGACATCACGCCGGCTACCAGATAATCGGTAATTCTTCGTACCAGGTTAAAAACGGGGCGGGGCAGATCGGTACAAATCCCGTGCCACTGATCGCCGCGGTAAAATCTCTCGTTGCGCCGCACCGTCTCGTAAAGTCCGATTCGACGCTTGTACTCTTTTCCCGCCTCGTATTCCTGCCATGCTTGAGTAGTTGGTTGAGAAATAACAATTCCTCCTTTCGTTTAAAAATTTGAATAGATTGACAGCCGATAAAGGCTGGTTTTTGCCACGCCCGTAACCGAGATCGAAAACCGCAAAAATCGGTGTCTGCCGGTCAGCGCACGGAAATCAAAATACTCGGGAGCCACAGCGTCCGTATGGCCGATCAGGTTTCGGGTCAGTGTACGATTCTCGGTCTCAGCGCACAGCGTTGCCTCATTCGCGCCGATGCTCGCCACCAGCGAAAGACGCAACGACCGCCGCACAAGCTCGGGGGAGCCAAAGTCGAAATATCCGCTTCGATAGTACGCCGTAATTGCATTGCCGTCATCCGCGGCAAGCGTGTCGTCAAAAACGTAAACCGTACTACCGCCAAAAAAGCAGACCCCGTAGCCCGTGGTCGAAAACAGATCCGCACCGATGCCGTCAAAGCGGAGCCACTCCTCACGGGATAGACTGTATACCCACACCGTACCGCTGTCATCCAACCGATCTCTGACCCACAGCTCCTCGCGAGCCGCGTCCCAGAACACGGTGGTACGTCTTGCAAATCCTGATGGTAAGAGCGCCGAGATCGGCTCGGAGATCTTTTCGCAGCTAATGTTTTCAGGATGTGACGCACTTGCTTTGAGCCAAA
>JAFTLZ010000103.1 GCA_017452665.1 Clostridia bacterium
CCCATAAAAACAAAACTGTTATAATCATCAGCCGTTCCGGTTTCCTCAAACATCGGCGTAGGAAGAATACCGTATTTCCACTCGTTAATACGCTTGGAAATAGATTTACGAACATCCCAAAGTGCAATATCGGTAAACAGTGTTTTTTCGCTTTCAAAATATTTCAATCGTGTTACAGAAGTGTTAATCGGAGAGCCTTCCGGCAAGGATTCGCTGTTCACGGTGTGCAAAAGCAGGTCGATCACTTCCAAAGAGTGCTCACTATCAACCGTCAGTATGGGATAACCGTCCTCGTCCGGCGTACTGATGCGACCGCCGCAGGAGTAGTAGTAGAACAAATCAGAGTTTGCATATCGAAAATATCCAACAATGTCACCGTCCGAGGTAGTTGCATCAAGCACCCCGTCCTCTTTTCGGTCCACGGTAATTGCCTTTGCAATTTCCATCATTTTTTCAACTGTCCACTTGCCGTCCTTCACCAGCTGATACAAATTCTCGCCGTTCGGCATTTTTTCAGCATATAGTTGCTCGTTAAAAATCGTAACAATGGCAGAATCCATCGTAGAGATATTCATGTCTCCCGAAAGATAATAAACCTTATCTCCCATTGCCAGTTGCTTAATGGAGTTCCGGTCGTACCATTCCCCGGCAAGATCAATGTTCTCATAGGCAGCAATATCCGCCAGCAATCCCTTGGTTGCAGCCGTGGCTACCCTTGTATCCCGAAGGATCAAAAGATCTAAATTTTCGGTGGTGGACATCTGAGTCAATTCTTCAATCGGATCACTCATTTCAGGATTAATTTCAACGATATTACAGTTGTAATCGGCACAAATAGCCGCATTCCGATCGTAAACAGCAATCTGCAACGGATCTGTTCCGGGATGTTCCACCCAAAAGTCCTCACAACGAAGCGCACTGCTTTGATAAATATTGAAGTCTACATACGCACGGTAGGTATACCCTTCAAGATCAATTGAAGGAGGAAAACCACCACTGCAGGTATAACCATCGCTCGTCGTAGTTGTCTTATTATCCCCATCAAGCGTTGTGGTACCGTTAACCGTTGTTATGAAATCATCTTTACCATTCATAAAACATGCCGCCAAGCAAGGCACAATCAACAGCAAAGCCATCAGTAGGACAAACCATTTCATCAAAGCTTTCATCATGTTTCCTCCTTTTCGGTTTCAGCAAAATCGGTTTTACAAATCCAAATTACCATATTTGGATACTATCCCACTTCTATTGTATCATTTTCCATCCGTATTGTCAATATGGCAACAAATACGAAATAAATAATATTTTTTTGTTCATTTTGACCATTATTTTGCAATTCATATTCATTTCTGATAAACATCTCCGTAAAACCGATCATTTTCCTTTCATATTCATTCCATAAGCGTTCAAAAATCCAAAAAATGCGCTTGAAGAACGATCAAAAAATACCCTATTCTCGGCTTTTGTGCCGCATCTGCCAAAACCAAGCGAATTTCTCAAGCGAAATTCTCTCGCCAAATCTTGAATTTTTTTTGAAATCTATTGACAAAAAGGCGATATCGTGATATACTTTTTAATTGTTTGGAATAATAAGATGGGATGGACAAGCTTCCGTCGGTCACACCGCGGTCGGCCTCCATCGCATTGACCCGAATTTGATATGTTAGGAGAAAAGATCATGGAACAGAACACAAGAAAAGTCTGTACGGTGTCAAGAGGAATCCGTTGTCCCATTTTCCGCGCGGGCGACGATCTTGGCATGATGATTACAAACAGTGTGCTGGAGGCTGCAGAAGCAGAAGGCTTTGAGTTGCGTGACAGAGACGTTATTTCGATCACCGAGTCGGTGGTTGCACGTGCACAGGGCAACTATGCGTCGGTTGAAGATATTGCACAGGATGTTCGTACAAAGCTTGGCGGTGAGACCGTTGGCGTGATTTTCCCCATTCTTTCCAGAAACCGCTTTGCAATCTGCCTGCGTGGCATTGCGATGGGCTGCAAAAAGATCGTTTTGATGCTCAGCTATCCCTCCGACGAGGTTGGAAACGCACTGGTCAGCATGGATCAGATCGACGAGGCAGGCATCAACCCCTACAGCGATGTGCTGACGCTGGAGCGTTACCGTGAGCTGTTTGGCGAGACCAAGCTGGAGTTTACCGGTGTGGACTACGTTGATTATTACACCAACCTGATCCGCTCCTGTGGAACCGAGGTCGAGGTGGTTTTTGCAAATCAGGCAAAAACGATTTTGAATTATACCGATTGCGTTCTGACCTGCGACATTCACACCCGTGCGCGCACCAAGAGAATTTTGAAGGCTGCGGGCGCAAAGGTAGTTTGCGGCTTGGACGATATTATGACCGCTCCGATCAACGGCAGCGGCTGCAACGAAAAATACGGATTGCTCGGCTCCAACAAGTCCACCGAGGATAAGGTAAAGCTCTTCCCCCGCGATTGCCGCGCTCTGGTTCTGGACATCCAGGAAAGAATCCTCGCTGCAACCGGTAAACACGTAGAGGTCATGGTTTACGGTGACGGTGCGTTCAAGGATCCCCAGGGTAAGATTTGGGAGCTGGCAGACCCGGTTGTATCCCCCGCTTATACAGACGGTTTGATCGGTACCCCCAATGAGCTCAAGCTCAAGTATCTTGCAGACAACGATTACAAGGATCTGTCCGGCGAGGCACTGAAGGAAGCGATCTCCGCAAGCATCCGCGCAAAGGAAGGCAGCTTGGTTGGCAATATGGCGGCACAGGGCACCACGCCCAGACAGCTGACCGACCTGATCGGTTCTCTCTGTGACCTGACCAGCGGTTCCGGTGACAAGGGCACGCCCGTGGTATTGGTACAGGGTTATTTCGATAACTACACCAACTGAGTTGGATTGAATATTGGAATTAAAAAACAACGGTCTATCCCAAATGCGCGTGCATATGGGATAGACCGTTGTGTAAACTTATAAAGAGTCCATATATTCTTCCAGCTCGCTTTTGATCACCGAGACCTGCGGGCCATACACCACCTGGATACCGCTTCCCTTTTTGATCACGCCGCTTGCTCCGCTGGATTTTAACACAGAGTCGGAAACAAGAGCCGGATCCTTGACGCTCACACGCAGGCGCGTTGCACAGCAATCCAATGTTGTAACGTTCTCCTTGCCGCCAAGCCCCTCCAAAATCTGTTTGGAGAGCGCGTGCGCATCCGCATCCCCGGTCTTTTCGTTCTTTTTTGCATTGTAATCCGCGCGCGTGTAGAGCTTGACCTCACCCACATCCGGATCACGTCCGGGGGTCAGATAGTTCCGCTTGCGGATCATAAAGCGGAAGAGCAGAAAATACACGATGAAATAAATGATGCCCACCAGCGGGATCATGATCCAGTTGGTTTTGTCGTTGCCCTGTAGAATTCCGAACAGAGTCAGATCGATTAAGCCCCCCGAAAAGGTCATTCCAACGCCAACGCCCAGCGCATGCATCAGCATATACGCAAGTCCTGCAAACACCGAGTGAATGACGTACAGCGCAGGTGCGACGAACAAAAAGGTGAATTCCAGCGGCTCAGTAATACCTGTCAGCATAGAGGTCAGCGCCGCTGAGAGCAACAGCCCTCCCACTATTTTTTTCTTGGAAGGCTCGGCACAAGTATACATTGCCAAAGCCGCACCCGGCAGACCAAAGATCATCAGTGGGAATTTTCCGCTCATAAACCGGCATGCCTCCACCGAAAATTGCACCGTATTTGGCGAGGCAAGCTCGGCAAAGAAGATATTTTGCGCTCCGTATACCATCACGCCGTCGATCAAAGCCGAGCCACCCACGCCCGTTTGCCAGAACGGCAAGTAAAACACATGGTGCAGACCGAACGGGATCAGAATTCGCTCGATAAATCCGTAAATCAAGGTTCCCGCAAGCCCGGAACGCAGCACCAGATCTCCCAGTGCGTAAATACCGTTTTGGATATAGGGCCACACAAAAAACATCAGCACCCCCACAAGCAAATAAACAACGGTGGAGATAATGGGCACGAACCGCGTACCGCCAAAGAAGGAGATGATGTTGGGCAGACGAATCTTGTAAAAACGGTTATTCAGCCATGCAACACCAAGTCCGACCAGGATACCGCCGAATACGCCCATTTGCAGGGATTCGATACCGACGACATTTGCAATCGTTCCTTCCGGCATCACGCCCGGCTCCAGCTTTCCGCTAATGGCAAGCAGAGCATTTACAGTCTTGTGCATTACGAAAAAGGCGATTGCTGCTGAAAGAGTTGCGGTGGCTTTTTCATTTTCTGCCATGCCAAGCGCCACACCCATAGCAAACAGCAACGGCAGGTTATCAAAAATAACGGTTCCAACCGAGGAAAGCAGTGTAAAGATAGAGTACAAGACCGTTCCGGGTCCCATAAGCCCTAGCAAATTATAGCTTTCCAGCATTGCAGCGTTGGTAAACGAAGCCCCAACACCCAAAAGTAGTCCCGCGATAGGCAGGAGTGCAATAGGGAGCATAAAAGCGCGTCCTACACGTTGTAAAACGCTGAAAAAGCCACCCCTTTTGTTTTCTTTGATTATCGTTGATTCAGCCATAATTTATCCTTTCCTGCAAACACGGCAAAGCATTACGACACTGGTGCCGAGCTTGCTTTCACCAAAATGATATTCGACGCGCTCCATCCGTTCAGGATTGGTCACGATCACGGCAACCGTGGGAGAAAGTGCATGAGCGCGGATGATTTCCAAATCTGCCTCTGCGATTGGATCTCCTGCCTTGACGTAATCCCCCTCGCGAACGCGCGGAAGAAAACCCTCCCCCTTCAATCCGACAGTATCTACGCCGATGTGAACCAAAATTTCCAGCCCATCATCGGTTAAGATTGAATAAGCATGCTTGGATTCGGCAACCGTTTCCACTCTTCCGTCCACGGGTGAGCAAATTAAGCCGTCCCACGGCTCCACCGCAAATCCAACGCCGAGCAATCCCTGCGCCATTGCCTCATCCGGCATTTCGGAAAGCGGTATGCTCTTCCCATTGCACACCGAATAAAAAGATTTTTGTTTTTTTGCAAACAGCATATGATTCACCTCGCTTTTGATTATTTGCAAGCGGTGACTTTTTCCCGTACGCCGAGCAGATAAGGAACCGATACCGAAAGCTCGTCTATGCGCATATCCGCAAAGCGCTGTGTCAGCTGTAATTCCGCTGCAAGCTCTCCGCAAATACCAATCCAGCCATCGTGCCGATGAATGGCGTCCGCCGCCTGTGCGATCAGGCGCAAAACAGGCTCCCGATTCTCCTCACAAATCTCTGCCACCTGCGGATTTTGACGATCGGCAGCCAGTGTATATTGGGTCAGATCGTTGGTGCCTACCGAGAAAAAGTCTACCTCTGCCGCAAGTTCCTCACTCATAATGGCTGCCGCGGGAGTTTCGAGCATAATTCCAAACTCCAGATTGGGATCGAATCGGATATTTTCGTTCTGTAATTCTGCACAGCACTCATCCAGCAAGCGGCGACAACGGTGAACCTCCTCCACTGAAACAATCATCGGAACCATCAGCGAGATACTGCCATGCGCGGAAGCACGCAGGATGGCTCGGAGCTGGGTTTTGAAGAGTGCTTCCCGTGCCAGGCAGATTCGGACACCGCGGAATCCGAGCGCAGGATTTTCTTCCCGCGGCAGATCAAAATACGGAATCTGCTTATCCGCACCAATGTCCAGCGTGCGGATCACGATCCGTTTTCCTTGCATTTTGCGCACGATATCCCGATAGCTTTCAAACAGCTCCTCCTCGGTGGGATAGCGATCCATAGAAAGATATAAAAATTCACTGCGCAACAGCCCAATTCCCTCCGCACCGTTGAGCAAAGCCGGTTCGATTTCATGCGCTTCCCCTACATTGGCATAGATCAGCATTTTATGCCCGCCGCGCGTAATGGCAGGTTTGTTGATCAAGGAACGCAAATAGCGCTCGTGCTCCTTTGCAAGCTCGTTTTCTTCCCTTTGCTTGATTTGAAACGCCCGCACTTGGCTCTCATTCGGGCAAACGGTCAAGCTCCCATCGGCGGCATTCAAAAGCGCAAGGCAACCGTCAAAGCGTGGTGCGATCTCCCCCACTCCTACCAGCGCGGGGATCCCCATTGCGCGTGCCAGGATGGAGGTATGAGAATTCGGTGTTCCCCCAAATGTGACAAAGCCAAGGATCTCGGATTTATCCAGAGAAACCGTTTCAGACGGTGCCAGATCCTCGGCAACGAGAATATAAGGCTCCCCACCTTTTTCCTGCACACGGCGCTCCGTACCGTTGAGAAGATCGCACAGTTGCTCGGAAAGATCGGAAAGATCCGCCGCGCGCGCGGATAAATACGGATCGTCCAAGCCCTTCAAAAGTGCCGCATATTGTTGCGCGGTATTTTGAACGGCAAGCTCTGCGCGGCAACCGTTTGCAATCTCACGCTCCAGACTCTCGGTAAAATCCTCGTCCTCCAGGAGCATCGCGTGAATCTCAAAGATCTGTGCTTCTTGCTCCCCCACGTCTGCAAGCGTGCGGCGGTACAATTCTGACAATCTCCCCCGCAATTGTGTCAGTGCACGCTCCAGACGCGCACGTTCCACATCAGGAACGCCTGCGCTCGGCATATCCGCAATGATCTCCACTCCCGTTCGTCCTCGCTGAAAAAACTTTAATTTTCCGCTGACACATCCGTTGTTGATCCCAACACCGTGGAACAGCGCTCCGCTTTCATTTTTTACGTTCATTTCCCGCTCTCCGCACACCAGGATTCTTTGCAAAAGCGCTCCAGCGCTTCGCATGCCGCCGCTTCGTCATCTCCCTCGATCAAAAAATGCAGCTCCGTTCCGCAAACGGCGCCAAGACTCATCAAAGACAGCAAGCGCTTTCCGTCGCCCTCCTTTTTATCGGTCTTGACCGTGATGCGCGAGGAAAATTGCTTGGCAAAGGTTGCCAGCTTTCCCGCTGGGCGTGCGTGCATCCCGTTTTCATCTTCAATTCGGTAGGTAAATTCTTTCATGACATTCTTCCCTTTCTGTCCTTCAAATTTTTTCAGCCTTTGATGCTATTTTTCCTATTTGCGAACAAATTATGCAAATTTCAAGCATTAAAAAAATGTCAGCACTTTTCAAAATTGAATTTCACTCAAAAAATGATGCAAAAAAGAATGTGCCCATCTATACGTGTTATCCTGACGGAGAACACGCATAACTAAGTTTGTCCAAGTTCGCAGAGCAAACTTGGACAAACTTAACTTCACTTGGGCAAAAGCCCAAACTTCACTGCAAAGCAACTTCATTTTTGCGGTAGCAAAAACTTCACAGACAGAAAAAAAAAGAGAACTTGGCAAAACTGCTTTGTTCTCTCTTTCTGCTTTTTATTTTAATGATTCATTGCGAACGTAAATTCGCGTGCGGAATATGCGGCGCTCGCCGGGAGACAAGGCAATCAGCCCATATTCTTGCGGCGGCAAATCCAAATGAAAGCAATCAATGGCGGCAGTTTGCGGCTCGCAGGTAAAAAAGCTCCCCTCGGCGGTTTGATAAAGCATCCGATAGGCAAACTGCACGTCGGCATCATAAACAACCGACACGCCCGTGCGGGAATCTGTCAAAACCGTCTCCCCGCTCGCTTCGTAAAAAGCAGAAAGATGCTTGCCGCACGGAACATAATTTCCACTTTGAAAAGCTTCTTCCCGCGCGCCCGGTTCCCGGAATACACCGGTTGGAATGAACTTTTCGGTGCGCATTTCTTCTCTGCCCGTATTCAGACGAACGCGGTACTGTGTAGGCTTGGAGCCTTCGCAAAACGGAATTTTGAAGGTCGTGTGATATGCCAGAAGCCACGGCATGGGAAGCTCGGATTCGTTCACAATCTCATCCGTCTCGGTCAATCCGTCACCGTTCAGCAAATATTCGCGCACATAGGTAAACGCGTGCGGAAAGCCGATGTATTCGCCCGCCTTGGCATGATAGACCAAGCGAACGGTGCTTTCGGTTTGCTTTTCAACGGCAAACGGCAGCTTATAAAGCGCGCCGTGGATATGGCACCCCGTTTCCGGCTCGTTGAGTGGAAGCGTATAGGTTCTGCCGTCGAAGACAAAGCTTGCTCCAAGGATGCGGTTCGGCGGAAAAAGCGGCGGATTGCCAAACAGATACACGTTTTCGGCAAGATGCGCCTCATCCCGCGGCGTACGCAAAATATCCGAGCCGGTTGGAATATGCACCAGACGGTAACAGATTCCTCCGCGCATTGAGGAAATGTCCGCCCCATAGCCGCCGCTCCTAAGGTGAATGTCGGTGTAAATCATCCTTCTGCCAGCCTCTTTTGAAAGTAAACACCAACGTCGTGCACCACGCGCAAAAAGCTTGGGTACAGCTCATGCGGAATCCCGCGCAAAGCCGCAAAGGTCTCAAAGCTCAAGGTTCCGCAATAATTGATGTCACGCAAGCCCGCAAGAACCCCTTCCCAATCCACATGAGAATTCTTGCCACGGAAATACGGGATGGTATGCAAATCCGAGCAAGCATCGTTGTCGTGGATATGCAAAATTGTCAGACGGTGACCGAGGATCCGCAACTCCTCCCGTACGTTTCGTGCGGTCAAGTTGGCGTGCCCAACATCAAAGCAGTATCCAAACACGTCCTCTCCCGCCTCGGCATTCAGCGTATCAATATACCAAACTGCTTCGGTCGCCTCGGCACACGCACCGCCGACCAAATGCCCCTCGACGTGTGCGAACATATTCTCCAGGCACAACTTTACGCCGTATTTTTTCCCGGCAGGGATCATTTTACGGTACATAGAAAGATTGATTTCACGCTCCAGCGCCTTATCGGCAGTGTTGGTGTAAGGATGTACAACCAGCGCGGGACAGCC
>JAFTLZ010000104.1 GCA_017452665.1 Clostridia bacterium
CGCAGGGGCCCCAACGGCGGCTTTTATGAACGAATTGATTATTTTTCTGCCAGCAGATATTGCCTTGGTGTTTTTCCGTAGCAACGTTTAAAGCTGCGGATTAAGCTACAGGTGTCGCTGAATCCGCAGACCTCGGCGGCTTCTTGCTCGGTTTTTCCTTCGCGGAGCAGCCGGAGTGCACTTTTGACGCGAAAACGGATGACGTAATCGTTCAGCGTACAACCGATGTATTTTTTAAAGGCGGTCATCAGTGTCGTGCGTCCAACACCAAGACTCCATGCAAGCTCGGATGCTAAGATCTTCTTTGCATAATTGGTGCTGATGTAGGTCAGGGCATCGCTGACAAAGCGCGGAATTTCAGTACCGTCATTTTCCTCGGTCCCGGCAATTTCTGCAATCAGCGAGAGTAGGCAAAGAATCATCAAGCGTTGCCGAAAGGGATCTTTTTCGGCTTGAATTTCCAAAATCCGTGATTTGCAAAGCGCGGTTTGCTCGGGTGAGAGCGTGACGACGCGCCCTGCTTTGCCAAATACCGTGGAAAGCTGCTTCCATTCCGGGATGTAATCGGCAATGAATTCATCCGAAAACAAAAGATTCAGACGGCTGTAAAAAATATCGGGGTGGCGGGACATTAGATGCGGTGTTTTTGGAGAGGCAAGAACGATACGCGGCTCAGTCCCTTCCCGCACGTGATCGGGGAGGAGCACCTTGACCTTTCCGGAGAGGATCAGGCTGATCTCGTAATAGTCGTGCATATGAAAATCCGTCATGGTGGATTTATATCCTTCGTAATAGTCCACCGAGCAGTTGTGCCAGTTGCGGCGGTAATACATATTATCCAAATTGGTCGGCATGCGGGATTTCTCCTCTCATTTCTTTTGATTATTGTAGCATAATTCTGAATGATTTTCAATACTAATTGCGGATTTTTTTAAAAAAAGCAAAAAAAAATGAACGATTTGCCTATGATGTGTACGATTTTATATTGTTTTATTGCTCCGGATGGTTTATAATAAAATATATCCAAAATAACACGGAGGATGTTATGACAAGAATATTTGACGAGCACGTGATTCGGCGTGTGCGTTCTTTGGACGGGGCATGGCATTTTCGCAAGGATCCCTTGAATTGCGGCAAGGAAACGGCGTGGTTTTTGGGAATTCCGCGCGGCGAGACGGTGGCGGTTCCGTCGGTTTGGAATACCGAACAAGGAAACTTGAACTACGAGGGGGTTGCCTGGTATGAAAAGCACTTTTACAGCGAGGGCGGATGCTTGCGCCTGTGCTTTGGCGCGGTGATGACCGAGGCGGAGGTTTGGCTTGATGGCAACTATCTCGGATCGCATTACGGCGGATTTTCACAGTTCGATTTTATCGTTTCGGACGTGGCGGCAGGGGAGCACCGCTTGACGGTACGCGTGGATAACCGTTTTGATGCGGATTCCATTCCGCAGGAGTGGGTGGATTGGTATCATTACGGCGGGATTACGCGCGGCGTCAGCGTGGAAACCTTGCAGGGAATTTGCGTGCTTTGCAACCGTTTGGAGTATACGCTCTCCGAGGATCTGAAAAGCGCGACGGGGCAATTTGTGTTAGAGCTGTACAACGCAGGTGCCGAGCAGGCGGACACAGAAGTGAACATCTCTTTGGGCGGGACGCTTGTATCAACGGGGGTGGCAGAGCTGTCTGCCGGTGCGCGCAAAGAAGTGACGCTCTCGGAATTCACATTGGAAAACGTGGCGCTTTGGAACGTGGGGGCACCCGAGCTCTACGACGTTCGCATTACCACGGCAACCGACGATTTGTGTGATCGCGTTGGATTCCGCAAGATTGAGGTAAAAGACGGCGCGGTGCTGCTCAACGGGAAGCCCGTGGAGTTCCGCGGTGTGAACCGACACGAGGAGCATCCCGATTGGGGCTTTGCATTTCCGTTTGGTTTGATGAAAAAGGATATTGATCTGGCGTTGGAGATGGGATGCAACGCCATTCGCGGATCACACTATCCCAATTCGCAGGAGTTTGTGGATTTGTTGGACGAGCGCGGATTGATGTTTTGGAGTGAGATTCCGATTTGGGGCTGCGGCTTTTCGGATGAGGCATTGGCGAACGAGACGGTTGTGCGGCGCGGTCTTGAGATGCACCGCGAAATGGTGAAATATTATTACAACCACCCGTGTATCGTTTTGTGGGGAATGCACAACGAAATTCATTCTTATCACGAAGCGGCATACCGCATGAGCAAGCTTTACTACGAATATCTCAAGGAGAACGGCGGCAATCGCTTGGTGGTGTATGCATCCTGCCACCCGCTGAAGGATATTTGCTTTGAATTTTCTGATTTGATTTGTCTCAACCAGTATTTCGGTTGGTATTACGGATACGAGGACGATGCTTGGGAGAAGTTTTTGGCAGAGTTCTGCGAGCATATCAAAACGCTTGGTATGGCTCACAAGCCCATCGTAATGAGCGAGTTCGGCTGTGCGGCGATTGCAGGATGCCACGACGATGAGAATATTTTGTGGTGTGAGGAAAATCAGGCAAAACAGATTGCGCATTGCCTGAAGGTGTTCCACGAGCATCCGCAGGTGGCGGGTTCTTTTATCTGGCAGTTCTTTGATATGCGTACCTGCTTGCAAGCCGGCCTGAACCGTGCGCGCGGCTTTAACAACAAGGGCCTGATGAATGAGTACCGCAAGCCGAAATTGGCTTACCGCGCGGCAAAAGAGCTGTATCATGAATTTGCTGCAGAAGAAACGGATAGATTTGATTTTAAAGGCTGAAAAGGAGTGAGATATATGGAGCAAAAGAATATGAACCGCCCGGTGCGTGTGATTCAGTTTGGTGAGGGAGGATTTTTGCGCGGCTTTGCCGATTGGATGCTGCAAAAGCTGAACGATGAGGGGCTGTTTTGCGGCAGCGTTGCGGTGGTACAGCCGATTCGTGAAGGGTTGTGCGATTTGTTGACGGCACAAAATTGCACATATACGCACATCATTCGCGGTGCCGAGGGTGTGGAGCAGACACGCATTGATGTGATTTCGCACTGTGTGAAGCCGTACGAGGATTTTGAAGCCTATCTGAAGCTTGCCGAAAATCCGGACGCGCGCTTTATCATTTCCAACACGACCGAGGCGGGGATTGAATTCCGTCCGAGCGATCGGGCAACCGACACACCGCCGGAAAGCTTTCCCGCAAAGCTGACGCTGTTGCTCAAGCGCCGTTTTGATTTGGGATTGCAGGGCTTTATTCTGCTCCCCTGCGAGCTGATCGACCGCAACGGCGACAATTTGAAGCGCACGGTGCTGCAGTATGCCGAGCTTTGGAATTTTGGCACGGTTTTTGCGGAGTGGATTGAAAAAGATAACGTTTTTTGCAACACGCTGGTAGACCGCATTAACACGGGCTATCCCAAGGACGAGGTGATTGATCTTGGCTACGAGGACAAGATGGTGAACACCTCCGAATTCTTCCACCTGTGGGTGATCGAGACCGACTACGATCTGGAAAGCGAATTGCCGTTCTCACGCGCGGGCTTGAACGTGATTGTAACCAATGATGCCCTGGAGCGCTACCGCACGCGCAAGGTGCGGATCCTCAACGGGGCGCACACCTCGATGGTGCCGTATGCGTTGCTTTCGGGCTTTGATACCGTCAAATCCTGCATGGATGACGCACAGATGCAAGCCTTTATTCGCGCGTGTCTGTTTGAGGAGATCATCCCGACGCTGGATCTGCCGCGGGAGGAGCTGGAGTCGTATGCCGAGAATGTTCTGGTGCGTTTTTCCAATCCGTACATCAAGCATTATCTTTCGTCCATTGTGCTCAATTCGGTCAGTAAATTTCGCGTGCGCGTGTTGCCCTCCATTTTGGAATATCGCGCAAGATTTGGAAGCTACCCCAAGCATCTGCTGTTCTCGTTTGGTAAGCTGATTGCATTTTACAAGCACGGAACACCAAACGATTCTCCCGAAATTGTGGAACGGATGCGGAGTTTGAGCGTTGCGGAGATCCTTTCCGACCGTACGCTTTGGGGCGAGGATCTTTCGGATATGACCGAGGAGGTTGCCGTGTATGCAGATTCATCCGTCGGATAACGTGGAGGTGCGCGCAGACGGGCAAAAATACGCGCTGTGTCGAATTGCCGAGGGGGAAAACGTGATCAAATACGGTTTCCCGATCGGGGCGGCGAGGCGTGAGATTTGCGTGGGGGAGTTGGTCTCGCCCGAAAATCTGCGCTCCAATCTTGCCGGTCTTGGCGATTGGATCTATGAAAAGAGTGAAACGGCGCCGTTTGCGGTCAAGAACGGAACGTTCCGGGGATATTTGCGCAAAAACGGTGACGTGGGAATTCGCAACGAGCTGTGGATCGTGCCCACGGTAGGGTGCATCAACGACGTTGTCAAGCGGTTGGCGCAACAAAGCGGTGCGAAGGCTTTGTTGCATCCGTACGGGTGCTCGCAGCTTGGCGGGGATCTGCTGACCACGCAAAAAACGCTGTGCGGGCTGATTCGCCACCCGAATGCAGGCGGTGTGCTGGTGTTGGGGCTTGGATGCGAGAACAACCGCATGGAGGATATGCAGGTGATGCTTGCCGATACCGACCCCGAACGTGTGCGCTTTTTGAATCTGCAGGATTGCAAAGACGAAATGGAAGAGGGAATGCGGATTCTGGACGAGCTGAAATCGTTGATGTTGACGGACGTGCGTACCGAACAGCCGCTATCCAAGCTACGCGTGGCAGTCAAATGCGGCGGAAGCGACGGCTACAGCGGAATCACCGCAAACCCACTGGTGGGAAGAGCGATGGAATGCTTTTCTGCTTATGGCTCGACAGTATTGATGACCGAGATTCCGGAGGTATTTGGCGCGGAGCAGATCTTGCTTTCGCGAGCCAAAGATCAAGAAACGTTTGATCGGGTATCCGCAATGATCCGTGCCTTCCGACAGTATTTTATCAACCACGGGGAGGGGATTGCGGACAATCCGTCGCCCGGCAATATTGCGGGCGGAATTTCCACCTTGGAGGAAAAGTCACTTGGGTGCGTGCAAAAGGCAGGAAAGGTTCCGCTTTGCGGTGCATTGGATTTTGGTGAAGTGCCGACGGGCGGCGGCTTGTATCTGGTCAACGGACCGGGCAACGACATGGTTGCCGTGACCAACCTTGCCGCGTCCGGTGCACACCTGATTCTGTTTACCACGGGACGCGGTACGCCGCTGTCGGCGCCGGTTCCCACGCTGAAAATTTCCACCAATTCGGCACTGGCGCAAAAAAAGCCGCATTGGATCGATTTCAACGCCGGAAAGCTATTGGACGGCGGTGATTGGCAAAGTATGACCGAGAAATTGTTCTCGCTTTGCTGTGCGGTTGCAGAAGGTCGGCTGAGCTTGAGCGAAGAGAGGAACGATTACGAAATTGCCATTTTTAAGGATGGCGTTACTTTATAGAAGGGAGAGAACTGTATGAAGCCTTATATCAGCGAATATGTTCCTGATTTTCAGATTTTAACTCCCAACGACGGTGCGCATTACTTTTTTGCTTATTACGATATGCGCGCAACGGGCAGAGGCGGCAAGCATTTGTGCCACCGTGTGCCCTTTATGGATCGTTTGCAAACCGCTGGGGACGTGTGTGAGCTGGGGTACCTTGACGGGGGAAGGTTCGTCAAATTTGCCGAAACGAGTGCATGGAACTTTCAACAAGGGGCGATGCTGCAATATCATCCGTATCTGGAAAACACGGTGTACTACAACGTGTGCGAGGATGGGAAGTTTATGACCGTGACGCACAATTTTGCAACGGGAGAGAAGAAGTACGCCGACCGTGCGACGGCTTGTATTTCTCCTGACGGAAAGTGGGGCTTGGCGATCAATTTCGGACGGATTTTTGCATTCCGTCCGGGCTACGGATATGCGGGCTATGCGGATGAATATGCGAATGTCAATGCGCCTGCCGAGGACGGAGTGTTTTTGGTCGATATGGAGACTGGATGCTCCAGGCTGATCATTTCCTACGACAAGCTGGCTCCCATTGCGGGATTCGGGGCGGACGAAAAGGTGTTGATCAATCACATTACCTTTAATACCTCCTCCGACCGTTTTGTGATGCTGGTTCGTAACTTTCCGACCGAGAAGAATCCGGGGTGGTCAACCTCGATGGTGATCGGCGATCTGCAGGGCAACTGCAAAACAGTGTTGATGAATACCTACGTTTCGCACTATTACTGGACCGCGCCCGACACCATTCTGGCGCATTGCACGGTGACGGGGGAGACGAAGAAAAGTATGTACAGCATCAACGTGGATTCCTGCACGTGGACAGAGCATGATATGCCGTATTTTTATGAGGATCATAACCCGGACATTCATTGTAACACCTCTCCTGACGGTAAATATATTATTGGAGACGGATATGAGATCAAAGGTTATCGCTATCTGATGGCATATAGTCTGAAAACGGGAGAGAGCCGCGAGCTGTTGCGCGTAAAAAGTGTGACACCGCAAGGAATTATAGACATTCGTACCGATCTGCACGCCAGATTTGTATGGGGCGGGCAGTATATCAGCTTTGATACCACGCAAAACGGTCGCCGTGAGATTGCATTGATCCCGACCGATTGTCTGAACTTTTAATACTGAAATAAATACAAAAAGGAGAATTTTATTATGAATGAGAATCAAACCTTTCCGAAAGCGTATCACTATGACGAAGAGCCTTGTCACAAGATGATTGTCAAGCAGATGAAGCAAGCATTGGCATATGATCCTACGAAGGAGTATGCAACATGGAAGCAGGAGATTCGCGAGAAGTTTTTGGAGCTTTCCGGGATGAACTTGATCGAGGCAAATGGGGATTGCGATCCGGAGCTGAATATTGAACATACCTTAGAAAAGGACGGGTATACCGAAATTCGCTTTACGTTCCAGAGTGAAATTGGCTACCGCGTGCCTTGTTATCTTCTGATTCCCGACACGGGCAAGGCTTCCTATCCCGTTGCCATTACCTTGCAGGGACATTCCACGGGCTTTCATAACTCGGTAGGAATTGCAAGATACGAACAAGATCTGGCTTATCGGCCGCGCGGACAGTTTGGAATTCAAGCGGTGCAGCACGGATATGCCGCTCTTTGCATCGAGCAAAGAGGCATGGGTGAGCGCCGTCCGCGTGCTTTGGAGGCGGATTCCTACCGCACCTGTAATTATACCGCGATGCAGGCGTTTCAGCTGGGGCGTACGTTGCTTGCCGAGCGTGCATGGGATGTGCACAAGGCGATTGATCTGCTTGCCGCAACGTTTGAAAAGTGTGATACCGAAAAGGTTTTGATCACAGGCAACTCTGGCGGCGGTACGGCGTCCTTTTATTCCGCTTGCTATGACGAGCGCATCAAGCTTTGTGCGCCCAGCTGCTCCTTCTGCCCGTACGGCCCCTCTATTATGGATATGTACCACTGTCCTTGCAATTATATTCCGGGGTGCTACCAATGGTTTGATATGCAGGATCTTGCCTGCCTGATTGCACCGCGGAATCTGAGCGTGATCGCAGGTGTGAAGGATAACATTTTCCCGATCGAAGGGGTAAAGGCAGGATATGCCACGGTGGAAAAAATTTACGCCGCCGCTGGTGCCCCCGATGCTTGTAGCATGACGGTGACACCCGAAAAGCACTGGTGGTGCGAGGATATTGTTTGGGGCGAGATCGACCGTGTGACGGGTGCCTTGGGCTGGAAAAACTGAATCGAGGAATTTGAGATGAGTTACATTCGCAAGAATTTTCTTTTGAGCAATCCGACTGCCGAGAAGCTGTACTTCGGTTATGCCAAGGAGATGCCGATTTTTGATTACCACTGTCATTTGCCCGAAAAGCAGATTTTGGAAAATAAGCCGTTTTCCGACCTGTTTGAGATCTGGCTGGCGGGGGATCACTACAAGTGGCGCTTGATGCGCAACTTTGGCGTGAACGAGGAATATATCACGGGGAGCAGAAGCAACAAGGAGAAATTTTTGACCTATTGCCGTGTGCTGGGCGGTGCGTTTGGAAATCCGCTGTATCATTGGTCGCAGGTGGAGCTGGAGGAGTTTTTCGGCTGTACCAAGGAGATCAACGAGCAGAATGCGGAGGCAATTTGGGAGGAGTGTAATGCCTACATCCGTGCACATAAGGTGACGCCGCAATCCTTGATTGAAGGCTCGAACGTTAAGCATTTGTACACGACGAACGAGGTGTTTGACGATCTGACCACCTTTGAAAAAATCAAAGAGAAGGGGTATGCGTTTACGGTGACGCCCGCATTCCGTGCAGACAAGATCATGAACATTGACGCCCCGCGCTACCGTGAATTTATTGGAATGCTGGAGGCGCAAACGCACGCGGTACATACGCTGGCGGATCTGGAAGCTGCCATTGAAAAACGGCTGGTTGCATTTTTGGCGGTTGGTTGCCGTGCCAGCGACATTGCCGTGGAGCGTGTTTGCCCGATTTCATCTGCGGAAGAAGCCGAGTTGGTGTTGGAAAAAGCCTTGCGCGGAGAACAGCCAACGTTGGCAGAGGCCGAGATCTTTAAGGGATACCTGACCTATGCGCTGATGAAGCTGTATGCAAAATACGGCGTTGCGACCGAGCTTCACATTGGCGCGATGCGCAACAACAATGCACAGATGCTGAAAAAGCTGGGCTTGGACACCGGATTTGACAGCATTTCCGATACCAACAGCATCGGAAATCTTTCGCGCTTGTTTGACCGTCTCAACGACGAGGGGAGCCTGCCTAAGACCATTGTGTTCAATCTCAATCCCAAAATGAATACCGAGATCATGACGCTGATCGGCTGTTTTCAAAGCAGTGAGGTAAAGGGAAAGATGCAATACGGCCCGGCATGGTGGTTCCTTGACAACAAGGTGGGCATGGAACAGCATTTGCGCGATTTGACCGCAACGGGGCATATTGCCGCATTTGTGGGTATGCTGACCGACAGCCGCTCGTTGCTCTCGTATCCGCGGCACCACTATTTCCGTAGAATTTTGTGCAACTATTTTGGTACGATGATTGAAAACGGCGAAATGACCGACCACATGGAGCTTGTGGGCGGTATTGTGCAGGATATCTGCTATAACAATTCCGTTGCTTACTTTGGCATGGAGCCGTAACGGAAAGAAACTGATTCAAAAGGAGAACACTATGAAATTTGGAATTTGCTGCAGCCCTGAAAGCGCGATGAACGATTATCCGAAAAAGGCTGACTATGTGGAGCTTTCTGCAATGGCGGTGCGAGATCTGGCACCGGAGCAATACAATGCTTTGAAGGCGGAGGTGGAAAAGGGAAGTATCATTACCTACAGCTCCAACGGGCTGGTTCCCGCAGATGTGCGCCTGACCGGACCTGATGTGAATTGGACGGTGGTTCGCAACTACTGCGACGAGGTGTTTTACAAGCTTGCCGAGCTGAAGATTAAAATGCTGGTGTTTGGTTCCAGCAAAGCAAAGCACGTGCCGGACGGCTTTTCGCGGGAAAAGGCGTGGGATCAGCTTTACGAGGTGGGAAATCTGTTTGCAGATACCGCCGCGAAATACGGTCAGACGGTGGTGGTTGAGCCGCTTTCTTACACGGAGGTCAACATCGTGAATACCGTGCAGGAGGGCGCGGAGTACAGCCGTACGCTGAACCGCGATAATTTTAAGCTGTTGGTGGATTTTTACCACTTTGATCACAACGAAGAGGATTGGGCGTCGTTGGAGCGGAACAAGGATCTGTTGATTCACGCACACATTGCAACTGCAAAGACCCGTACCAGACCGCAGAGCAAGGAGGATTGGGCGTTTTTTACAAAATGCCTCGGTGTGCTGAAAAAGATTGGATATACGGGAGATCTGAGCTTTGAAGGCGGCGGTCACGCGGGAGAGCTGATGAGCGAGATGGTTGTGCGGATGAAGGAGATTTATCCGACGGTATAAGAACATAAAAAATGAGTCTGTCCCCCATGTACTTGTGCACGGGGGACAGACTCATTTTTAGCTTTCCTTCCAGCACACGCCGTTGTGATCGGTGGTAAGTGAGGTGGAAGATGCGGTGGAATACTCGGCAGAGCTGCTGCCAAGGTAGATAACCCGTCCCGAAATGGAGGACGGGATTTTAAGGGTTACGACGGTCTCACCGCTGACCTTAACCGTAAGATACGAGCCGGAGCCGAGCGAAACGGTTTTGTTGGTTCCGACAGTGGAGAAGTTGGAGCATTTGGTGGCTTCTTCTGATATTCCGCCGGAGGGCATGATGGCTACGACGGAACCGCCGGTATACTGGTAGCCGCGCTCGGTGTCGATGGCGGAGTTCCCGTTCGAAGTGGAAATGACGATGGTGTTCCCGCCGGAGAACACGATGCCGCTATACTGGGTCTGGCTATTGGAATCAATGCCGTCTCCGTTGCAGTAAATATAGACGGTTCCACCGCTGACAGTGATTGCCGTTCCGGTAGTGGCGGTGCCGTTGATGCCGTCATCGGAGGAGACGACCGAAACCTGCCCGCCCGATATGGAAACATGTGTGCCTTCCAATCCCTCGTAACTGTTGGTGACGCTGACGGTTCCGTTGGTAATGGAGAGGGTTCCGTCGGCGTGCAGACCGTCGTCGTTGCTGTAAACGGTGATATTACCGCCGTTGACCGTGACGTTTCCGGTCGGTGCATCGCCGTTTTCCAGGGTGCTGTCGCAGTTGGCGTGAATGGCATCATCGTAGGCTTTGACGGTAACGTTACCGTCGTTGATGACGATCTCATTTCCCGCTTTCAATCCCTTCGTGGAGTGATCGCCCTTGTCGGTGTTGCCGTCGTTCATGCCCATGCCGCCCATTCCTCCCATGCCGCCTCCGCCCATCATGCCGTTGTTGATTTGGGTGGTGTAGTTGGTCCAGCCGCAGGAGAGGTTGTTTCCGCGAAGGACAAATGCAAAGGTGTCGTATCCCTCGCTGGGGCTGACGTAATCGGTGGACGCAAGATACTCATCCGCTTGGCTTTGCTCCATGGAAGAATCGTAAATAAAGAACTGCATTTTGCTGTAGTCGGGCATTTTGGGGAAGGTGTAGTAATAGTAGCGCCCCGAAACTGAGGAGTGGTAGGCGGCGTTGACCCAGACGAAATCGGAGTCGGAGTTGTAATATTTGACCGAATACCGATAGCTGTTACTGCTGAAGCGGATATAGTAAACGTCCTCGGAGACTGCTGTGACCGTATCGGAATAGTTGGAATATTTGTCGGTGTAGATATTCAGTACGGTGGAGCTATCCTCGATTACCACGTTGTATGCCGCATCAATTCCGTCGCAGGCGGCGTAAATCGTATGCGTTCCGCCAATGACGGTTACAGTGCCGCGCTGATTGCCTTTTTCCGAAACATCGGTATTTGTAGTTTTGATGCCGTCACCGACGGTGGAGATCAGCTTGGTGGTTGCCGCCTCTAAGGTCACGCTATCGTTGCCCTTGAGCGCGTTGTCGGCACAGGTGACCGTCAACGTCAGGTTTTTGACCTGCAGATCATCTTTTGTATGGATGCCGTTGTTGTTTTCGGAGACGACGGTCAACGTGCCTTTTCCGGCAATTTCCAGATCGACCAGCGAATAGATCGCCGCAGAGTAGAGCGTTTCATCGGTTTTGTCGATCGCCTCACGCATGTCGTAAATATAGTTTTCGAAATCTTTTTTTGCCGTGACAGAAACCTCGTCACCGCTAAGAATTGTGATCGAGTTGGTTGTGTCACTGACGAGCGAGAAGCCGTGCAGCTCCAGATCAAATTTGCAGCCGTCGCCAACGTCGATGACGATGTTGCCCTTCAGCTGTCCCGAAATTGCGTAGACCGAGTCCTCCGTGACCGTGCCAAAGGTTAGCGTACTGCCTTCCCATGTGTAGCAATCCGGCGTACCGGAGAGGCAGGTGATGACGGCTTCTTCGGTGGGGGCTTCAAAATATCCCTCGTACAGCTCAGACGAAAGCTCCTCGCCAAAGGCATCGTCAAAGCCGCCCAGGGAATTGGTTGTGGTACTGTTTTCGCCGTTGGAATCGGGAGTGGCATGGCATCCCGAAAGTATCAGAATTGCTGTTAGCAGGCAGAGGAAAAGGTGCGTTCTTTTTTTCATTGTGTCTCCCTTCATTAAAGTTGGGTATCGACACTCTCCTGCTTTGAAACGGTGATTTCAAGGTTTCCGTTTCTGCAACGCAGCTTGTCGATCAGTTCCTTTTCCTTGGAAGGGTCACGCAAAACAACGTCGTAGGTCAAACGGAACATACTACCCATATTGGTGGATTTGACGCGTGTCAACTCGCAGGAGATGGCATATTCTGCAAAAATCTCCTCGAATACGCCGGTGTAGTCCAGGTCTTCCGGAATTGTGATCCGAAAGCTTTTGTATTTGGCACTGTTCTTTTTCGCGCCAAAGCTGATGCGATTGTAAAGCAGATTGATAACGGTGAGGATCACGGTAAACAAAAGTGCAAAGCCAAGGTAGCCCATACCGGCGATTAATCCCGCTCCCATGGCGAGAAAGAGCATCCCGATCTCCTTTGCCGTGCCGGGAACCGAACGGAAGCGCACCAAGCTGAATGCACCTGCAACGGCTACGCCGGTTCCGATATTGCCGTTGACCATCATGATCACCACGCAGACCACGGCGGGAAGGGTTGCAAGTGTGACCACAAAGCTTTTGGTGTAGCGCGTGCGGTACATATAGCCGAATGCAAGAATCAGACCGATGACCAACGAGCAGGCAATGCAAAGCAGAAAATCGGTGATGCTGATGACTGAGGTTATTTCCGCGTCGAAGATTCCTTGAAAGAGCGTATCAAACATTTGCTAAGATCTCCTTTGTATTATACAGTATTTTTTGATTTTGTATTTCCGGGAAAATCAAGGTTTGGTATGCGGTTCCGTATTTGGAAAAGGAGGTTTTATAAACGCCGAGTTTTGAGAGCGTATGGACCATCCAAAGCGGCATTCCGCCGGCGCATTTGACCTCCATCAAAACCTTGCCATCCTCCAAAAGCGGGGTACCGTATATCGGTGCCGTGAGGGAAAGCTCGGTTTGGCGGCAAAGAATGTGATCGTCAAAGGTGACGCGAAAGGTATCGTCATCTCTGGCGTAATACGCTTCGCGTTCGTAGGAAAGGAAAACGCTTGGGTGCAGGCTTTCATAATAGGAAAGGAAGTAGTCGATCTCGCGTGAGATCTGTGTATTCTGTCCGATTGGGCTCTCATGACAAATCCAGTCCATGGCGACACGGTCGGGAAGTGATAGCCTGCGCTTGTACACAACGCCGTCGTATTTCTTTTTCAGCTCGACGAATACGGTGCTATCTGGCGTTGCCTGACAGTAGCTTCGGATGCGTAGCTTTTCCTTGTACATTGGTTTTTCAATGGAGCGGCGGATCAACAGATAAGTATCGGTATCAAAATAAATATTGCGAATCGTGCTTCTGCCGTATTTATCCGGTTTCATATGTGGTTGCATTGCGGCAAGAATCTGTTCTTTTTGCGCTACTGTTAACAGATACTTCAGCTCATATCGCTTGAAAACGGTTTGAAATGCCATGTACGCGCCTCCTTTCCGCACGGTCAGATTGAATTTGAGTTGTAGAGAGGATATTTATCGGGGTTGCAATAAAGCGCTTTTTATCAGGTGTTGCATGGGTGGAAGCTTGAGGATACAATACAGCAGCATGGCACCGCCGCCGTTTAGAATCAAGTCGTCAATATCACAGCTGCCAACCATAAAGAGAAACTGTGCAGCCTCGGTCAGAATCACACACAGTAGTACGGTGGGAAGAAAGCAATACCACCTGCGCTGTGCCTTGAAGAACAGCGGCAGAAAGAGTGCGAAGGGCATAAATACGCAGATGTTGCCCAAAAGATTGAGCGCCGTGTAGTATGCGTTGACGTATCCGTTGAGAAAGCCTTGAATATAGACCTGCCAGATGCTGTAAAACGGGCGGAGATTCAAGTAGTATTGAATGTAATATTCCCTGGCATGCTCCCCCTCGGTCAGTATCAGTGCATTTCGCCCAAGCCCTCTTTCCAGCAGGGTGACGTTGAGCAAAAGATACAGATACATCAGAAAAAAGAAGAGAAAGAGCCGACGGAGTACCTCCCGCTTTTGTGTGCGTTGCACGTAAAGCACCCCGCCCAGATAGAACAGCAGGCAGACGATCAATAACAGCAACGCGCGCAACAAGAAGGATTCCGAGCTAACGGAAACAAAGACATGCGCACGGACCTCGCCAGCGGCAAATGCGACTAATAGAAGGGAGGCGATGAAAAAAATCCATGTCTCGGTATGGCACAGCGAATGAAGCATTCGCGACAAAGTCCGCTTCACGTTTTTTTCTTCCTCCTTGGTTCAATATAGATGCATTATAACATAAAACAAGCGAAAAGTCTATAGATTTTATATAAAAAACTCTTCTTTTTTGTGCAAAAAAATTTTTCTTTACAAATTCTGTTTTTTGTGATATAATAGTGAGTACAGTAGGATGAAGATCTGAATGAAAGGAAGAATTGCAATGAAGGATACAACACTTGTGGTTTTGGCGGCAGGGCTTGGCAGCCGCTTTGGAGGAAATAAACAGATCTCTCAGGTAGGACCTCACGGAGAGATCTTGATGGAGTACTCGATCTATGATGCCATTGAGGCTGGATTTACACAGATTGTGTTTATTTTGAAGCCTGAGATGGTAGATTTGATTCGGGAGAGCATTGGCAAACGCTTGGAAGGACGCGTTCGCGTGGACTATGCGGTGCAGGATGATACGACGCTGCCGGAATGGTACCAAAAGCCTACGGAACGCACCAAGCCGTTTGGAACCGTTCATGCCGTACTTTGCGCAAAGGATGTGATTCGCGGCGCATTTGCAACCGTGAATGCCGACGATTACTACGGCAAAGAGGCATACCGTATCATGCACGGGCTGTTGCAGGGCTTGGAGACTGCGGAGGATGCGGCGATGGTGCCGTATGTTCTTGGTAACACCATGAGCGACAACGGCGGTGTGACGCGCGGAATTTGCAGGATCGAAAACGGAAAGCTGGCGGACGTGGTGGAAACCAAAAACATTCATTACGAAGCCGACCGCACGATCGTTGGAGATAGCGGCGTGCTGTCCTCCGATGCGATGGTCTCAATGAATATGTGGGGCTTCCACAAGGAGCTTTTGCCGCGGATGGACGCTTATTTTCTCGACTTTTTGAAAAATGCCGGTGCCGAGGATCTCAAAGCGGAATGCTTGTTGCCGATTATGGTGGGAGATTTTTTGGAGGCTGGAGATTTTACTGTTACTGCCCGTCCGTCCAGCGACAAATGGTTTGGCATTACCTACCGCGAGGATCGCGATGTGGTGGTGGAGCAGCTGCAGACTTTGCACGATCGCGGTGATTATCCCGCAACGCTGTACTGAATTTTTTTCAATCAACCCGTCGGAGATTGGATCTCGGGCGGGTTGATTTTTGCTTCAGGATTTTTTGGTTCGGTACTCTCGCGGGCGCATTCCGACGCGTGCGAAAAAAAGGGAGGAGAAGTAATGCTCGTCCGAGATGCATAGGCGGTCCGCGATCTCCTTGACCGACATGGTGGTTTCCCGCAACAGAATTTTTGCGGTCTCGGTTTTCAGCGTCAAAAGATATTCGTAGGGAGTGACGCCGTAGTTCTTTTTGAAGACGCGGATAAGATTGGATTTGGAAATGTGCAAATTGGATGCTACGGTGTCCAGATTGATCTTTTCGTACACGGAGGCGTCCAGCGCCTCACGGATTTTGTATTCGTCCGCGTTTTTGGATGCGTTGATGGAGGCGGCGACAAGATGGATGATCTTGTGTACACATTCCGCAATCGTAAAACAGCTTTCGGAATATTTGTTCCCGTACTTGGCGGTCTCCAGTGCAAGCTCAAAATATTGGCGTGCGGTCTCGGAGGTGTAGATTCCCGATTGGATATGATAAGCGTCCAGATAGGCGGAGATGTAGCTCGCGGTATAGTTGATCCACATTTTTTTATAGGGGTGGGCGGAGTCGGAACGGTATTGGTGTTCCTCCTGCTCGCGCAGGATGTAGATGTCTCCGGATTTGACTTTTTTCCACATGCCGCCGATGCAAATCTCGCCCTCTCCCTCAAGCACGTACTCAAAGACGTTGATGTGGGTGTCGGCGTTGCGAAAGATCCGATAATCGGGATCCGGGTAACTGATTCCCACAAGGGCGTGCCGATAGGGGATTTGATCTGCCGGGAGAAAGGCATAGGTCCGTTCCTTTCGGTAAACCGACATCTTTGGTTGCATTTGTTCGAGATTGCTCATATTCCACACCTTTTTGAATATATTTTGCATTGAATTTTGCGCTTGTAAACATTATAATGGATTTAGCAAGAAAAGACAAGCCTTTTTGAAAAATTGAAAGGAGAATTTTTTATGAATCGGAATCAAAATACGGGTTATCCCCGCGCGGAGCATCCCAATCCGCAATGGGAAAGAGAAAATTGGAAGAACCTGAACGGTGCGTGGATGTTTGAGATTGACAATGAAAAAAGCGGTGAGGAGCGCGGATTGCCTGCGGCAGAGACGCTTTCCGGGACGATCACACTGCCGTTTTGCCCTGAATCGGAGCTTTCCGGCGTTAACCGCAAGGATTTTATGTACTGTGTGTGGTACAAAAGGGTGCTCTCCTTTACCGAGGAAGATCTGAATGGCAATCGCGTGCTGTTCCATATCGGCGCCGCCGACTTTGAGACCAAGGTATGGGTAAACGGCAAGCAGATCGGTATGCCGCACGTCGGCGGTGCAACGCCCGTGGATTGCGACATCACCTCCGCACTGACGCCGGGAGAGAACATCGTGACGGTTGCGTGCTATGACGATACCCGTTCGCCGCGACAAGCGGGCGGTAAGCAGGCGATGCGCTATCATTCCCACGGCTGCTATTACACCCGCACCACGGGCATCTGGCAAACGGTGTGGTATGAGATCGTGCCCGAAAATTACATCAAATATGCGAAGATTCTGCCCGATCCGGTCAATGCCTCGGTTTCGGTCAGTGCAGAGCTTTGCGGTACGGGAGATTTGACTGCAGAGGTTTATTACGGGGGCAAAAAGGTTGGCGAGGCGTGCAAAAAGGCACTCTCTGTTACCGGACAGCTGGAGATTGCACTTTCCGAAACGCACTTGTGGGAAGTTGGAAACGGCCGCCTTTACGATTTGGTTTTGCGATTTGGTAAGGATGAGGTCAAGAGCTATTTCGGTTTGCGCTCGGTGGAGTTGAAGGATGGCAAGTTCCTGCTCAACGGCAAGAGTGTGTTCCAACGTCTGGTGCTCGATCAGGGCTTTTATCCGGACGGCATCTGGACTGCGCCCACCGAGGATGCACTGATAAAAGATATTGAGTGCAGCCTTTCTGCCGGATTTAACGGTGCAAGATTGCATCAAAAGGTCTTTGAGCCGCGCTTCCTTTATCATTGTGACCGTTTGGGTTACATTGTTTGGGGAGAATACGGCAACTGGGGCTTGGATCACTCGGATATTGCCAATTTGTCAACCTTCCTTCCGGATTGGATGAGTGAGATCAGACGCGATTTCAACCATCCCGCGATCATCGGCTGGTGTCCCTTTAACGAGACATGGGACTACGGTGTACAGTGCAAACGTCAGGACAACAGTCTTTTGCGCATTGTTTACGAACAAACCAAGCTTGCCGATCCGACGCGCCCCTGCATAGATACCAGCGGAAATTACCACGTTGTTACCGATATTTACGATGTACACGACTACGAGCAGGATCCCGCCATCTTCAAGGCAAACTACGACAAGCTTTATCTGGAGAACGAACTATTTGACAAGGTAAGCCACGGTCGCCAAACTTGGAAGGGAGAGCCCGTGTTTATCTCGGAGTACGGAGGAATCGGTTTTCAGCTGGCCGACAACAAGGGAGACCGCACCGTGGCGTGGAGCTACGGTAAGGCGACGCACAGCTATGAGGAATTTTACGCACGCTATAAGGGATTGACCGATGCCATTTTGGACAATCCCCGCATCCTCGGCTTCTGCTACACACAGCTGACCGACGTAGAGCAGGAGCAGAACGGCTTCTTTACCTACGAGGGACGTAATCCTAAATTCGATATGAAGGTTCTTGCCGAGATCAACCGCAGAAAAGCGGCAATCGAGGATTGATATCTGTTGCTTAAAAACAACCGCCCGTGTGCCATTGGTATGCGGGCGGGTGATTTTTTAGGCAAGATAGATCGGCTTGAAACACTTTGCACCATATGTGCGTTGCAAGCACTGATTTAATGAAAGACATATTTTTTTGTGAAGTGAAATCCCGCCCGTGTCATCCTGAGCGGAGCAAAATCACGTAGCGATTGCGAAGTCGAACTGCGAAGCAGTGCGAGGCATACGCCGAGCAGGATATCGGGCGAAAGTAGATGTATTTCCCCTCGTAGATCCCGATGCTACGCATCGTCCTACAGATTCGACTGCGGGCTTTGCCCTCCGCTCAGGATGACACGAGGGGAGAGCGAGCACGCCTTCTGGAAGGTAGCAAAAAAATTACTTGCCATAAGTGCCTTTGCGTTACTTTTGTCATTTGTTTTGCTGTCCTTAATTAAGTCTTGCGAAAACAAGGAATAGTCACACGCTTTTGATCATAAGGTAAACCAAATTGGAAAAAGAGGGGACATTTATGAGAAAACGAAAGCTGAAGGTGCAACCGTTGGCGTTGTTGTTTTTGCTTTGGATGCTGATCTCGGATCGTAGCGGTGTTGGAGTGATGACCGTGTTGGCGGCGCTGTTGCACGAGAGTGGGCATATGCTTGCGGCAAAATGCCTTCATATTCCGTTGCGCCATTTGCGCATGGATCTGTTAGGCGCGCGGTTGGAGGTGTGCGGTCGGATGCTCTCCTACAGCGAGGAGTGGCTGCTCTGTGCGGCGGGACCGTTTTCCAGCTTGTGCTTTGCCGCACTGGCGTCACCGCTTTGGAAGATTTCTTCGCTTGCCATTGCATTTTCCTGCGCATCGGTGCTGTTGGGCGCACTGAATTTGTTACCGATCCGAACCTTTGACGGCGGCAGAATGCTGGAATGCTTTTTGTCGATGTTTAGCGGACCGCGCACGGTCCGCCGTGTGATGCTGTGCTGTTCGTTCATGTTTTTGTTCCTTTTGTGGGCGGTTGCTGTCTATTTTTTGTTGCGCGCCGGAGACGGACTTTCTCTTTTTTTCTTTTCTATGAGCCTTTTTTCACGCTTTTTTGAAAAGGAGGTCAAAACCGAATTCATTCTGTCTTGAAAAACGGTTGTGGGTATTGTTTTTTTTTCAAAACTGTGCTATAATGAAGCAAAACGATACGCACGGAGGATTCCAATGAAGCTTTACATCAAACAACACGTTTTTACATGGGGCGACCGTTTTTCCATCTATGACGAAGCGGGAAACGAAAAATATTTTGTAGAGGGAGAAGTCTTTACGCTCGGCAAAAAGCTGCATTTGATGGATCTTGTCGGAAATGAACTGGCTTTTATCTATCAAAAGCTGTTTTCCTTCTTGCCGCGCTACTATATCAACCGCAACGGACACGATCTTGCTGAGGTTGTTAAGCATTTTACTTTTTTCTCGCAGGAATATAGCGTTGAAGGGCTTGGATGGAGCGTCACGGGTGACTTTTTTGCTCACGATTACCAAATCGCGGGTGGTGGTTCTTTGATTGCAAGCGTATATAAGGAATGGTTCACTTGGGGAGATGCATATGCAATCGAGATCAATCCGGGCATTGATGAAATTGCAGTGCTTGCAGTTGTCCTGATCATTGATGCGGTGATTTCGGACAGCAACAACTGACGAAAACGGTGTAAGGAGAATTTTGCTCAATGATTTTTGCAATTTGCATAAGCGTTCTGCTCCTTCTTTTTCTTGCCATCATGCTGATCACACATCAGTTGATCAAGCTACAGTTCGGGCGTGGTTCCTATCAAAAGCCGCCTACGTCTGCGCTTTTTTATAGGGATTATGAAGATCGGTATGAACGTAAACCCGTCTCCTTTTTCTCCGGTAAAAATCGCTTGCAGGGATATCTTTACGGGGAGGGAAACCGTAAGGGTGTGTTGGTATTTGCCCATGGAATCGGCGCGGGACATGAAAATTATATTGGTGAGATCCTTTGGATGGTTGATCACGGCTGGCAGGTGTTTGCTTACGATGCAACAGGCTGCTGTGAGAGTGAGGGAAAGGGAAGCGTGGGATTGGTGCAATCCATGCTTGACTTGGATGCGGCGCTGACCCATATTGAGACAGATCCCGCTTTTGCAGGCTTGCCGATCGCTGTGATGGGACACAGTTGGGGTGGATATGCGGCTGCGGCAGTGCTGAACCTTGATCACAACATTACGGCGGCGGTCAGCATTTCCGGATATGCCAAACCGGTGGCAATGATGATGCGATACGCGCAAAAATATATGGGCTCTGCTATGGTGCTGATGTATCCCTTTGTGTGGTTGGATACACTTTTTACCTTTGGAAAAAACACCTTCCGCACGGCGGTAAAGGGCATCAATCGCGGGGATACTCCTGTTCTTTTGGTTCACGGGAGCGAGGATGAGCTGATTCCAATTCCCAAGCTTTCGGTGATAGGGCAGGTTGATAAAATCACAAATCCGAATGTCAAAACGCTTGTGATCGACGGCAAGGGGCAAACCGGACACGGAACGGTTTTCCGGAATGCGGAAAGCCTTCCTTATATCGACCGCGTAAATGCCGAACATCAAATATTGTGCGAGAAATACGGCGGGAACGTTCCGGATGACGAGCTTGCAAAATGGGTGGATTCTCTTGACAAAAAAACGATCAACCGCCCCAACGATGCGCTGTTGAATGAAATTTTGCGCTTTTTAACCGACGCGCGGGAGCGTAAAACCGATTAAATAAATTTCGCTTGCTTATCCTCATGTTGGGCGTCTCTGCAAAACATGAGGATTTTTGCGCTTTTTAGAGGAAAATCAAGCATTTGAAAGATATTTGCAAACTAACTTCCTCTCTTTTGATTTGAACCCGAATCTTTGCGAATAATGAAGAATTTTGAAATATTTTGAATTATTTTCAGAAACCTATTGCAATTTTGTCAGGATTCTGTTACAATATAGACTGTAGTTTATGGTCAGAGTGCCGGAGATACGTTTTTTTCAAAAAAATCAGCCGTTTGAAGATCTCGTTCCGGCAGCGGACACGTGTCCGTTTTGTTCCATGAATATTTTTTTATCTTTGATTTGTAAAGGAGTATTTATGCGGAATGAACAAAGAAGTGCTAATCCGGCTGAACGGTATCTCCAAGTCCTTTGACGGGGAGTCCGTTCTCGATCGCATCAATCTGGAAATCCACGACAAAGAATTTATCACCCTGCTCGGTCCCTCCGGCTGCGGAAAAACGACAACCCTGCGCATCATCGGCGGCTTTGAAACGCCGGATGAGGGAGATGTCTTTTTTGACGGAAAACGGATCAACGACATCCCCCCGTATCAAAGGCAGGTCAATACGGTTTTTCAGAGATATGCATTGTTTCCTCACTTAAATGTGTTTGACAACATCGCATTCGGTCTTCGAATTCAAAAACGCTCTGATCAGGAAATCAAAACCAAGGTGAAGGAAATGCTGGCAATGGTCAACCTCAAGGGCTTTGAGCGCCGTCGAGTCAATACGCTCTCCGGTGGACAGCAGCAGCGTGTTGCCATTGCGCGCGCATTGATCAATCAACCCAAAGTGCTGCTTCTTGACGAGCCTTTGGCAGCTTTGGATCTCAAGCTCCGCAAGGATATGCAAAACGAGCTGAAAAATATTCAGCATCAAACCGGTATCACCTTTATTTACGTTACCCACGACCAGGAAGAGGCACTTTCAATGTCGGATACGGTGGTGGTGATGGCGCACGGACAGATTCAGCAGATCGGTACACCCACCGATATTTACAACGAGCCGGTAAACGCCTTTGTTGCCGATTTTATCGGAGAATCCAACATTGTGGACGGTACGATGCCCGAGGATTACCGCGCCAGATTTGCGGGGCACACCTTTGAGTGCGTGGATTATGGCTTTGCCAAAAACGAGCCGGTAGACGTGGTCATCCGCCCTGAGGACGTGGACGTTGTTCCTCCCGAAAAAGGAATGCTGAAGGGACTTGTCACCGGTGTGACCTTCAAGGGCGTGCATTACGAGATCATCGTGGACGTTAAGGGCTTTAAGTGGATGATTCAGAGTACCGATTTTGTTGCAGAGGGCGAGACCATCGGTCTTTCCATCGACCCCGATGCGATTCATATCATGAAAAAGTCCGAATTTTCGGGTATGTTCGGAGATTACTCCTCCTTCAGCGATGAGCTGGAAAAGCTTTCCGATGTTACGGAGGAAATAGAAGAGGAATGAAAAAGAAACACTCTTTGTTCGAGCGATTTGCCGCCGCTCCGTATGTCGTATGGTCGGCTTTGTTTATCATCGGTCCGTTGCTTTTTGTAGCGTATTTTGCATTCACGGACCGAAGCGGCAATTTTACCTTTGAGAATATCATGTCGCTCTCCTCTTATTCTCAAACCTTTGTCATGTCCCTGGGCTTTTCTTTGATCGCAACGGCAATCTGCCTTTTGATCGGATATCCGCTGGCATATGCCATGTCCCGCACCTCCGAGCGATCCCGCAAGATCCTGACCGTGCTGTTGATGCTGCCGATGTGGATCAGCCTTTTGATCCGCACCTACTCTTTGATGGCACTGTTGGACAACGGAGGATTGATCAGTACCTTCCTGACCTCCCTCGGTTTTCAAAAGCTGACCTTTATTGGAACCGACGGTGCGGTAATCCTTGGTATGATTTACTAATTTTTGACTTACATGGTATTGCCAATCTATACCTCCATGACCAAGCTGGATAATCGCTATTTAGAGGCATCGGCAGATTTGGGCTGCAACAGCCGAAAAACGTTGACCCAGGTCATTCTTCCGCTCACTATGCCGGGTGTGATTTCGGGGGTGACGATGGTGTTTGTACCCTCTATCAGTACGTTCTATATTTCCCAAAAGCTGGGCGGCGGTTCCTTTGATTTGCTTGGTGACACAATCGAGCGCCAGTTCCAGAATGCGGTGACTTATCACACGGGTGCGGCAATCTCGCTTGTGATGATGATTATGATTCTGATCTCCCTTGCGATCATGAATAAATTTTCGGATAGTGGGGAGGATATCATCGTATGAAATTTTTGTCAAGATTTTACATCGGATTGATCTTTTTGATTCTCTACGCGCCAATTTTGGTTGTGGTGTTGTTTTCCTTTAACGAGTCCGGCAGCTTGAGTCATTTTTCTGGCTTTTCGCTGTATTGGTATCAGGATCTGTTCCGCAACAGTGAGGCGCTGACCGCATTGAAGAACTCTTTGCTGTTGGCGGTGACCTCCTCTTTGCTGGCAACCCTGATCGGTACCTTTGCGGCGTTCAGCATTGCGCGCTCCAAAAGCAAATATTATCAGCGCACGATGGAAACGGTATCCAATATCCCCATGATGAACCCGGATATCGTCACCGGCGTGTCGATGATGCTTTTGTTTGTTGGCGTTGCCACGATGCTGAATTTGAGCAATTCCTTGGGCTTTTGGACGATGCTGATCGCGCACACGACCTTCAATCTTCCGTATGTCATCTTGTCCGTTTTGCCGAAGTTCCGTCAGATGGACAAAAATTTGACCGAAGCAGCACTGGATCTGGGATGCACACCCGTGCAGACCTTTTTCCGCGTGGAGCTTCCCGGTATTATGCCCGGTGTGGTTTCTGGCTTGATGATGAGCTTTACGCTGTCGCTGGACGATTTCGTAATCAGCCATTTCGTCAGCTCGCCCGATTTCAAAACTCTGCCGCTCTACATTTATACGCAGACCGCGCACGAGGTCAAATTCAGTATGTACGCGCTTTGTACCTTGCTGATCGTGGCGATCCTGATCCTCTTGATCGCAGTGAACGTGGCAGGCTCGATGGGTGAGCATCACGCGCGCAAAAAGCATTTGAAAAATTTGGCAGGGGGAAAATAATATGAAGAAAAAGCTTTATTGGTCTCTGATCTGCCTTGCTTTGCTTGCCGCAACCTGCATCGTACTTTCTGCCTGCAGCGAAGAGAAGGTCGAAACGCTCTACGTGTATAACTGGGGCGAATATATCTCCGACGGCTCCGACGGTTCTCTTGACGTCAACGCCGCGTTTGAGGAATACTGCCGCGACGTACTGGGTAAAAATGTTAAGGTCAATTATTCCACTTATTCTAGCAACGAGAGTATGTATGCCAAGCTTAGCAGTGGTTCTGCGAGCTATGATGTCATCATCCCCTCGGACTATATGATCGAGCGCATGGTGAAGGAGGATATGCTCCTGCCGCTGAATCTTGATCTTATTGAGAATTATCAGTACGTTTCGGATGAATTCAAAGGCGAAAACGTCTATTATGAAGGTGATTCGGACGAAATTTATTCAGTGCCGTATTTTTACGGGATGATCGGTGTGATCTACAACACCTCCATCGTCTCCGAGGATGACGAACAGTTGGGAAGCTGGGAGCTGATGTGGGATACGGACTACGAGGGCGATATCCTGCAGTTCAACAACAGCCGCGATGCCTTTGGAACGGCGCTCTATTTGCTTGGATACAGCGTCAACGACGAGACCGAAGCCAACTGGCGAGAGGCGCTGGATAAGCTCCTGGAGCAAAAAAATATCGTGCAGGGCTATGTCATGGACGAAATTTTTAATAAAATGAAGAGCGGTTCTGCCGCGGTTGCTGCATACTATGCCGGGGATTATCTTTCGATGTACGAGGATAATGCGGATTTGTCCTTCTATTACCCCAGCGAGGGAACCAATCTTTATGTGGATGCAATGTGCGTACCAAAGAATTCTCAAAATCCCGAGCTTGCCATGGAGTACATCAACTTCATGTGCTCGGAGGAGATCGCCGTTGAAAATGCGCTGTATACTTACTATGCATCTCCTTTGACTACCGTGATCAACAATGCGGATTATCAGGAGTGTATGGCAGAGGTACATGAGGATGCAATGGAGATCCTTTACGGCGAAATGGCGCACACGGTCAAGCACGAGGCGTACCTTAACCTTTCTCCCGAAGGTCTTACCATGCTCAACGGGTTATGGGAGGAGTTTAAGGTTGAAAGCAGCATCGGAACGGGAATTTACATCGGATGCGGGATCATCCTCGGCTCGCTTGCCGTAGTGGCTGTTTACCAAATCGTCAAAAAACGCCGCTGGGCGAAATTGTACGATTGAATCATTTTAAATTTAGGAAGAAGGAATTTATCAATGACGAAAATTGATATCTTTTCCGGCTTTTTGGGTGCCGGAAAAACGACGCTGATCAAAAAACTGTTAAAGGACGGATACGCCGGAGAAAAGCTGGTGCTGATTGAAAACGAGTTTGGTGAGATCGGCATCGACGGTGGATTTATGCAGGACGCCGGCATTGAAGTTACCGAAATGAATAGCGGCTGTATTTGCTGCTCTTTGGTGGGAGACTTTGGTGAGGCGTTGAAAAAGGTGCTGGCAGAGTATGCACCGGATCGTATTCTGATCGAGCCGTCCGGTGTGGGGAAGCTGTCTGACATCATCCGTGCAGTCCAAAACGTAGCTGCAGACGGTGTGGTTCTCAACGGATTTACCACAGTTGCCGACGTGAAAAAATGCAAAATGTATATGAAAAACTTTGGCGAGTTTTTCAACGATCAGATTGAAAACGCCGGTTGCATTGTGCTTTCTCATACGCAGAGCGCAAGCGACGAAAAAATTGCCGAAACGATTGCACTGTTGCGCGAAAAAAATCCAACTGCTACGATCGTAACCACCCCGTGGGATCAGCTTGAGGGCAAGCAGCTCTTGGCGGCTATGGAGCGCCGCGATACCATTGAAGAGGAGCTTGCACGCCTGGCGGAAATGGTACACGATGAAGACGAGTGTGACGATCCCGATTGCTGTTGCCATCATCACGATGATCACGATGATCACGATCATGATGAACATCACCACCATCATCATGACCACGGACATCATCACCATCATCATGCAGACGAGGTGTTCGTCAGCTGTGGCGCAGAAACCACCAAGAGCTTTGATGAGACAGAATTGCAGCAGATTCTGGATGCACTGTCCGACGAGGCAACCTACGGAACGGTTTTGCGCGCAAAGGGCATCTTAAAGGGAAGCGGCGAGACGTGGATTCATTTTGACTACGTTCCGGGAGAGGGCGATATCCGCCACGGCTCTGCGGGAATCATCGGCAGACTTTGCGTCATCGGCTCCAAGCTGAACCTCAAGGCGCTGTCCGAGCTGTTCGGTACCACTTTGAAATAAGGGGGCGTTATCATGGCATCCAAGCTCCCCGTATACCTCTTTACCGGCTTTTTGGAGGGCGGCAAAACGCACATCATCCAGGAATCCATGGAGGATCAAAAGTTCAATTCCGGCGAAAAAACGCTGATCCTGCAGTGCGAAGAGGGAATTGATGAGTTCGATTTTTCCCGTTTTTACGGAAAAAACGTCTATTTGGAAACGGTTGAAAACGAGAGCGATATCAACAAGGAAAATCTGACCGCAATCGGCAAAAAGCACCGTCTCGACCGCGTGATCATCGAATACAACGGTATGTGGTCGTTGAATACGCTGTACGAAAATCTGCCCGACCAATGGGCGATCTATCAGGAGATGATGTTTGCCGACGCCAACACCTTTCTTTCCTACAATGCCAATATGCGCCAGTTGATGGTGGATAAGCTGCTCAACGCCGAAATGGTGGTGCTTAACCGTACGCCCGAGCAGATTGACAAAGAGGAAATTCACAAGGTCGTTCGCGGTATTTCCCGCCGCACGGCAATTACCTACGACTATCCGGACGGACACGTGGAATACGACGATATCGAGGATCCGTTGCCCTTTGATCTGAACGCTCCGATTGTCAATATCGAGGACAACGACTACGCAGTGTTCTACCGCGATCTTTCCAAGGATATGGAAAAATACAACGGTAAAACCGTGCGGTTCAAAGGAATTGTTGCACGCGACGCCTCCATCGGAAACAACGGTTTTCTGGCAGGCAGACACGTGATGACCTGCTGTGCGGATGACATTGCCTACAATCCGCTGGTGTGCGTGTTCTCCGAAAAGACCGCGCTCAAAACCCGCGATTGGGTGGTTTTGACCGGCTCTATCAAGCTGGAAAAGCATAAGCTGTATCGCGGAATCGGTCCCGTGCTTTACGTTACGAAAACAGAATTTGCCGTTCCTCCGGTGCAAGAGGTTGCAACTTTTTATTAAAAAGAACACGGTATCATTTGAAATCTTTCGGTGATACCGTGTTCTTTTGGTGCTTTTGGGGCATACTGATCAAAAAACATTGGAGGGGTGCATATGGATTTTCTAAATGTGATTCTAACATCATTGCTGTCTGTGTTGGCGCTGTTTGTCATTGCCAAAATTATGGGGCACAAGCAGATGGCACAACTGGATTTTTTTGATTATATTAGCGGAATCACCGTCGGCTCGATTGCCGCAGAGCTGGCAACCGAGCTGGAGGAGCCGTGGAAACCACTGACCGCTTTGGTGATTTACGGCGGCATTTCGGTATTGTTGAGTTTGATTACGCATCACTTTCCAAAGTCGCGTAAATTCATCAATGGTTCTCCAACCATACTGATGGATAACGGAAAGCTGTATCGGCAAAATCTCAAAAAGGCCAATCTAGATTTGAGTGAATTTATGGTATTGTGTCGAGAGCGCGGATATTTTGATTTGAACGATATTCAAACTGCGATCTTTGAGCACGATGGAAAGCTGACAGTTCTTCCCGTTAGCCAAAAGCGCCCCGCAACGCCTGCGGATATGGGGCTGAACCCCCCCGCAGAGCATATTGGAACCGAGGTGATTATGGACGGTAGAATTCTGGATGAAAATCTAAAGAGAATGGGGCTGAACAGCCAATGGTTGGATAAGCAGTTGAAGGCACAAGGCTATCACAGCGCTAAGGATATTTTTCTTGGTGTGTGTGACCAAAACCAAAAGCTTTCTCTGTTTGCCATCACAGATGAGAAATCCTCCCGCCGCTCCGGTTGAGAATTTGTAGCACCGCAATCCTTCTTTCCGCATATATTGTAAAAAGTCTGCATAGAAAAATGAGACTCGGAAAAAAGATTGAAATGGTGGGACAACTCAAAATAAGGAGCTCAGCGTTCGAAAAAATGACTGTAGAGGTTCCTTTCAAATCAAGCTGGCTCTTATGATAGAGTCGGATATCAAAACCAATTTCACCGGTATCGTACTAATCCTGGTCACGTTGGCAGTAAGGCGGGGAGTTCACATACCAATCTGAAAAACAGTGTCAAAAAGTTGTCGTATCATCGACAATGCACCAAACAGCGAGCAGAATGGATAGATCAGCTACTGTAAAAAAGCGTGGAAACCGTTATCGGGTTCCACACTTTTTTGATTCGATCAATACTGTCAGAATCATCATTCACCGCGCAGAGCTTGATTCATTGTCTTTGCAAGCTCGTCAGCATAAAAATCGTCCTTGCGGTGCAGTACCGTTCGTCTGCCGCCGTCATGCGTAATTACAAGGTCGCACAGCCTTGCGGTAATCTCCTGTTTTCCAACGGTAAACACCTGCTCGTCACGCTCAATCGCAATGCTTTCAATTGAGGAGAAGGGGATTTCCAGCGTCTGTTCGCTTTTTTCGTCTGAAATGAAGGAAAAAACGCGTGCTTTAATGTAAAATGCATCGGTTAGTGTCACAATTTTTGCACAAAGATATTCGGACGAAACGGCATTTCCACCCTTTTGCTGCTTGATGAGCAGGTCTTTGCGAAACTGGTATCCGTCGCAAATTTCTTCACTCACCACGCGCGGCAGACGTTTGCGCAATTTTGAATCTTCCTTCAACTCAGGAAATTGGATCTGATCCAAATTTTTTTTGATCACTTCCTTCAGATCACTTTCGCTTGCTCGTCCCGCATTCCCGTAAAAGTAGAGAACAAGTCCGAAGATCAGGATCACACCCCCGATCAAATACATGATATAGGAGTACACAAACCCAAGAAAGAGAAATACCACGCCAATGCCGATTGCACCAAACCCGAAGGTCACGGTTTTATCCGAGCGCTTAAAATAATTGAGAAAGCTTGTATAGTTCATCTGATGCTCCTTATAATTGATTTGAAAATAATTCCGCGATCTCCACACCCAGGACAGATGCCACATCATCAAGGATCAGGATATCGGGGCAGGAAAGACCTCGTTCCCATTTGGATACTGCCTGTGTCGAAACGCCCACAGCGGCGGCAACCTCCTGTTGCGTGCGTCCCGAGCGATGCCGCAGCTCGGCAATTCTGCGGCCGAATGTTTCAATGTCCAGCACTTAAAATCTCCTTTTGCTTTTTGGGTAGAAAAAAGGGGAACCGTGCGGAATCCGCAGGATTCCCCTAAAACTGTGTTCGGAGATTTTTATACTATGCCGTACAGGATGGGTTCCGCCTTCAGCGGAAGTGAGTCACCTTTGAGGCATACGAAAAATTTCCGATTTTGTTTTGAATGAACATTCCATTAGCCTCCTTTCTTTTCATTTATTGATCCGGTTGTACTTCCCGGAGCCGATGGAATCGGTTGTACTTCCCAAATCCTTTCGACACAGCCAGTATACCATATTTTTTCATAAATGTCAATAAACTGTTAGTTTAATATGTCTCAACTTTTATGGGAGGGAGCTTTTGGTCTTCATAAATATAGTCTCCAAATATGCAAAAAGGTTCGCTGATTTTTGAAAAAAGAATGTGTTTAATTTCCCTTCTCCAATTTGCGGATGCCGGTTTGATTTTGCAACAGCATCATCGCGCCGTTATCGTGGCGGCAGAAGGCGTATTCCGTGCCTGCAACAAAGCCGTCACTAAGACCGATCGCTTCGTATTTGCGATTCAAACCTTCGGCAATGGGGAAGTATCCCTCTCCGATGCCCGCATAGGAGGTTAGGTCGTAGGTCGCACATTGCGTATCCTCTTTGTAGTAGTGCTTTGCACGTACCAACCCAACGCCGGGGGCAAACCAGTATTCCATTTTGCCGTTACGGTAGCTTAATCCTCCGCTCAAGCCGCTGACGTTCAAACGGAAGAGCATACAGTTCTCAAAGCTGCCGGCGGCTGTGGTTACTGTGCCGCCGTCTTCAATGCTGTAATCGTTTGTGGCATTTGCGGCATAGTTGATGCCCACAAGATGCCCGCTTTGTCCAATGCTCCACGCCTCATCCCACATACAGTGCATTGAATCCTCAAAAATGTCGTAGATGAAGTTGTAGAGCAGGGGATAGCCGCTGTTTTCAATCTTACGCTTCCACTCAAACGAGTAGGTACGGTTGTCATACGTGGTGCTTTGATTTCCTTTTGTGCTGATCATGTTGCAAACAAAGAAGTTCCAGTGTCCGGATGCCGTGCGTGCCGGATTCATTCTTTCATCGGTTTCAAAAATGCGGCGCATCACCTCATTTGCCATGCGGGTGTGCTCCTTTTGGTAGGACGTTGCGGCAAGCTCCTCGGCGCGCTCCAGCCAATGCGACACATCCTTCAGTTGCGTTTCATTTTTGCGATCCCAATAATTTCCGCGCGCCGTGGTAATCACCTCGTCCCAGTCATTTTCGTTAATTCCGGTGCGTTGTGCGAGGGACGAGTGATACAAAACCGCCGAAGTTCCGTCAAACGAGGTGACCTCAAATACGTTTTCCATCTCGTAATAGGCGGGATCAATACCCTGAGGAAGCGCGTATTCCCAGCGGTTTCCGACGGCAAAGGGAATCAAACCGGTTCCGCCGTTGATCTGATACCGCTTCAGCGTGGTGACGATTGTTCCTACCGGGAGTATCTTTTCCTGCCGTACGATTCCGATGTTGCGCTTGTACCAGGTTGTAATGATTTTCCCGGTCTTACCCTGATATTTCCACGCCTCACAGCCCCAAAAGGTTCCGGCGGCGGTTTGCACGGTCTCGTTGTTGGCAACAAAGGTGAGGGTGCTTTCTCCGTCTGAACTTTGGTAGCACTCTCCCGGCTTCATTTCGGAGTCGTAGAACGTGCGGTCGCACCGTGAGGCGTAGAAAAAGATAGATTCCCCCTGGTCAATTTCGGTTTTCATATGACCGCCGCGGCTGTAGCCGGGTTGCTGCCAAAAGCGCAGCTTGCCGTCCAATAGGCGGTATTCCTCGCCGGTAGCACTGACACGAATCTTTTCATGCTCGGCAGATGCATAAGCTTTTTCTGCGCGGATGGCGGCAACGGCGTTGGCGTAGTAGATATCTGCAGGGGTCAGTAGAGAGAGAACCGTTTCAAAAGCCTCCAACGCCTCGGTGCTTTGATGGGAATCGGAGTAGTTCAGACCCAGCCAGAACCAAACGTAAGCCGCTACTTTTTTGTAGCCTGCCTCCTCCAGGCGCGGGATCTGCTTGTTGCGCATAAAGTCGATTTGTTCCGTACCTTGAAATTTTTGGTACTCGTATGCCGCAATCATAGTCAGCACGTTTTCATTTTTGCCTTTTTCGGCAGCTTCACGGATTTTCTCTCGCATTTCGTCGCTTTTCTCACCCTCGCACCACCAAAATCCACATTGCAGTACATCGGCAAGCGCGCTGTATTTCTCCTGCGATTCGGGAAGTTGGTCGATGTCGGCAAGCACCTCGCGATACAGCACCTCAAATCCCGCTTTGTTATCCAAAAGCCTCCATTTTTTGATTTCTTCCACTTTTTTCATCACACGTTCGGTAAATGTTTCGTTGTTACTCATGGTATCCTCCATCTCCTTTCTAAGTTTGTCTCTTCCTTCATAAAGGCGATATTTTACGGTTCCCACGGGAATCGAAAGCCGATCCGAGATCTCCGCCAACGAAAGTCCTTCCACGTAGTGCATCAAAATCACCTTACGCACCTTTTCGGAAAGCTTGTGAATGCCGTTATGAAGCCGTTCATTCTTTTCGGAAAGCAAGGGAAAGGGAGGGAACTGCTCCTGCGCGAGGAGCTTTGTGTTTTGCAGATCCTCATAGTTGAGCATATCCCGAAACTGGCGAATGGTATTTTTTGCGCGGTTGCGGGCGATGCGGCAGATCCAAACGCCGAATTTGTCCGCCTCGCGCAAAGAATTCAGTTTGATCCAAGCCGAAACGAATGCATCCTGTGCCGCATCCTCGGCGAGATAGTGATCCCGCGTAACGGTGTAAGCCGAGGCGATTACAGCGCGTTGATAGCGCAGTACCAATTCTTCATAAGCTTTTTCCTTGCCAAGAAGAGTCATCATCACCAAGGTGTTATCATCGTGTTCCGAGTAATTCTCCATGTTGTTTCCTTTCTTTTTGCCTCCGTTTTTTGTGTTTGTATTTGCAGCTGCTACAGATTAGACACAAAACAGACGGAAAAGGTTTGGTTTTTTAGAAAAAATGAAAATTATTGGTCAAAATGTGATAAAAAAACTCTTAATTTTGTGTTTTCCTATTGCAAATGATATTTTTTTGTGCTATAATAAGAATAACAATATATAGATATTGTTTAAAAATGGAAAAGGAGATTGATTATGAAAAAATTGTTGACATTATTGCTTGTGGGTTGTATGCTGTTTACAATCTGTGCAGGGCTTTCCTCTTGTATGTCTTTTCATCAATGTACATTTTCTGAGGTTTGGGCAATGGATGAAAGTTACCATTGGCATCGTTGTGAGGATGAAAACTGTACTGAAATTTCGGATAAAGCCGATCACACCTGGGATGAAGGGGAAATTAAAACTGATGCAACGCAAGAAGCTGACGGTATCAAAACCTTTACTTGTACCGTTTGCGGTCAAACCAAAGAAGAATCCGTTGCTTTTACCGGTATGACCGAGGATGAATGGAATAGTGCTTTTGCAGCGACAGTATTTGACAATTTGACATATACCGAGGTTGCAGTCATGGAGCCTGAAGGGATGGGAATACAAATAACTGCAACCAGCATCTATAAATTTACCGAAAACGATGTTATGATTTCGATGGAAATTGCCGGCCAAACCCAAGATGCAACTTATTCCGGGATAACGGCAGGAGAATACAAGCGCGCATTTTACGAATCCCTTATGCCGATTGTGGAATTTGAAGATTATCAATACGATGCAGAAACCAAATCGTATGTTCTTGTGGGAGAAGCAGAGATGGAAAGCCTTGACACAACGCTTTCCACGTCTGTTTTAAAATTTGAAAACGATAGGCTTGTGGAAATTAAGTATACCTGCCAGTATACAGATGCACAATCCGGAATCCTATATGATGTGGACACCACGATTACCTTTACTGATTACGGAACCACCGAACCACCGGAATCCACTTGATTGCCATAACCTTTGAATCGAAAAGGAGCGGATGTTTACCCGCTCCTTTCCTGCTTTTTCATTTATTTTGCATCTCCGCTTTTTGAAGGGATGGATGGAACGTATCCAAATAAATATAGTTGGTTCTTGATTTTGGGAGATGATTTTGTAATTGTTTTAAATGCGATACGCAAAGCCAGGAGATATGATCTTCACTAAAATAAGTCAAAATATCCGCCAAGCCGCGCGCTCCTTCCTCATAAGCCGTTGTTTGAAATATCTCATTCAACAGGACCAATGATTCGGGTAGAATTTCCTGCAGCTTTTCCGAAAAATAACGCACTTCTTGCTCAAACCTTCCCGCATCGTCACAATTTTTCTCCTCGGATGCTGCAAACAGTGTGACAATATTTTTTCGAATTTTTAAAAGGCACTGATCTGCCGGAACAGGCAACCCGGCTTGTGCCAACAGCTGCATAGATCCGATGGAGCGCAAAAAGACGGTCTTTCCGCTCCCGTTGTTTCCAAAAATAACACAGCCCTTTTCGTCAAATGTAATACTGTGCGGTATTATTTCTTCAGTTTTTTTAAAAGTCAGTAAAAACAAATCGTAAAGTCCGCTGACTTGCCATTTTTCTGTTTCCGCAAACGTCGGGAAAACAATCGGTACTCGCTTTTGCTGCAAAAAATTGTAATAAAGAGCGCCAACCTCAAAAAATATCAGCTCGTTTTCAATCTCGCAAAAGCGATCTAAAATTTCTCCGTTTAATTGATCAAATAGATTTGCCAATTCGTAAAGCGGTTGAGAGATCAAACGGTTGTAGACGGTATGGTTGGAAACTGCTAATTTGATCGATGGCGCATCCTCCGATTCCTTGCTTTTTTTGAAGAACATACGCTTGCTCTTTCGGTCGGGGTCTATGATACGAATAAAATGATGGTCGATCAAGCTTGCGTTTTTGATCATCCCAAGCTCATTCAATTCAACTCTGATATCGATCGGCTCGGAGGAACCGAAAAACTCTAATCGGCTGCACAGAGATATCAGCTCCGAAAAAGCGGGAGAGGTTGAAAGCTTTTCTGCCTCGGTTCTCATTTCTTGAAGTCCTGTGGAGGAAACCGGAAATTCTTCCAACAGCTGAAATAAAGCTTTGACAAATAATAGGCAGGTTTTCAAATTTAAGGCACTTGTGCGCATATCCGTGCGTGCGGCCTCACAAAAAATTTGCATAGAGGCGTCGCGAAGATTTTTCAGTCTGTTTCTGCGGTATTGTTCGCGTGCGGTTTTGCATTTTCCAAAGCGCTCCATCAAATCCGACATTTGCGAAAGCAATGCCGGAAATTGAATAAAATCCTTGAAAACCGCCTGCCGATACTGCACGTCTTGCGGTGAGCTTGGAAGTCGGGTGAGGTACTTTAAAAAAGCTTTTCTTTTTTGTGGGTTTTCGCATATGAAAGAGATCATGCGATGTAGCGAAAGGTGCTCGACGGTTTGCGGAGATACTTGACTGTATTGTTCATCACCGCGGTTGAGAAGACTAAGTTGCATCGCCATGCCTCCTTTTTACAAGAGATTGATAATCCAATCTGTATTTTTTTAAAATATCTGCGGCATAGGAGCTGCTGACCTTGCTTTTTTTGGTAATTTTATACGTGCGGGTATTCCCGGCATTGATATCTACTAAGGGCTGTAAAATCGGAAAATCCGCTTTTTCGACCTCGTAAAAATGCGTTACAAAAATTCCGCATTTTTTGTGCGTTTTCATTTTGTCGGCAACGTCCAGTGCCAACTGACTCCCGCGCTGATCGTCGGTTCCGCTGAAGGTTTCATTAAAAAGAAAAAATGCATTCGGTTGCCTCAGCATTTCCTCAACCCGTAAAAACTCCTCATCCAAACGCCCCACGTTTGTAAAGCATTCGTCTTTGGGAAAATGCGATAAAACCGTATCAAACGGGAAGATCTCGGCTTTTTTTGCAAAAATCGGACAGCCGCTCAAAAAAAGAATCAGATTGATTCCAACGGTTCGTATATAGGTGGTTTTTCCACCGCCGTTTGCACCTAACAGGAAAAAGAAAGGTTCTTCTTCCGTTACAAAAATATCATTCGGTATGACAGGATTCACATTTTTGGAAATCAAAAAAACATCATACGCATCCGTAGCCCAAATTTCTTTTCGGGGCGCTATCAATGGATAGCAGTGGGGCAGGCTGTGCTTTTTTGTAAAACGGTGTACTTCCAAAAAGAATTTTAATTCTTTTCGATCATTCAAAAAGTCCGCAATCGGAAGGCTGTCGTATCGGTCGTGATAGGTTTTCAGCGCGTTGATTTGAGCAGGGAATAACGCTGTTACAGCATGGGATAGTGTTTCATCCGGAGGGATGGAATCGGATTTTTGCGGTTCTGTTTTTAACCCTAATGATTTTGCCGAAGCAACGATACGTTCATAAAAGGATTCGCTTTGATGATCGGGCGTGAGCCAGGATTGAACAGAGAAGCTGAGATCAAACAACTGAACGGTACTAAGCAGATGTTCCATTTCTGCCAAATCGGCTTTGACAGAAGCGAGCAAATTCAAATGAGCCGAGTTGCTTCGAGCTTCAATGATTCGATCGGTTAACGAACATCCTTTTAACAAAGACAGAGCCTGATGTGCATCAAGGTATCCTTTTAACTGTTCTTTCAGGATCCAAAAACGCGAAACCGTGTTTGCAGATTGCCGCTTCAGAATCTCAAGCTTGTTTAAGCGTTCCAGAACCGTATAAAAAGCAGATACTTTTTCAAAAAAGTCGGTGTTTTCCAAAAGCCGAAAAAAATCCTGCCGCGCTTTGATTTCTGCCGCATCACAAGGATGCGAAAGAACCTGAACGACATCATCCGAAAAGATTTGTGCAAATTGCAAATCTTGAAATACGGAAAAAGGAATTCGTCTTTCACCTTGCAAATTCAAAAAAGAGCGAGCTTTCATTTGCGATCCTCCAATTCATCCAGAAAAGAAGACAAGGTATAAAGATAAAAATCGTTTACAAGCTGTCCTCTGCCAATAATTTCGCTTTTTTTGTCTTGCGTCGTAAATCTGACTTCATAACAAGTGGGGTTGATCAGTAAAATCGGTTTGAATTCCTTAATATACCAATCCTCCCGAAACCGGTATCGGAATTGAAATTTCGGAACCGGCTTCCATTTGGAATCCACAGGGGTTTTCATCAGCTGCATTCCCGCCGCCATGGCAATAAAGCTGCGAATAAAATAACGCCCATTATCGGTAAAAAATAATTCGGTGTGATATTTTTTCATCGCCCACAGTTTTACGGAGTATACCGCAGTATTTTTGACGATATAAAAATCACATTTTTCACCTTTTCTGCTTCCCAAAAACCAAAAGAAATGGGTTTTGATCAGCTGGCAATGATTCCTCGTACAAAACCGTTTGATTTTGATCAGTAGTGTCAGCCGCTTGACCAAAATGCGAATATAAGGAATCAAAAAGAGAATCAGTATGATACCAAAAACAACGATCCATTCCATAATCAACATTCACCTGTCATAAATTAGGATTTTAAAAAATGATAACAATCCTTATTTATATTTTAACATATAAAAATAAAAATTTCAACCGTTTCAAATGCAAATATGATTGGTTGTTTTGTACAAAAATTATCATAGGACTTTGTTATCTTATTAGAACCAACGTTGTCTCGCCTATATGATATAATAAAACCATAACGTATGCAGGCGATTTGATGACGGGCAATTTGTGCGATTTTAAAACAAAAGGGAGCAGACCTCATCTGCTCCCCAAGCGTTAAAAATTATTTTCCAAAGTATCTCTCCAGCAGACCGGCAAACGCTCTGCCGTGGCGAGCCTCGTCCTTTGCCATTTCGTGCACGGTGTCGTGAATAGCATCCAGATTGAGCTGCTTTGCCATTTTTGCAAGCTCAAATTTGCCTGCCGTTGCGCCGTTTTCTGCCTCTACGCGAACCGCAAGGTTCTTTTCAGTCGAGTCGGAAACGCACTCACCCAACAGCTCTGCAAACTTTGCTGCGTGTTCAGCTTCTTCCAGTGCGGCTTCTTTCCAGTAGAGCGCGATTTCGGGGTAGCCCTCACGTGCTGCCACGCGGGACATTGCCAAGTACATACCAACCTCGGTGCATTCGCCCTGGAAGTTTGCGCGCAGGCCCTCAATAATTTCAGCGGGAGCGTCCTTCGCAATTCCAACCACGTGCTCGGTTGCCCAGGTCATCTCTGCGGACTCAACGATCTCCTCAAACTTCTCGCCCGGCGCCTTGCAAAGCGGACATTTGTCGGGACGAACGTCCGACTCTACGATTTCACCGCAAACGGTGCATCTCCATTTTTTCATAAGAAAAATCTCCTTTTATGTAGTTTCGAAAAAACTGTTTTTTTCGGCACTATTATTCTAACACATTTTTATCCGTCTGTCAATTCCCAAACGACAGAATTTTTTTTAAAATCTTTGGGAAAACATCTTGACTTTATCTGCTTTTTGGAGTAAAATTTATAGTAAAGGAAGAAAAATGAAAGGATACCTTTGCGTGGAACAACAAAACAAAACTCCTGTTGCAAAAAAGCGGAATTCGGAAGCGCTTTTGGCAATATTTTTTATTTTACTGTGCTTTTTTATTGCTATTTTAAGCGTGGTTCTGCTGGCGCGCTCCTGCTCCATGTCGCCTGATAAAGGAGATACGAGCGACAGCGAAAGCGAAACCACAACCGAGACACCGCCTCCCGTGGACGTTCCCGTATTTGCCGGAGGCACGGTCCCAACACCGCCCTATGCAAGCAGCTCCACCGCAGCCATCAGCGCTTCGTTGGCATCGCAATATGTCGCACTCGTCAATGCCGAAACCGGTGAGATCGTTGCATCGCTGAATTCCAACGCCCGTTTTTCGCCTGCTTCCATGACCAAGGTGATGACCTTGATCGTTGCCTGCGAAATGCTCAATGAGGACGATCTTGATGCCAAGCTGACAATGACGCAGGAGATCTATGATTACGTCCGCTCCGGTGATTATTTTGGTTCTACGATCTTTGGAATCGACGTTGGAGATGAATATGTCCTGCGCGATCTGCTGTACGGAATCGGTATGGAATCCGCATCCGATTGCGTGATGCCCGTCGTTCTGTATCTATGCGATTCTGAGGCGGATTTTGCGGTTTTGATGAATCAAAAGGCGACAGAGCTGGGACTGAAAAACACCAAGTTTGATAACGCCATCGGCTACGACAGCGAAAACAATTATACCACTGCCGAGGATATGGCCGTGATTATGGCGTATGCAATGCAGAGCGATTTGATCCGCGATATTTTGGGAAAAGAGACCTACCGCAGTTACGCGGCAGGGTATAATTCTTCAGGCGAATACGTTCCCAGCTTTGGATTCACTTTTTACAGCACGCTGTTTGGCTCTCATGATAGTAGCCGTATGTCGGCATACAAATCGCACTACGGCACGGCATTCTCTTTAAAAACCTCCAGGCTTCTGGCAGGCAAAACCGGATATCTGACCGATAACCATTGCTTGGTCACCTATATTTCTGCCAATTCCGGCGGGACAAAATATGTGCTGATTCTTGGCGGCAGTGCCCAAAAGCAATACCGCACCATGGCAGACCTCAAAGAAATTCTGGATACCTACATCCCATAAAAAATCACGTTTCCTTGCCGTTTCGTATATACTGTAACGAGAACAGCAAGGAGGCGTTTTTGTATGCTGATTACAAAAGATTATAACCGCGAGCGTGCCGTGGAGTATGCCAAAGCCTGGGCAATGAGCCGCAATCCTTTGTTTGCGGATTTTACCGGGATCGGTGGAAATTGCACCAATTTCGTATCGCAAAGTATCCTGGCAGGGAGCTGCACGATGAACTATACCCCCAATTTTGGCTGGTATTACATCTCGCTGGAGGAGCGCGCTCCCGCATGGAGCAGTGTAGAATACTTTTACGATTTTATGACGGGAAAGGAACGCTTTGCCGAACAGAACGGCGGAATCGGCCCGTTTGCAACCGAGGTGCCGCGTGAGTCGGCAGAGCTTGGAGACGTTGTACAGTATGCAACCGCAGAAGGGGATTGGTACCACACCGTCATCATTACGGGCTTTGACGGAGAAGAGATCTTAGTCAGCGCGCAATCCGACGATGCGCTTGACCGACCGATTTCTTCTTATAATTTTGCCCAAGCACGTTTTTTACACATAGAGGGGGTGCGGGTGGAGCTGAGCGACGACAGCTGCTTCGAAATTCTCTTGCGCGGCGGTAATGAATAAAAAGGGGGTGAGTATCAAATGCGAAAAACGCATTTGATACTCACCTCCGTCGTTTTTGCTTGACGGCTAAACGCCGTCATTTTTGCCCTTTTGATGGTTTTATATGTATTTCGGATAGAAAACGGGCAAAAAACGCAAATTCCGCAGCCCCTTTTGGTTTTCAACGCATTTCCTCAATGTGGTAAATGTAATCCAGCGAACGCAAAGCTTCAATAATTTCCTTATGCGTTTTATATTTTTTCAGCTCCTTGCTGTCAATAGAGATTGCAATCGAGTAAACGCTGAGTCCGGAATTCTGATATGCGGTGTTGGATTCGATGTCATCCACACGCATTCCCAGCTCGCGGATCGTCGTCACAAAATTTTGCAGATACGCAATATTCTTCAGCTCCAGATGGATCTCAAAATGGTTGGAGCGGTTTTTCAGATACCGTTCAAACGAGGGGAAGATCGACAGCGCACAAAGCAGGGCAATGAATGCAACCAACGTAACGGTATAAAATCCCGCACCGATGCAAAGACCGATAATTCCGCATGCCCAAAGACCGACCGAGGTCGTCAATCCTCGAATTTGACTGCGAGAATTGTAAAGAATGGAATTGACCGTGATGATGGCAATGCCGATCACGCTGGCGGCAGAGATCAGATAAAATCCGGTGGCAACGCCTTGCATCAGGTAAATATCCAACAGCATCGAGGCAGTGGATGCCAACGCAACCACCATAAAGGTTCGAAGCCCTGCAGAGTGCCGTTTGCTGGAGCGCTCGCATCCCAAAATGGCAGAGAGAAGCAAGCAGAGCAAAACACGCAGGATCACGGAATAAAGATTCAACTCGGAGGCCCAAGCTCCAAGCAATTTTGCAATCGGATCGTTTATCATAACAGTTCTCCTTTATTTTTTGATTTGACGCTGATGCTGACGTCGGTTCGGCATCATGCCGTACTGTTCCTCAGCTGCCTCAGTGAACGCTTGCTCGTTTTCCTCATTTGCAAGCATCACAGGAGGAATGTGCTCTTGAATTTTCTGAATCCGTTCGATCAATAGCTCCACCTCGTTCTTTGGTTTTCCGGAGGCGTGCGTTTCTTCCACGGGAGCCAGATCCTCCAATGCGTTGGAGTAAGAGCCGGAAAGATACAGCGAAAGCTTTGCACACGCAGGGCCAACCAACTCATATAGGATACTCGATGCCAAAATGATGGTTTCCAGCGCAACGCCAATTTCGCCGCCAAGGGTTCTGGCGCCCATCGTTGCAAGACCAATGGCAACGCCTGCCTGCGGGATCAATGCAAGACCGAGATAGTTTCGTACCTTGCAGGATTTTTGCGTTACGAAGGACCCCAAAAACGCGCCAACGTATTTTCCCGCAATTCGAACGATAAAATAAAGCAATCCCACCACGATCAGCGGCGTCGTTCCGATAGAGCCCAGGGAAGAGAAGAGGGAATCCAGCCGGAAATTGACGCTGGAGCGCACGAAATACAGCAGTAGAATCGGTGGACTGAAATAGTTGAGCTGCTTGAAGAGCTTGTCGTCACCGGTGATGTTGATGTAAACGGTTCCCATCGACATACATCCCAGCAGCGGAGAAATATCCAACAGCGCGCAAATGCCGCAAAAAGCAAACAAGCAGGCAATGGAAATGATCAAGCGGTTGTCGGTAGAACGGTTCTTCGGCATCAACAGCTTCATCAGTACTCCAAACACACCGCCAAAGATCAAAACGCCGATGTTGGTCAACAGAGGCATTACAATATTGATAGGTGAGATGGGATCCCCGGAGTTGTACGCAACCGCCACCGAAATTGCCACGCTGTAAGCCAGCAGTGCCACGATGTTATCTACCGCCACCACCTGCAGCAGCGTATTGACAAAGTCCCCCTTGGCGCCTGTTTGACGAATGGTCATCATGGTGGAGGCAGATGCCGTAGCCGCGGCAAGTGCCGAGAGTACGATTGAAAAGGCAAATTGCAACCGCAGAATGCAAAACGTCAGGATAAAAATGAAAACCGACGCCATGCAAGCTTCCATCAAAGTGATCACCAGTACCTTTACGCCGTTCTTTTTTAAAATATGTAGCTTAAAAAATTCTCCCGTGCTGAATGCAATCAGCGCAAGTGCAATATCCGAGCAGAATTCCATTCCGTTCACAACGGTTTGCGGGATCAGATCCAGACAGTAAGGCCCGATCAAAATACCCGTCAAAATATACGCCGTTACATTTGGTAGGCGTAGCCGTTTGGTCAATCGGGTCATCGCAAAGCCGAAAAACAGCATAAAAGCAATGGCAATGATCACCGATGCAACCGACGAGCGGCTTTCCAGCAGTTGATGCAAGCTTGATAACAAAAGTAGTTCCTCCGTTTCTATTTGGTTAAGATTTACATATTATATCACAATGTATGGTAAAAATCAATAGGAAAGTAAAATTTAAATCAGAGAAATGTAAAATTTGCGTAAAGTGGATGCTTTTTCAAATTCCGCATGACAATCACGCAAAAATGTGAAAAAACAACTCAAGATATTGACAGCATCATTGATTTGGTGTATAATAAAAGGGATCTTTTTACACAGAAAGTAGGAACAGCAATGCAAATTTTTGAGTCCGTGCTCGGACAAACTCTATATCTTTTGATTCTGATCCTGATCGGCTTCCTTTTGGCAAAGCTGAAGATTCTGCCCGAATCCGCTGCGGGAATCCTCGGTAAGCTTGAAAATACGGTTCTGGTCCCGGCACTTGTGCTGGCAACCTTTATGAACGATTTTACCGTGACTAAGCTCGCCACATCGGGAGGAGCGTTTTTGTTCAGTGCCGTGTTGCTGATCCCCGTGGTTCCCATGGCGATCTTTCTGTCCCGTCTGCTGACCAAGGATGGCTTTACCCGCAATATTTATACATACGGTTTGGCGTTTGCTAATTTTGGGTATATGGGGAACTCGGTCGTAAAAGCCGTGTTTCCGGGGTATTTCAGCGAGTATCTGATTTTTACCATGCCGCTGTATATCATCATCTATCTTTGGGGTGTTCCCACCCTTTTGATGAATGATGAAAAAAGCTCGTTCAAGCAAAACCTCAAATCTCTGCTCAATCCCATGTTTATCGCAATGCTGATCGGAATGGCGATCGGATTGACCTCCTCCTTGCTTCCAAGCATGACTTTGCCTACCGTCGTACAAACGCCGCTGAATGCGGTCAATAACTGCATTACCGTGCTCGGCAACTGTATGTCGCCCGTCGCCATGCTTTTAACGGGTATCACTGTGGCGAATATCGACTTGCGCAAAACCTTTTCCAATCTCAGCATTTATGCAGTTACCGCCATCCGTCTTTTGGCGATTCCGCTTGTGTTCCTCGGTGTATTTGCCATTTTGCCCCTGCCGGAGTATTTGGAGGTTTGCGCTATGTGTGCGGTTTCCATGCCGCTGGGGCTCAACACCGTTGTAATCCCAAGTGCGTACGGAAAGGATACCTCTGTCGCTGCGGGAATGGCGCTGATTTCGCATTTGCTTTCCTGTATTACCATTCCGTTGATCTTTCTGCTGTTTTAAAAAATCTAAAAAAGGAGTTCACTATGAAGAAACCAATCGGAATCAGCATTTTTGCGTTACAAAAGCGATACGGAGACCGCCGCGCGCTGGAGATTTGCGCCGAAAGTGGATTTGATGCGGTGGATTTTAATCTTTGCGAATTTGGCGCGGAGGGAGAACCGATCTACGCGGCGGGGGATGATGCCATCCTTGCATATTTTTCAGATCTGGCAGATTATGCGCGCTCGCTGGGCTTGGAGATCAGCCAAACGCACGGCAGACTCCGTAATTACGTTCCGGATGAGACATACAATCGCTGGGCGCATGAGGTCAGCCGCAAGGATCTGCTTGCCACGCACGCTCTCGGCGCTCCGTCCTGCGTGATTCACAGCATGACCACCGGGCGCTGGCCGGAGGCAGATGCCGCATTTATGCACGCTAAAAATTTAGATTTCTTTCAAGGGCTCATTCCGTTTGCCGAGACTTATGATGTCAATCTGGCTTTGGAGACGTTTGGGGATTCCAAACGGTACGGAAAACGCGTCATCGATTTTTTTGGTGATTCCAGGGAACTGAAAAAGCAGTTTGACCTTCTGCAAACCGATCATAAGGTGCTCTGCATGGATACGGGGCATACCAACAAGGCGCACTCGGTTGGCGCCGATGACGGGAGCGCCGTTCCGGATGTGGTAGAATCCATCTATCTGCTTGGCTCTGATATCAAATTGTTGCACTTGAACGATAACAACGGCTTTACCGATCAGCATCTGCCCCCGATGTACAATATGCAGGGGAGCGTTCCGTGGAAAGCCGTGTTCAAGGCATTGGATGAGATCGGCTATCAGGGCGTCTATAATTTCGAGCTTTCGCTTGACAATTTCGGCGCCGCGACGGAGGATGCCGTCCGCTTTTTGGCGGGATATTTACGCCGTGCCGTGGAAGGAACGCTGTAAAAATCTTCAAAAACGCCTTTCAAAAGCACTTCAAAAACACCTCAAAAAGTGCAAAAAACAGCCCCAAAAGCTCTCAAAACAGAACTTTTTGGGCTGTTTTTTACTCTTTTATGCCTGATAAGGATGCTCTTGTGCCACTTCGTGCATCGCGGCAATCACTGCACGCGGGTGTTTTGCGTGGAAAATTGCAGACCCGGCAACGATAATATTTGCACCCGCCTCGGTTGCAAGCGCGATATTATCCGGCTTCAAGCCGCCGTCTACTTCAATATCCAGCTTTAATTGCTGACTGTCTGCGTAACGGCGAATGGTACGCACCTTTTCCAGCGTTTCGGGGATCAATGCCTGTCCGCCAAAGCCGGGAACTACGGTCATCACCAGCGCCATATCAATTTCGGATAAGTAGGGCATGATCCTTTCCACGGGAGTCGCAGGCGAAATAGCAAGCCCGCAACGCACCTCCCTTGCACGAATGGCACGGATGGTTTTTTCGGGATCGGAGCAGCTCTCCAGATGTACTGTAATGATATCGGCTCCCGCCTTGATAAAGTCATCTAAATAACGAATTGGTTCATTGATCATCAGATGAACATCAAAAATCAATTTGCTGTGTGGGCGCAGTGCGGCGATTACCGGTGCACCAAAGCTGATATTGGGAACAAACGCACCATCCATTACGTCCAGATGCAGGTAGTTTGCACCCGCGTCTGCCATGCGTTTGACCTCAGTTGCCAGGTGGGCAAAGTCAGCCGCCAACAAAGAGGGAGCGATATAAATCATAAGACAGAATCCTTTCTGAAATATTTGGCGAATCTTGTCACATTTTGAAA
>JAFTLZ010000105.1 GCA_017452665.1 Clostridia bacterium
CATTGATGGCGATCTGGATCTGTTCTTGGGTGAGCTCGTCCACCTTGCGGGGCATGAGGCCTTTCAGATAGTTACGCTGGATCTTACGGTAGCCGACAATGGTGGAGGGCGAGAGTACGGCGGACTTTGATTGTATATATTTTTCAAAGGCATCGGCCAAAGTGAGGGCGCGGCGGCCGAGAGAGGCATTGATACGCTCCTCTTTCTTATCCTGCTTGAATTGGGCGATCTCGGTCACAAGCGCGGCGTAGTCGTAGCTTGTGAAGGACTCATAACGGCGTTTACCGTTCTCGTCGGTATGGCTATAGACCTGGGCGTGATATGCGCCGCTGGGGAGCTGCTTAATCTTGGGCAGGCCTGTGTTTCGGGTTTTCTTGGACATGGGGGCTCCTTTTTGTTGAGGTCAACAAGATGGTAAATTTCAGTTGTTTTTCAGTTGTTGGGGAATTCTGTGCCGTCATGGCTGCGGTTGCGGGTGGGTTCGCAGGTAATTAAATAAGTAATTTGACCAAAACTATAAGGGCAGCAAAAACCACGATGGATACAATGCAGAATACGACAATAAATGTATCATTACTCAAGTCTTCGCTCAGTGTGGATACAGGGTTGATTTCGGTATTGTTATCCGCTTCCAGAGGAGAATTGATATAGGAGGCTGAAATGCATTCGGATATGAAAGAAAGTAAAAATGATATGTGTTCGGAAGCATGCCCAATAAAACAGAGTTCAAATGCATCGTACAAATTCAGAATATTATTTACAAAGGCATCGGGGTAGTCTTTTACAGGGGTGAAATAATCGTCGTAGGGTCTTGCGGGACAATTTGAATCAAGAGGAAAACAAGATTCGCCGTGGAAAAGAAACCAATGAAGTGCTTCACCAAGGAAAGAAAGGGCTATGCAGTGCGAACCGCTTTCCGATGCTTTGCTATAGATTCTTTCATAGGCGTCAAGTCTACTTTGGTAAAAGTCTTGTAAAAGGTTTGCCTCGATAAGGTTATGAGAGGAAGCATAATGCTTGAGCGCAGCATAAGATTGGTCGGCATATGCGTTGGATATAGCGTCGAGATTGGGTTCTTCGGGGTGTTTTTGAGCCCATTCAGAAAGAAGAATCAAACGAGTTTTATATAAGGCATACATGATGAGCTCTAACCGCCAAATTTTAAAGCCGGTAGAGCCGAAGCGCTCGGTCACCGTTTGATCTGCGAGATCGAATAGCTTGGCGAAATAGTTATGATAGTGTGCACTCAATGATTGGGATGGCTGGGCTGATTCCGCCTTGGCTTTTTCGGGCTTTTCTTTGGGTATGTGGATGAGGATTCGATAACTGACAAATCCCCAGATCGCGGCGGCGGCCATGTTGGGGATGATGCCAAGATAGAGACCGAGGTACACGACGAGAAGAATGACCCACACAATAGCCGAATTTACTATTGCGAAAATTTTGGCACTTTTGTTGTCCATAGCCTGCTTTTTGGCCAAGCGGTAGATGGTAGGAACGGCGCAATAAATGATGACGGTGACAAGAAGATCAAGCAGTATCATAAAGACTCCTTCGTGGTTTGCAATAAGAAATGTTAGTGTGGAAACCTAAGGTATTGTCTCAAAACAATAAAAAAATGCAAATTTAATATTTGTTTGAGAAGGATTTTGAGACGAACGCTCTGACGATGCCGCCAACAACGGCCACGACGGCTATTGTGATTATGTAAGCAATGTTTTCGCCTAAAAGGTAAAACAGGGATTTAAAGTACGACATGAAAAACGACAGGATTGTGAAAACTAAGGTCACGATCAGCATAGGTGTCAATAGACCAATTTTTAATTTCATGAAGCCGAACACCTGTCTTTCGGTTTTGGCCAGCAGAGTCGGAAGCTCCAAAATCCAAGAAACGGTTGCATGAATTAGCCCGAAAAGATGGCACAAGAAAATCACGATTCCCCAAATCCATCCCAAATACCAGATGCTCAAGGTGAGCAATAAAGGGTGCAGCAGAAGACAGAGGATGGTGGTGCCGAAGGGATACGGATTAAAGCCGGTTCGCTGATCCGAAGCCACAGAATAGATTAAATGGGATGCTAAAATAAAAATGATGACGAATGCTATTTCCATAATTTGATCCCTTTCACCGATCATCTCGGTGCCTTTCTTAATTGTTTTTTGCTTCTCGTTCACACTCCTCCACGGGTTTATCGGTGAAGAAATGCTCACGGCGGATGTGTTCAAGCTCGTGGTCGTAAGCGGCGCGGCGAGCTTCGAGGGACAGGTGTTCGTTGACGTAGATGTTGAAATCACCGTTCCCGTCCACGACGGTGACGGCGTTGACGCGGGGCGGTAGGGGGGCGAGGCGCAGGATCTTACTCTCCATCGCCGGACTGCCTCATGCGCTGAATGATGGCCACGGCAAGCTCCACGTCTTCCTTGGTTGCGCCCTTGGCCAGGGAGAACAGCATTCGCATTTCGGGGCGGGTCTTCAACTCTTGCAATAATTCGTTCAATTCATCGGCTTCTTCCACTTCGGTGGAGGGAGCTTTTTCTTTTACGGTAAG
>JAFTLZ010000005.1 GCA_017452665.1 Clostridia bacterium
ACTCACCCCCGTCGTTTTTGCTTGACGGCTAAACGCCGTCATTTTTGCCCTTTTGATGTTTTTTGATCTGTATTTTGGATACAAATCGGGCCAAAAACGCCAATTCCGCGCGTCAAAAAGGCCTACCGTCAGCTTTTTTGCGCAGGGGCTGCGCAAATGACGCAGCCCCTGAACCACCCGTCAAATGGGTGGTTGAAAAAGGCGAGGTCAGCGGTTATGATTTACGATTGCTCCGGAAAAAGTGCCGGAAAGCGATAGGTCTCGTCGTCGACGTCGTAAAATGCTTCGCGGCTGAAGGCGTTTCCGCCGACCAGCAGGACTTTTTTCTCATTGTTTACCATGCGATTGACGTGATAATGATGCTTCATAATCGCGGAAAAGCGGTCGTCGGTGACGATCAGGTGCTCGCACAGCGGAATTTCAAAAAACATCAGCGCCTCCGCCAGCTTACAGGTGACCTCAATATCCTCGTTTGACGGAGTGACATTGCCATGCGGGTGATTGTGCGCCAGCACCGCAGCCGCCGCCTTTTTCTGAATTGCCTTTTCGACCATCAATCGAACGGGTGCGTTGGCGGAATTGACAGAGCCGTCGGAGAGTACGCAGCAATCGATCATATTCATTTTATTATTAAAGAGCATCAGATACAGCCGCTCGTGGTCGCGCCCCAGAAAGCGGCACCAGATGTAGTCCGCAATTTTGGAAACCGTATCGTACACCTCGGCGTGCACGCGGGAATCCCGTGCGTATCTGCGATAGCCCTCGATCAGGCTGCTGAGCAAAAGCGCCGAGCCCTCGCCTACGCCTTCGACCTGCATCAACTCATCCCGTGATGCCTCGAACACGTTTTGCAAGGAACCAAAATGCTCAATCAGCGCATGTGCGATGGGATTGGTATCGGTACGCGGAATGCTGTAATATAGGAGTAGCTCCAGATACTCATGATCTGCTAAGGATTCGACGCCGAAGCTGTTACAACGCTCGCGCAGGCGGTTGCGGTGATTTTGGTGAATGGAGGAAGCCTTTGACTGTTTCATAAACTATTTTCTTTTCAGCTTTCCTACAACCAAGCCTTTACACTGCACGTCGGAAAAATCCTTTAACAAAATCGGGCCGTACTCGGGATTGAGCGAGAGCAAACGGTCGCCGCCGTAAACCTTGAAAAAGCCGCTGCCGTCCAAAAGGAAAATGCCAAGCTCCCCTACGTCCACGCTGTCAGCACTTTGTACCAACAGAATATCGCCATTGTGGTCTTTGGGCTCCATACTGTTTCCGCTGATGCGCAGAGCGTAATCTGCGTCTGCAGTTTTTTCGTTGTCCGGAATGCTAATGCTCTCAGCGCTTGCCTCATCCAGATAAACACCGACACCGGCAGAAACCGGTAACTCGTACAAGAGGATCCCACGCTTACCGGAACGCACGGGTTCCCCTGCGTAGCGCCCAATGGAACGGAGGGTGGGAAGTACACGAGCCTCCTTTGCCTTTACTTTGCTTGGCTCCGTCTTTTCTGCAACCGCTTCTGCCGCAGGAGCGCCGACACGCCGACTCTCCATGGAGAGCACAGTTTGAACCAGCTCCCGACCGTAGGAATCCAAGCGGCGGTAATCCTCGATCATGGTGATCTCTTGCGCATTTAAAGTATAGTTGTTGGTATTTTCGGGCGTGCCGCTGACAATATACTCCACCGAGCAATCCAGCGCGCCGCACAGGGCAATAATATTGGAAAGCTTTGGCGAATCGCTCATGCCGGCAAGGATCTTGCTCAGGGTTCCCAGCGGAATTCCGGAGCACTCTGCCAGTTGATCGTTTGTCATTTTTCTTTCGTTTTTCAGTTGTTTGATTCGATCCAGATAAGACTCCATACGAACCTCCTTTTTCCGATTACGGCTCTATTATAGCACATTTTTCGGCATTTGTAAATAGGTTTTTGAAAATATTTTTCTTTTTTTGGAAAAAAGGTATTGACAAAGCTCGACAAGTGTGTTATAATGATCGCACAACGATTCCATTTTTGGTAAAAGGAGATTGAGTTATGAACGCTTATTATCCAAAAAGCGCGAATGTAAATTCCAATAATGATATTTTCAAAGGGTATTTGAACAAAGGAGAGCAAGCTGTAATCGGTTGGAGCAAGCGCTTGGATCAACTGCTCTGCTGGCTTTCCATGATGGTGCGCGCACTGACCGGAGAAAAGGTGCTCCGCATCGCACGCGTGAGCGGTGTAGCAGTGTGCCTGGTTGGGTTGATCGGTGTGATCGGCGCGATGGAAAGCGGTGCGCTGGGACTGGGACTTGGCATTGTAATTGCGACCGTATTTATAGGAATCGAATATCTTTGCCTGCGGCGTTATTGACCGCGAATCAAAGCGGCAAGTGCCTGACCGACCAATACGGCGGCGCGCTGTGCCTCCTCCACCGAGTTGGCACCCGTGCCGATTTCCAGCAAAAGTGAGTACGGAGCAATCTCTTGATTATAAGTAGACTTTCGCAAGCAGACCGGGCGGCAAAGTGTTGTCTCTTCGGCGTTGAGAGAGGCGCGCAGCTGCAGAGCCAGCGCGAGGTTGTCTTCCCATCCGTCACAAGCCAACCCGCCGCCATCAGTGCCGACAACTGCCATCACCTGTGCGGTGGCTTCGCCGTTCACGTCGGTTACGGCGCGAATATACTCTCCGTTGCTGTTGAGGATCGCGTCACGGTGCAGGTCAATCACGTAGCGGATCGAGGGGTACTGCTCCAGATAAAACCGAATACTTTCCGCGGCGCGGTCGTAAGAGCCGCTGAGCGTGGGATCGTCGTGCATCGCTGTACAGTGAATGGTGACGATCCCGTTTTCATTGAGTGTGCGGCAAAGGGTCTCGCCCACCGCGAGCACGTTTCGCTCCGTCTCGCGCGAGTAGGTCACGTCGCCTACAACACCATCAAAATAAGAGATTCCCCCTTCGGCATAGCACTCACTTGTATGCGTATGTAAAATCAGCACCAGCGGATCATTCCCCACCTCTGCGCGAATGTCGCGCGATAAAAGTGCGGAGATATCGGGTGTGTACGCCGTGGTGTTGTGCAGATAGCCTTCGCCGAGAGAAAGATAGGAAAGATCTGCGGAAATCACCGGAGTGGCACCATCCGGAAGCGGAGGATCATCTTCAAGGAGCGCTTCAGTGGTGCCATCGTTCTCGGCAGATCCGTCTGCGACCGTGGTTCCATCCCCGAAAGGATTTTCATCTTGTCCGCCACTTCCCCAAAAAGAGCCCCAGTGTTCCTGCAGCCATTCTCCGCCGCCCTGGCTTCCCCAAACGCTGCTGACCGCAAACGCCGCGATCAGCAGAGCCGCGCAGATGAGAAAAGCGGCAAAATAACGGTATCGCACGCGAAAGCTGCCCCCGAGAATAATGCGCTCCGCTCTATCCGGTTGATTTTGATTGATCGGTAATTGATCCATAGCCATTTCCTTCCTTTATATTATGATGTTGCTCTATCCTATGCGGAAGGAATCGGATTTATGCGCGTCAATCCTCGTCGCTTACACCGACGAACGCCAGTGAGATCGCATCCGCAAAAACGCGCGCGACACGGTCGCAGATCACGTCGCTCTCTTTTGGAGAAACGAAAAAGCTTTTCCCCGTTTCCAGCACGCGGCGCAGTGCCTCGTCGGGTTCCTTAATTCCCGCCTGATCCAACGCGTCCCACACAAGTGTGGCAGAATCGACCACCGTAGGTGCTCCCAGCACCGCGACCGGCACGCCAAGTGTTTGCCTTGTGATCGGTGCGCGATGGTTGCCAACTCCGGAGCCGGGCTCGATTCCCGCATCCGATAATTGTATGGTGGAAGCCAGGCGTTCACAGCTACGCGCCGCCAAAGCGTCCACCACCACAACGAGATCCGGCTTGATGCAATTTGTCACGCTTTGCAACAGCTCCAGCGTTTCCATTCCTGTTTGTCCGAGAACGCCGGGCGCCAGCGCCGAGAGCGACGAGCACCCGATTTTTTGATAGATTCCGCTTTCATGCTTGCGCAAATGGCGTGTGGCGGTCAATCTTGATACGGTTTTCGGGCCGAGTGCGTCAGCAGTCAGTTCGACATTGCCAAGCCCTGCCACAAAAACACTGAAATCCGGATTTGGGAGCTTTCCGGTCAGGCGCTCCGCCATCCCGCGCAGTTCCCCCGCCAAAAGATGTTCCAACATCCTTCTTTTCTCTCCCCACACCAGGTTCAGCTTTCCGCACTCCACTGTGACGTAGGTTCCGCAGGGCTTTTGCAAACGCTTTGCTGCCTCTCCGCTCAAAATCCGCAAGCTGCGAACCGTAAAGTTTCCCACGCGGCGCTCCCGCCACTCTTCTCCTTCGTCGTCCCGATCACTTCTGCACGCACTCTCGCATGCAAGATCGCTTCTGGCATATCCATTCATAAAAATCACCTCACTGTCCGGTTGATATTTTTACTTTGGCAAAAAAATTAACAAAATATACATTAAAATATTTGGGAATCTATTGAAATCCGATAGAAAATAGGTTATAATATAAGAGTATATGTGTGCGATGCGCACGATTCCGATTTTTTTCTTTTTTGAGGAGGATTTTCGCATGATGTTCAAACGGATCTTTGCACTCTTGCTCTGCCTGCTGATGTTGATCCCCTGTCTCGCCTCTTGTGCAACCAAGAACGAGGATGACAAGGGCGCCTACATCACGATGTATCTGACGGACGAGATCTATGATTTTGACCCCGCTAATGCATACTTAAACAGCGATGCTGCCAACGTAATCAGCCTGCTGTTCGATACGCTCTTTACGCTGGATGCAAACGGCAATCTTCAGAAATCGTTGGCAAAGGATTACAGAATCGTTGAAAACGCTGAAGAAAACCTGTACACCATGGAGATTACGTTGAACAGCACCTCCTGGAGCAACGGAACCAAGCTGAGCGCTGATGACGTGGTTTATGCGTGGAAGCGTCTTTTGAACGTGAACAACAGCTTTGAGGCTGCTGCCCTGCTGTTTGATATCAAAAATGCCCGCGCCGTAAAGCAGGGTGATGAATCCATCGACAACCTGGGGCTTGAGGCGTTGGAATCCGACGTTGTAAAAATTACGTTTGAGGGCAAGATTGACTACAATCAGTTCCTTTTGAACCTGACCAACGTTGCAACTGCTCCCCTGCCGGAAACCTATGTTTACAAGGATGCCGACTGGGCAAAGAAATCGTCTACCATGATCACCAGCGGCGCTTTTAAGCTTGGTAAGATTTCTTATAAGGACGTTTTGGGCGAGGACGGCTTGAACGTGAAGGCGCAGGACAACTACGAGCTGGATGAATACGGCGAAAGATTGGACGAACTGTACCGTAATTATAATGTAAAAATTATTGATTACTTCTATTTGGAGCGTAACTCCTACTACTATCGCGATGTCAAGAGAGATTCGATTGATTCTGCGGTAACGCCTTACCGTATTTTGGTAAATTGCTCGATGACCGACGAGGAGATTCTTGCCGCTTATAAAGAAGGGAAAATTTTCTACATCGGAGACATCCCCTACTCTTTGCGCAATGACGAATATGTCAAGCAATATGCAAAGGTCAGTGATGCGCTCTCCACCTTTGTTTGCTATCTGAACGAAAATGCCATTATTGACGACGGTGCCGACGGAATGCAGTTGTTTGCATACAAGGAAGTCCGTAAGGCACTCTCCCTTGCAATCGACCGTACCGCCATTGCAAATGCAATCGTTTATGCAGAAGCAGCTACCGGTTTGGTTTCCAACGGTGTGCTGAATGCTGGCACCGGCTCCGGAAGCTTCCGTTCTGCTGCCGGCGATGCTCTGCTCAACACCTCGCCTAACGAAACGGAGGCAAAAAATCTGCTGAGTTCGGTACTTTCCAACGCGGCAGTGACCGATCCTTCCAAGTACAGCTTTACCATTAAGGTTGCAGCTCATGATGAAGAAAACATTGTCATGGCTACCATGATTGCTGAGGCTTGGAAAAATGTTCTTGACTTGAACGTAACCGTTGAGGAAATGACCACCATTCAGAACAACGATACGCTGAAGGCGCTTGCAGGCTCGGATTACGAGAAGCCCAGCGACGTATGCGACGATCTGCTGTTGCAGGCAGTTGTCAACGGTGAGTACGAAGTGGTTGCGTGCGACTATGCGGCATTCAGCGCCGATGCATACTCCATGCTTGCAAACTTTGCAAAGCCCTTCTCCGGCATGGCAATTGACATGGATTCCGAAACCTACGAGCTTGTTGCTCACCGCACGGGATACGACAACGAGAAATACAACAACCTCATGGAAGCGATCTTCTACATCCCCTACTTTGCTTCTCTTGATTACGAAAATGGCTATGGTTTCCTTGGTATTTACGAAACCAAAGAAGATTTCCAGGCTGTTTACAATACCGTAAAGCAGGTTTATGAGACCTACGGCATTACGCCCACCAACAACTCCTCTGAATGGACTAAGCAGAAGGAAACCTTGTTGCACAAAGCAGATGAAATGTTGATAGGCGATATGCATG
>JAFTLZ010000106.1 GCA_017452665.1 Clostridia bacterium
AACCGTTTGTAAAAATCAATTCAATATTGAATACAAAAATGATAAAATCGGACACTTTGGAGGCAAGATGCATCAACTGTATCAAATTCAACCGACATTTCGGATTTTGGGCTACTACAGCGCATACGATTTTAATTGGGACAGTAAATTTGATTTTAAGGGAGAAAGCCATGACTTTTGGGAGCTGGCGCTGGTGCTTTCGGGTCAGGTGGAGGCGGTATCGGACGACAGCACCTTTTTGCTGGGCGAAGGAAATATGATTTGCCACGAGCCGAATGAATTTCACCGCATCAAAAGTGCGGGAAATACCTGCCCGCACGTGCTGATCCTCTCCTTTGCAAACGAAGGAGAGCTGCCGCAAGCATTGCGCAAGGGGGTGTTCTCTCTGCCATTTGAAACGGTGCAGGAATACACGCTGCTGTTTGGGATGATCCGTCCGTTTGTACGAGCCATGGTAAAACAGCAGAACGTGCAAGCAGAAGAACTGAGAGCGGCAGCAGAGGAAGGGACACGCCGCCTGGAAGCGTTTTTATTTGCGCTCTCTCATCTGGAAACCGCGAAAAAGCTACTTTCCCATTCCGCAGGTGCCGAGGAATACCGCAAGCTGGTGCGCATGATGACCGAACGTGCGGCAGACAATCTTTCCTTGGAGGAGATTGCCGAGTTACGTCACATCAGCCCAAGCTATGTCAAAAAGCTGTTTCATACCTTTGCAGGCGAGGGACCGATGTCCTACTATGCCAGATTGCGCGTTCGCGAGATCCGTCGGCTTTTGGAGGAAGGTTTTTCGGTTGCGCAGGTTTCGGAGCATATGAATTTTTCTTCCCCCTCCTACCTCTCGCTGTTTTTTAAAAAACAGACCGGGATCAATCCTTCAAAATACCGCGAACGGAATCGGTTATAAGGCATTTTTTCGTACGTGTAGGTTTCTGTCTATTATTATAACACAAAAACAGAAACGGTGCAATCAAAAAAAGCGGCAGATTTCTCTTCCGCCCAAAGGTTTTTGATGGGTTAGTAGGATTCGTCGGAAGAGGTCGTCTCTTCGGTGAAATCCTCTTTTGAAGCGCCGCACAAGGGGCATACCCAGTCCTCCGGCAGATCTTCAAAATCCGTGTTTTCCTCAATTCCGTTTTCGGGATCGCCTTCCTTTGGGTTGTACTCATAACCGCACAGTTCGCAAACATGGATCAGCATACGCATTGTTTCTCCTTTTTTCGTATGTATTGTTAAAAATGTATTGAAGCATATATATCATATAGCAGATTTTGCAGTTTGTCAATACCCTAAATGCACTTTTATGCAATTTTTTTATAAATTTTTTCGATTTTTTTGGGATTGAAATGGGATTTGATGGGTTTTGGGCAAAATATTCTTCCAGATTCTGTCATAAGATACAGTATTCGGTGACAGAAGCAAGGAGAATTTTCATGCAAAAACACGCCAAACAACTTTTTTGGAACGCCCTGCTATTAACTGCCGCATCGCTGTTGATGCGCACGGTGGGCGTCAGCTTTCAAGTCTACATCTCCAACCGTGCGGGAGCAGAGGCCATGGGGCTGTTTTCATTGCTTTCCGGGGTCTACGGCTTTGCCCTGACGCTGGCAACCTCCGGGATTCAGCTTGGGGTGACGCGCCTTTGTGTGGAAAAGATTGGAGAACAGCATCCGGAGCGGATACGTTCGGTAATGCGCAGTGCCGTACTGTACGCGATGGTGTTCGGGCTTGCGGCATCCGCACTTTTGATCGGATTTGCGGACGTGATCGGAACCGTGTGGCTCAAGGATACCCGCACGGTCTCCTCCCTGCGTTTGTTGGGAATTACGCTCCCGCTGATTGCGCTTTCCTCGGCGCTTGGTGGGTATTTTACCGCAGTACGGCGCCCGTACAAAAACGCCGCCGTGCAGGTACTGGATCAAGCCGCAAAGATTGGCGGAACCATGTATCTGCTGGCACTGTGGCAACCCGGTGACGTAGAGCAAACCTGCTGTGCACTGGTATTGGGCGGTGTAGGAGCCGAAATCCTCTCTTTTTTTGTGGAGCTGTTTTTATATCTGCGGGATCGCCGCACACATACCGATGCAGATGCGACGAAAAAAACGAGTGCTCCATCCCAGACCAAAAAGCTATTGGGGATTACGCTCCCCATTGCGGTGACGACCTACATCCGTTCGGGGCTTGTGACGCTGCAGCACATTCTGATCCCCGAGGGATTGCGCAACAGCGGAAGCTCTCACGCCGCGGCACTGGTTGCCTACGGGAGCATTCACAGCATGGCGATGCCGGTGATTCTGTATCCCGCGGCGCTGATCTCCTCCTTTTCGGGGCTATTGGTCCCGGAGCTTGCCGAAGCAGAGGTACAGCACAGCCAAAAGCACATTCGCTATATGATCTCGCGCGTCTGGTCGCTCTCTTTGCTGTTTTCGATTGGTGTGGCAGGGATTTTGATCTGCTTTTCATCAGAGATTGGCAGCGCGCTCTACCCCGGTACCGATGCGGGAAAGTATATTCGGATCTTGGCACCATTGATTCCGATTATGTACGTGGACACCGCCACCGACGCGATGATGAAGGGGCTTGGCGAGCAGGTGTACTCGATGAAGATCAACATTGCGGATGCGCTGATTTCGGTAATTTTGGTGTGGCTGTTGATTCCCCGCCTTGGCATCGACGGCTACATCATTACGATCTACATCTCGGAGCTGTTTAACACCGTTTGCAGTATCACGCATCTGCTATCCGTCAGCCACACCTCCATACGCGTGATCAAATGGGTCTACAAGCCGCTTTTATGCATTGTGGGGGCTACTTGTGCGGTGCGTGCCTTTTTGTCACTGACGGGGCTGGAAATTGCCAATGCGGCGCTTTCGGTGACCTTTCACTGCGTGCTGGTCGTTTTACTGTACCTGCTTCTTTTGCTCCTTTGCGGTGCCATTGAAAAGGAGGATCTGCAGTGGTTCAAAACGCTGGTGCGTTAAATCGTCTGAGGGCATGTTGCAAAATTGCAACACGCCCTCTCAGACTGTAGACGAAAAGCGTTCACACCAAGGGAAAAGCTGAGGCGTGAACGCTTTTCTGTAAGGAAGAGAAGATATTTTGAAAAAAGAGCGAAAAAGAGGCAAAAAGCGAGATTGGAGAAGAGGATTTCCTCTTCCA
>JAFTLZ010000107.1 GCA_017452665.1 Clostridia bacterium
ACGGGCAACCCGAAATAACGCGCCCACACGTACGCCGCCGCATATCTGCCATAATCGCAGGAAAGATGAAATCCGTCGCGGCAAAGGTCGGTTCCGTCCGGCTCCAGTTCCGCACGCAAAGTCTGGATCGCCTTGCCTACCTCAATCAGCCCCAAGCCGTTCTCCCGTGCCACGCGGTGGGAGGTCTCCTCGATCATTTCCAACATCCGCTTTTGATCTCTGCCGTAATTTGCAAAGCCCTCGTGCGTGCTGTTCGCGGCGTATGCCCATGTTTGATGCCACACGATTTTTGCCGTGGGACAGAGCTTGCGAATATACCCCAGCACTGTACCCAAGTGTGGCTCGTATGTCTCGTAGAGTCCGGACAGCTGGCTGACCTGCTGAACCGTGACCACGTCCCAAGCCTTGGACGCGAAGATGTCGTTTGCACAAACCCAATCGGGGCCCGGCTCGATTTTGACGCCGTCCTTTTGATACTGGTAATTGGTTTCGTGCGCGGTCAGATTGTTTGCGTGCCGCTCCAAGCTGCAACCGCCGATGTAAAGATTGCGTACGTACGCGCCCTCGGTCATTTTTTCCAGATGCGCGGTCGCATCCTGGGAAAAGCTGTTTCCCAATGCCAAAATTTTTAACATAGCCTCTCCTTTTTTATTTCTTAACGGTATTTTTGTTCCAGCTCCAACAGCTTTTTCTTGATCTCCACGCCGCACGCATATCCAACCGCAGAGCCGTCGGCGCCGATGACGCGGTGGCAGGGGACAGCGATGCAGATGGGATTGTTGTGGTTTGCCATGCCGACGGCTCGTGCCGCACCGGGAGAGCCGATTTGCGCGGCGATTTGTCCGTAGGAGCGCGTTTCTCCATACGGAATTTCGCACAGCGCCTGCCAGACGCGCGTTTGAAAATCGGTTCCGCGCAGCACGCACGGAAAATCGAATTCCCGACGCTCACCTGCAAAATATTCGGTCAGCTGCCATTGCACCAGCATGACGACGCCGGAGTTTACGGCAGTGCACTCTTCGGACGTAAAGGTTAGTCCCGTGACCGCGCCGCCTTCGAAATCGACGCGAATATTCCCCAACGGGGAGGAAAACACCTCGTGGTTTTTCATATGACCTCTTTTATGTTAAAATCGATTTGGATGCTTATTGGATGAACATACAGTTCGCGTAATGTACGGGATATAAGAAATGAATAATGAATAATTTCGGTTGATTTTCGCCGCGGCGAAAATCTTCATTTATTTTTCATTATTCATCAGCGAAGCGACTTCATTTTTCATTCTTCACTTTCTCTTATTATATCAACTCACGCCGACGAAATGTACGCGATATAAGACGAATATGCTGATTAGGAGAAATCGTTCAAGACAAGGCAAAACGAGCGAGGGAAATGAAGTCGTAGTTACCTACGGCGATTTGACCGAGTCGAAGTTTTAACGCAGTATTATCAGCATCGCGTCCGCGATGCTTACGAGACGCAGGATAGGCTTTCGCACCGACTTCCCCGTTCATTCAAGAAGCAAGCAAGACAAGGCGCACCGCAGAAAGCAAGGCGCAGGCGTAGTTACCTACGTCAAGCCGCTTTCGAGGAGCAACGCCGTATTGCGCCGCTTATTGGATGAACATGGCGTCGCCAAAGCTGAAGAAGCGGTACTTTTCTTCCACAGCGATGCGATATGCCTGCATGATCTTATCCTTTTCGTAGAACGCCGAAACCAGCATCAGAAGCGTGCTTTCGGGCAGATGGAAATTGGTGATCAAGGCATCTACCGCTTTGAAGCGGTAACCGGGATAGATAAAGATTCCCGTGTCGCCCTGCATGGCGGGAATATGCCCATTTTCGTCGGCAACGCTTTCGATCGTACGGCAGGAGGTTGTCCCCACACAGATCAAGCGCCCTCCTGCAGCTTTGCGCTCGTTGATGATGCGTGCGCTCTCCTCCGGAACCGAAAAGAACTCGGTGTGCATGACGTGGTCGGTGATTTTATCCTCCTTTACGGGGCGGAAGGTTCCGAGTCCAACGTGCAGCATGACGGGAACGATGGCAACGCCCTTGGCGCGGATCCGCTCCAACAGCTCCGGCGTAAAGTGCAACCCTGCGGTAGGTGCCGCCGCCGAGCCTTCCTCGCGTGCGTACACGGTCTGGTAGCGGTCCTTATCCTGCAGACGCTCGGTAATATAAGGCGGCAGGGGCATCAGACCGATTTGGTGCAGGATCTCGTATAGATTGGTATATCGCTCACGGTCGTAAGAAAAGCGGATGATGCGGTTTCCTTCTTCCACAATGTCGGTCACCTCGGCGTGCAGGATTCCGTCACCGAACACCAGCTTCATTCCCACGCGAGCGCGTTTTCCGGGCTTGACCAGCGTTTCCCAGGTGTCAAGATCGCGCTGGCGGAGCAGCAACAGCTCGATCAAGGCATCCTCCCTTCCCTCTACGTGACCGTAAAGCCGCGCGGGGATGACCTTGGAATCGTTGATGACCAGCACGTCGTTTGGTTGCAGATAGTTAATCACGTCGTAAAAGCGCTTATGCTCCACACCTCCGGTTATGCGGTCCAGCACCATCATACGCGAGGAATCCCGCGGCTCCAGCGGGTGTTGGGCGATGCGATCCTCGGGCAGATCGTAATAAAAATCCGAGGTACGCAACGCGGTTTCGGGCAGCTTGTTGACAATCGCATGATTCATGGTAAAACTTCCTTCATATCTGAAATTCGCATTTTTCAATGCGGAGCATATACTGTTTGTGTATCGACATTATTATACATCACTTTGGTTCCGATTGCAACCGTTTTTTGAAAACAAGCGTGATTTTTCAAGCGCGATCGGAAAATTCGTTTGAGAAAAGGGAGTTTGAAACCATGAGTTTACACAAACCAACCGTTTTTACCGGGGTTGCCACTGCGCTCATTACCCCTTTTTGCGACGGCGAGATCGACTATCCCGCCATAGATCGGCTGATTGAAATGCAGATCACCTCCGGCATCAGTGCGATTCTGGTAGCAGGCACAACGGGGGAGGGATCGACGCTGACCGTGCGCGAGCATCATCAGCTGGTAAAGTTTGCAAAGGAGCGCATTGCCGGACGCGTTCCGCTGTTGGCGGGGTGCGGCTCCAACTCCACGGCGCACGCCACAGAGCTTGCCGAGGCGGTTTGCGACGCCGGCGCCGACGCGCTCCTTGCCGTAACCCCTTACTATAACAAAACGAACGACCGCGGCATCCTTTTGCATTACCGTGCGCTTGCCGATGCCGCCTCCCGTCCTTTGATTTTATACAACGTTCCCTCAAGAACCGGCTTTGCCATGACGTCAGAGCACTACCGCGAGCTTGCCGCGCACCCGAACATTGTTGCGGTGAAGGAGGCGTCTGGAGATTTGGGACTTTTGGAGACGCTTTGCGCGGAATGCGGAGACCGTTTGGATATTTACACGGGAAACGACCATCAGCTGATTCCTGCCGCAAAGCTTGGTGCCTCTGGGCTGATTTCGGTCTACTCCAATCTGCTCCCGCGCGGAATGACTGAAATCTGGCGCTTGCTGAGCGCGGGGGACTACCGCTTGGCAGGTCAACGGATGCGTTCGATTCTGCCGCAGATTCAAGCGCTTTTCCGCGAGGTCAATCCCATTCCCGTCAAGTACGCCGCCTCACTCAAAGGACTCTGCCAAGCTGAATACCGTCTCCCGCTCTGCCCTCCCACACCTGACACCGCGCACCGCTTACAAAGCTTGTTTGGTTGAGACACGTAGGAAATGGGCGGTTTATCCTTTGGAATCGGTGAAGCGGTTGCCCTCTCACCCGGAGGGGGCTTTCGTAAATCGCATCTGCAGAAAACGAGACAGCGTGCGGAGATTCCTACAAGTGGCAAGACGCGGGATGGCAAGAGTTGTTAGCAGATCTCAAGACTTCTATCCCCGCATGAAAATGAAAACAGCTTTTTTTACTTTTGGGGTTTACAAATGAAAAAAAGTGTGCTATAATACAAGAGCCAAACAAATTGAATAATCTTATATGTCATGTAATGGGCTAAGTGTACTGTTTTTCTTTTGGTAAAAACGTACACTCTGTTTTCGTACACTTTGTCCGTATGGCATAAGATTGCGATTTCAATTTGTTTGGCGACAATTGGGGTTTGCGTTTTTCGGTGCGCTGATTCCGGTTGGCGCACCTTTTTATTTTATATCATTTTTAGAAGGAAAGGAAAATACAAAATGATTTCTTTCGGCAGTCGCTTTGATCGAGTCGGTCAACGATGTTGAGAAACATTCCACAAAAAAGCGCAAAAGCTCTTTACTTTTTACGCTTTCTGTGTTATAATAGTTTAGGGCGCATTGACTGTTTTGCGCCTGTACGCATGCCTTTGATGATTTTATCCCATAGACTCAATTCAAAGTTCCGTAGCAGCACGACCGTTGCCCGTTTTAAAAAAGGAGAAAATTAATGCTATATTTAACAATTACAGAAACGATCATCCGAGTTCTGTATACAGTTCTCGCTTGTCTGACTTTTCATTTTGTGATTTTTGCCGTGATCGGTATTTTGAAAAAGAAAACCTTTCCGAAAGCCAAGGAACAGCTACGATACGGAATCATCATTCCCGCGCGGAACGAGGAGCGCGTGGTTGCGAATCTGATTGAAAGCGTTTACAAGTGCAAATATCCGCAGGATAAGCTTCACGTATTTGTTATCGCACACAACTGTACCGACCGCACCGCCGAAATTGCCCGTGCCACCGGGGCGACCGTTTACGAATACAATAACCCGCAGGAACGTACGATGGGATACGCATTCCGCTATCTGTTCGACCGAATTCGCGAGGACTACGGCATTGAAAATTACGACGGCTTCTTTTTGTTCAATGCGGACAACGTGCTGGACAAGTACTATTTTGAAAAAATGAACGACGCGTTTGTGGCGTGCGACCGCAAATGCGTGATTACATCCTTCCGCAATTCCAAAAATTTCGGCGCCAACTACCTCTCCGCGCTTTACGGCTTATATTTTGTTTACGGATGCCGTATGGAAAGCCGCGGACGCACCGTGTTGGGTCTATCCACACGCGTGCAGGGGACAGGCTACGTAATCAACTCCAATATTGTCAAAAACGGTTGGAAGTACGTGACCCTGACCGAGGACTGGGAATTCACCGCCGATCAGCTGCTGGCGGGCTCCAAGATCGTTTACTGCGACGAGGCGGTATTTTACGACGAACAGCCCACACAGCTGCGCGTGATGTGGCGTCAACGCGTCCGTTGGGCAAAGGGACATTTGCTGGTTTGCGTATCCCGTTGGAAGGAAATGATCAAAATGCTCTTTACGCGCCCGACTGACGGAACCAAAATCCACCGTGCCTCGATTTACGATATCTCGGTCAACATCATGCCGGTTTGTGTCATCAGCGCGGCAATCACGGTTTTGCAGATCCTTTTCGTTCTGTTGGCTCCCGCGTTTGGCGTAAATGCCGCGGAATATTATCCGCAGCAGATCGTTTCGATGCTGAAGGGGATAATCGTTCCCTATGTTGCCACCATGTTCCCTTCGTTTTTGCTGTATTTTTTGGAGCGCAAGCGGTTGCCGAAAATGTCGTTGCCGCTGAAGCTGGTTGCCGCGCTCCTGTGGCCAATCTTTCTCTTTGTATCTGTTCCTGCCGAAATTGCAGCGCTCTTTATGCGCGATGTAGGCTGGGCACCGATCCCCCACTCCGACACGACTGCGTTTGATGACTTGAATCAGGCAGAAAAGCAACAAAAAGACGACACGCACGTATAACGGAAAAGAGCTGATTCTCCTTTCCGGAGGTCAGCTCTTGTTTTTTCTTGGATTCCCATCAACGTAAAATCCGATCAATACGCTGTGGAGAGCAAAAAGCTTCCCGCACCGCGCAGAACAACCTTTTCCAATGTGGCGGGCAGCAAAACGCTGTCCCCTTTTGCAAAGGGCTCGGTATGCGCGCCGCACAAAAGCTCTCCTGCCCCGTCTAAGCATAGCAAATGCCGCAGATACGGACAAGCGGGCAGCTCGGTGGGAGTCTCCCCCGTTACCTGCACTCTTTCCACGCGGAAATAGCGGCAATCGGCAAGCACGTCGGTCGAATCGCATCTGCCCCCGCTGCGCTCATATCGAATCGTCTCGATCTCTTTATCGGAAAACGGGCGGATGACGTCCAACGCCTTTTCGACGTGCAGCTCGCGCAGATTTCCATCCTTATCGCGGCGGCCGTAATCGTAAACACGGTAGGTCAAATCGCAGTTTTGCTGGATCTCTGCGATTAAAATTCCCTTTCCGATTGCATGAGGGAGTCCGGACGGGATAAAATAAGTTTCCCCCGCGCGCACCTTTTGGTGTCTTAACGCTGCCTCCGGCATTCCCTCGCGTACCGCTTTTTCGTAATCCCTTCGCGTAACGCCGTCGGCAAGACCGCAAATGATCTCCGCGCCCTCGTCCGCCTGCACGATGTACCACACCTCGGTTTTCCCGCGGTCGTTTTCCACGCGCGCGGCGTAAGCATCGTCCGGGTGCACCTGAACCGACAAGCGGTCGGCGGCGTCGATAAACTTGATCAGCAGTGGAAAATTCTGCGCATCCCCGGTTGATTTTCCCATCACGGAATCGCGGTTTTGCCCGATCAGCTCGCCCAATGATTTTCCAGCAAACATCCCGTTTTGCACGCGGTTCATCTCGCTGCTTCGCACGGTCAGCTCCCAGCTCTCGCCCACGGTTTCGGCATGGGTCTCCTTATTCCATTCGCGGATGAGGCGCACGCCGCCCCAGATCGGTGATTTTGAAACGAAATTGAGCTTGAGCGGATAAAACTTCGTCATCTTGGTTTGTCTCCTTGTAATTTGTACTACCATTATACCGCAAAAACGCTGAATTGTCAATATCCATTCCTCTTGTCTTCACGTAGCTTTATTGGGGAAACTTTTGAAAAAGTTTCCCCAAGCCCCTTCAAAACTTTCAATGCGTTTTATATTTTATCATGGGAATGCTGATACGAAGCTCCAAACAAGAGCGCCCGCAAGCGTTTTGGTGCTGGGTGCGCAGCATCCCATGCTAACACCACTAAATGCTCCAAAGATGCAACTTTATGCAAGGCTCCCCCTCTGGGGACTCCCACGTAGCGGGTGAGAGGCTTCAATCCCGCGTCCGTATCAGCTCTGAAAAACTCGACCGTGTTACTTTGATCACAATTTATGCTTTTAAATCTTAAGCGTTATTCTTATATGCACATCCGCCAAAGAAAGGAGTTTTATGAAATCGATTCTCTCCATATGTCTCCTTGTGCTGATTCTGTTCTCCTTTTCCGCTTGTATTGTTCCCGCGCCGCACGACGACACTACGTCCACGGTGGAAACCACAACTGCGGAAAAGCCGTCCGATACCACAAGCGCGATCGAAGCAATCATCACGCCGCTCCCTGAAGGGTACCCGCTTTGGGAGGAGATTTTGTCCGATTCGAATACGTTCCTTAGCATGGGGGGCAGCATTGTTGACACCTCCAAGCGCGAATACACCTATGAGGAAATGGTCAGCGACCTTGAAATTCTTGCACAACGCTATCCTGCGTATTTTTCTTATCACGCAATCGGTACCTCGGTGGCAGGCAGAACGATTTATACCGCTGTGCTTGGAAACAAGAATGCGCCGAATCAAATTCTGGTCAGTGCGGGAATTCACGGGCGGGAATATCTGACGCCCATTTTGGTGATGAAGCAGATGGAGCTGTACTTGACCTATTATCACTTTGGAGATTACAACGGGACTCCGTACTCCGAAATTTTTGAAAATTATTGCTTTTACGTGGTTCCGATGTCCAATCCCGACGGTGTGATGCTCTCGCAAAAGGGGATTGACTCGGTTAAGGATCTTGCGCTCCGCGCGACAGTGGAGGAAATTTACAGAGCGGATTTTGCTGCGGGACGAACTGCCTACACCGACCTTGACGAATATTTGAAATACTGGAAGGCCAATTTGCGAGGGGTAGATTTGAACCGTAATTACGATGCGCAATGGGACACCTACCTTGGCACCGAGCGCTCCTCTGCTACCAATTATAAAGGCCCAACGGTGGCATCCGAGCCGGAAACGCAGGCTCTGGTCGGGTTGGTCAACAGCCTTTCCAACCTTCGCGCGGTGCTCTGTATTCATTCGCAGGGCGAGGTTTTGTACTGGAACTGCGGGCAGGTTGGTACGCTTGCCACTCAAACGAAGGAACTGGTGGACGTACTGGCTGAACGCACCGATTACTATGCAGACGGCAAGCTGGTGCACGACGCATCCCTGAGCGATTGGTGCGCGCTGGAAAAGGATTTGATTGCCATTACCGTGGAGGTAGGACTTGGGATCTGCCCGCTTCCGATTGATCAGTTTTCAAAGATCTGGAATCAAAATTTTGATCTTTTTCCGTTGACTGCATCTTTTTTTGAAGGACAATAAAATCGATTTTAGGAGAAAATGCGATGAGAAACTATCTTTTGCCGGAAAGCGGCACATTTTACAAGGCGAATCTGCACGCGCATACGAATATGTCGGATGGTAGCGCCTCGCCCGAAGAGGTAAAGGCACGTTTTTTGGAGCTTGGGTATTCGATTGTTGCATACACCGATCACGACGTTTTTGTTGACCGCTCCCATCTTGCGGATGAAAGCTTTTTGCCGCTGAACGGGGTGGAGCTGGAGATCAACGGCCGCGATTTTGGACTCGGCTGGGCAACGATGGAGACCTGCCACATCAATATGATCGCCATTGAGCCGGATAATCTCATAACGCCTTGCTATCACCGAACCAAATATCTGTATGCAAATGCGCCAAAGTATCGCCACTTGATGCAATACGACGATTCCCTTCCCGATTATGAAAGATTTTACACGCCGGAGTGCATCAGCGCCATGCTTTTGGAGGGACGCCGCCGCGGGTTCTTTACGGTTTACAATCATCCGTCCGGCTCGCTGGAAAGCTACCCGCAGTACATCAATTATCACTATATGCACGCAATGGAAATGTACAACGGGATGTTTGAATACAATCCGCGCGTGTACGACGATATGCTCCGCTCCGGGAACATGATTTACTGTGTGGGCGGCGATGACAGCCACAACCGCTCCCGCGGCAACGTGACCAAGCACGGCACCGACGGCTGTGGATATTCCTGGACAATGATCAAAGCGGAAAAGCTGGATTACCGCACGGTGACGCAAGCCCTGCTGGATGGGAATTTTTATTGCTCGCAGGGACCCGAAATTTACGAGCTGTACGTGGAGGATAACGTCCTGCACATCAAGACCTCCGACGCCCGCGAAATTCGTTTCAACACGCCGACAAGATTCGGCGGTGCCAACTTTCTTGCCGACGAGGGTGAGTTCCTCAACGAAGCGGAGTACAAGATCCGCCCCGAATGTCTGTACGTCAGGGTCACGGTAGTAGGTCCTAACGGGCGTACGGCATCTACCAATGCATACAAATCGGTAGATATCATACAAAAATAAAGACGGAAAAGGAATGGAGAGAAGGTTTGATCATCTTCTCTCCATTTCGATTTATTTTAAATTTGCGCTACACCGGTCTCGTTGGCGGCTTTGATCACTGCCGCGGCAACCACGGGTGCGACGCGTTGATCCAGGGCGGGAACGATGATGTTCTCCTCGTTCAGCTCCCCATCCGGGATCAGGGACGCCAAGGCATATGAGGTTGCAACCTTCA
>JAFTLZ010000006.1 GCA_017452665.1 Clostridia bacterium
GCCACTACTCCCGCGGCACTCATCCAGTTGCGGGGCGGCAGAACCACACCTGCAACGCCTGCAGCGTAAAGCGTGCGCACCGTGTAGCCGAAATTGTAGGGGTCCTCGATGCCTTCCAGATAGACGTAAAAGCTGTTTGGCAGGAGCTTTTCGGGCGTCAGAGCGGGGATGGTGCGTTCGGAGCAGAATGCTAAGATCCCTCCGTGGGTGCTTCCGGTTGTATGGGCGGCGATATCCTCGGCGTCGACGAACTCGATGGGAAAGGCGAGCGCGTGAGATTTTGCGGTGAGAAAGCCGATTTCCGCAGATTTGGATTTTCGTTTGGTGCGGTCGATCCACACCTTTTGGATAACGCGGTCGTTTTCTGCCGTGCTGTTGAGCAGAGCAGAGATTGATGTCATTCCTTCCAGTATTGCCGAGGCGGCAAATTTTTGGTCTTCTTTGTGCATGATTTTTTCCTTTGAAAACTTTTTGTTTTGATTCTAACTCAGCCTGCGGCTTCATAAAATGGATATCAGAAAACTCTTTCGTTCAGAGAGGAGAGAAACATGATATCGGATTGGAACAACAGAGAGCGTTGCGTGGTGTTGGGTGAATATTTGGTGGAGCACCGAACCACGGTGCGCTCGGCGGCGAAGGTATTTGGCATCAGCAAAAGCACAGTACATAAGGACGTAACGCAGAACCTGAAGGCTGTAAACAAAGCGCTGTATCTGGAGGTACGGGAGCTGTTGCTGAAAAACAAGCAAGAGCGGCACTTGCGCGGCGGGGAAGCGACCAGGCTGAAATACTGTGAGCACCACGCGGAATAATTATATCATATCATATTTTGTTGCATTTTGCAATCGTTTTTTGAAAACTTATGCAATCAAACCAAAAAAGGAAAGCGGAACAGCGCTTTTCGGATTCCCGTATAGATGGGGAAAAAGTCTGTGATCGGCAACGGGTTCTTTCCGCGGCCGCATTCGAGTGTAAAGGAAGGGAGGCTGCAGGCGCGCACGCACCAATCGGTCAATCCGCCGTAGGATGCCGCGCCTTCTGCCTCGGAAAGCCGATATCCGCAAAGCTCGGACAAGCGCCGCGCGATGATTCCGGAGCCTGTGGGCACTTTTCCGCCGCTGCGGTAAAAGATCTCTTCTCCTTGCGTATGTAGCGTGATCACGCCGCGCAGATTGCTGTGATAGCGAATAAAATCGCAGAGCAGGCGCACCTCCGGCTCGGACTCGGGGGCTTCTCCGCTGTATCTGGTGGGAGCGCCACCGAAGATGCCTGCTTCGGATTCCAGCTTTTTGTAATCTGCAAAGCCTGCGTCGTAATTGTGATTCAGATCCACGCCGCGGGCGTTTGCCTGCCAATGGGAAAAATCCTCGCTTCCGCCGTTCATTGCAAGAACGCGCTCGGAAAGAGGATGATTTTGATCTATCCCATGGATTTGGTACTCTACGCCGTCGGGATTGAGCATGGGGATAACGTATAACGTGTGTATGGCGCAAAATTCCTGCCAATCAAGCCCTTCAACCCTGCCGGTGCGGTCTGCACGCTCGCACAGCTCCTTTAAAAAGGCGGTCAGAATCGCCGCTGTGATCCATTCCATTCCGTGGTGTGCGCCAACGTAGAGTACCTCGCGTCTGCCGCTGCCGATTTTGATCATGGGAATGGTACGATCCAGAACCGTACTTCCGAGATAGGAAAGCTCTGCTGCGGGATACCGTTCCGTCAAAGGAAACAATGTCCGCATCATTTCGGCGTGATCGAATGGGCTTTTAGGGCAAAAAAAGGGAGAATTTTCATTCTTCATTTGGAGACTCCTCCTGTTCCGTTTTATCATACCATCAGAATATGCGAAAAAAAGAGAAATATTTACAAATAGGATTGGAAATCGGTGAGGGGATGTGTTATAATAGAAACGGAAATGAGGGATGTGATATGGAAAACTCTTTGTTTGAGCGTTTGCGCTTTCAAAAAATACAGACGCGCTACGTGGGCACGATGGCGGTGTTGATTTTGTTTTATGCGGCGGTTTGCAATCCGCTTTGGCTGACAATGTATAGCGATGCCGCGTGGCGGACTTCGGTGATCCCATCGGTGCTGAACGGCTTGATGCAGCTGTTGAATTATCTGACGTATTGGATTTCTTTTGCGTTTGTGATCTACGCCGGTTTGCGGTTTTCTTTTCAAAAGAGCGTGTATACGGCGGCGCTTTACGCGATTTTGAGCGTAGTAAAATACGTGGCATATGCGCTTTCGGGATGCCTTGTGATGAGTATCTCGTTTGCGGAATTTTTTGAAAGCGATTTTTTAAGCTTGATCTTCAGCCTTGTGATGGATTTTGTACAGATGGGGATTGCGTTGCTGTTGCTTTGGTTGATGATGCGCAAGCAGGAAAAAGAGAACTCGCCTTTGACGCCTGCCGTACCTTGCATTGCTTCGTTTTTACCTTTTGAGCGTTTTTTTGATCTGAAAAATCGGTTGCTGGTGCTGACCTTAAAGATTGCGGCAATTCCTGCGGGAGTGCAGCTACTTTCCCGTTTGTACTACGATATTTTCTTTTACGGCGCACCTGCTGATTTTGCAGAGGTGATTGTGATGGTTATTTACTACGGGTTTGACCTTTTTTGTGTGTTGCTTGGATATTTGACGGTCTTTTTGATGCTGAATCGCCTGTATCTGGACGGGGAAAAGGCAAAAATTGCAGAAGAAATCCCGAAAACGGCGGAATGATTTGGAATCGGAATTGTGCTAGTCAAGAAATCAAATAGAAACAGCATAGCTATGAGAAAAAAATTTCGGCTATAGATTTGTCATATGGGTTCCCATGTCTTGATATTGACGGCGAAATGTGGTAATGATTTTGTTAGCTTAAAATATCCTTTTGGCATAAAAATTCCTCCTATGGTAGATATATCTCTATTCTACCATAGGAGACTCTTTTTTAATTGTCCGTTTTTAACGGACTTGTGCACATTTCTAAACTTGGTTCTTTTCTTAACTTAATGACATTGTACTGTATGGCTCGTTCCTTTTTTATGTGTTTTAGAATCAAAGATCGGCTTTTTGATGAGAATTTTCTCTAAAATCAAGCATATAAGCGGAGATCTTTCCCTCGCGGGCAACAAAAAACGTTTCCGTCTCTGTGCCTTGTGCCGTAAAGGCACGGTCGGTCAAGGACAAGACCTCGGTCTCTGCGCGCATGGGCCAAACGGCACTCTTGCCGTCTGTAACGAGCTTCACGGGCGCACCGAAAGGAATGCTCAATTCGTAGCTTGCCCCATCCAAGGTAATGGCGGCGCGGCGAGGTTCTTGGCTGTCGTTATACCAATCCACCGCGAGGAAATAGTAGTGGCGCGTACCATCCGCCTGACGGAAGACGGTGTACTCTACATCTGTGCCGCAAGAAACGCGCAAAGGCTCTTCGTCAAGCACCCTTGTTGTCAATGCCGCGACAGTCTCTCGGTACACCGAAAAAACGGCAGGATGCGCGGGATAGCAAAGTGCGTTGAAAAAAACAATCTTGCCCGCACCGTGGGGGATGACCGAAACGAGAGGGCGTCCCGTATCCGTTGTGCGGAGAATTTCGCCCGATACCGCGTTTTCGGCAGCGAGAAGCTCTTCGCCGTCTACCGTGTCGGGAACAAATCTCGCTTCCCCCTCGGATAGGAGTGCTGTCATGGGGTGGGGAAGAATGTGGAAGCTGTGATTTGTCAAAAACGCATGATCCGTGGTATCGGAAAGATGCGGCCACGCGCAGAGAAGTGATCCGCCGCGGTGAACAAAGGCAAGCAGACGGTCAATGTCATCCGCCTCTGCCAGGTTGTAGCCAGCAAAGACGAGAAGCTTATAATCGGCGAAATCCCCCGTTTCTACGGGAACGGCATCTACACATCCGTTTGGCGTGCCGCTGAAAACGCCGAAGGGCTTGTTGTGATCTGCGGGAATATAGCCCATTTTTGCTGTGCCGAAATTCTCACAGCTGTCCAGGGGATAGAATTGCTTTAAAAGTTTCCAAGACGCGGCTGCCTCGCCCGCTTTCATAAAGGGCATGCCAAACACGTTCCCCGAGGAGAAACCGTCCCATCCGTCGCACCGACCGTGCAAGAAGGCGATGGGGGATTGAATGGGCGCATCGCCCCCTCCACGGTGTCGGGATGCTCTCGCCCCAGCCGTGCGGCAAGGTCGAAAAATTCATCCAGCGGGGCTTGGATTTCGCGCGGATCGGGTCCCCAATAAAACAGCTGACCGTCGCGTTCATGGAGTTGGCGACCGAGAAAACGCTCGCCCGTCATCATTTCCATAGTAGGATTGGTGGCGATGGAGGGAAGATCCCGGCCGTCGGAGATTAGAACGTAGTCAATACGGAGTGCGTCGCAAAGCGCGGTGAAGAGTGGCCACACCGCGGCGTTTACATGGCGTTGACCGCCCCAACGGTAGACCTGCCGCACCGTCAAAAGCTTGCCAATGCCGTGCGCCACGTACCATTTGAGGTAATCGACGACCGCCGCCTTGTCCGAAATATCGATATAGATCATATCGCCGCTTCCCGCGCGCACACCATCCGCCTCTCGCCTTATGCATCGCTCGATGGTGTAGTTCTTTTTTTCGCCTGCGGCGGAAAGTGAGAAGGAAAGCCCGTTTTTTTCCTTGACAGGCAGTATTGTGAACACGCGTAGACCAACGTCGTCAAAGCGCGTTTCCTTAACCGGGGTGAAATCCGAACTTTCAAAAAGAATCTCTGTATCGCTCGCCTCAGTTTCCACGAGGAGCGCAAGCTCCTGACCCCACACGGCGCTCGCAGGGGTATGGATCAAGGCGAACGCCTCTTTCTTCTTGGCGAGCAAAAGTACCTCGTCGATCGCCAGCGGCAACGCTTCGATATAATCGCTTGTGTAGGTGATGGAGAGGGTGTTGTGCCCCTTTTTGAGTGTACCGCATGGAATGGGGATTTCAATGGGGGAGAAGCGGGTGTATCTTTAAAAAGACCTCGCCCTCAAAGCAAAGCGTGTCATTCAGCGTTATCCGAAAGCGCGGCAATTCTCGCTTCGAAAGGTTCTGACCGAGCCAGGCAAAGTTAGCAAGTCCGAGATTTCCGCGCTCGAAAACGGGAAGGAGATTGCGCCCCGCACCGTCACGAAGGCAGGGCTGCTCGAAATACACCTCGCCCGTATACCCCTCGCCTTCAAGCGTTACGGTTACGCAAGCGGTATCGGTGGCGGAAATGCATAGCGTTTGCAGAATGGCGGTATAGGAATACGTTCCTGTCGGGATGTCGAGGAAAACCGTTTCGGTGGGCGCTTCTCGCGTGTCGCGCGGGTCGCTCCCTTCTTTTACGCTCCATCTGTCCAAGCGAAAGCGCAGATAGCCTCCTGCTTCCTTTTTTAGGTTTCTGGCTCTCACCGAGATCCCGAACTGCCATGTGTCATTTCGGTCGGTGAAGATATCATATCCGTACAAGCCGTAGCTGAGGGGCTGCCAAAGGATCTTTTTGACGGCACGCTTCGGAAAGGGAAGCGGTGTGCTTGCGGAAAAGTCAAGACAGTATCGGTCCTTTTCCGCCATTTTGATATTTAGAGAATCGTCGATCAGTAAATATAGCAGCTCAGCCCCCGATTCGTTTTTCATGGCGGGAGTGGAGACGTCCTCACAGTTAAAAAAGAGGCGATGCCATTCTTTGGTGCTCTCCGCATCGGCATCAAAGTCAAAGGAGACGGTCTTCCCTTGCTTTAATATGCAAGCGTCACCCTCTGGCTTTAATATATATTTCGGAACAGATGTCATAAATTCCTCCTTGAAAAGCGATGCCGGATTTTGATTTCATCATAGTATATTATTATATCACGAAAAAAGCCAAGTCAAGACTACGCTGTTTTGTTATTCTTCGCTGTCAAACAGCTTCATTTGGTCAGATTGCGATGGGATGGGAGCGTGATAGGGGATTCCGAGGTGGTCGTAGGCAAGGCGGGTGACGCATCTGCCTCGCGGAGTACGGCTGAGGAATCCGAGCTGCATCAGATACGGCTCGTACATATCCTCTAGGGTAACTGCCTCCTCGCCAACGGTTGCGGCAAGCGTTTCCAGCCCGACGGGACCGCCGTTGTAAAACTTGATGATGGTCTCCAACATTCGGCGGTCAACGTTATCAAGACCCAGCTGGTCGATCTCGAGTTTGGTCAGGGCGTAGTTTGCAATCTTCTCATCGATTTTTCCGTCACCCATGATCTGGGCAAAATCGCGCACACGCTTGAGCAGGCGGTTTGCAATACGCGGTGTTCCGCGGGAACGGCTTGCGATCTCCATGGCGCCGTCGTCGGTGATCTCCATATCCAGAATGCCTGCGTTTCTCCGCACGATGGTGGCAAGCTCCTCGGAGGTGTAAAGCTCCAATTTAAGAATGACGCCGAAGCGGTCGCGCAGAGGGGTGGTCATCTGTCCTGCACGCGTGGTGGCGCCGATCAGGGTAAAGCGCGGCAGATCAATGCGGATACTGCGTGCGGCGGGGCCCTTTCCGATGATAATATCCAGCGCGTAATCCTCCATGGCGGGGTATAAAATTTCCTCTACGGTGCGGGAGAGGCGGTGGATTTCGTCGATGAAAAGGACGTCGCCCTCGTTCAGATTGGTCAAAATTGCCGCGAGATCGCCTTGCTTTTCGATGGCGGGGCCGGAGGTGATGCGGATATTGACGCCCATTTCGGCGGCGATGATGTTGGAAAGCGTAGTTTTACCGAGTCCGGGCGGGCCGTAGAGCAAAACGTGATCCAACGGGTCGCCGCGTCCCTTTGCCGCCTCGATATAGATTTTTAAATTTTCCTTGACCTTTTCCTGACCGATGTATTCATCCAGCCGTTTGGGGCGCAAAGAAAACTCTACGTCCGAATCCTGTGCGCTGTAGCTTGTGCTCATGATCCGGTTTTCAAAATCGAATTCGTTGGTATCCATTCAGTGTCCTTTCTGTCTCAGTACTTCATCAGCTTTTTCAGCGAGAGACGGATGATTTCCTCCAGCTCGGTTCGGTCGGTGTCGATATCCTTCATAGCGTTGAGCGCCTCGGCACGGGAATATCCCAGCACCATCAAGGCGTCGGTTGCCTCGTTGAGCTTGGAACGATTGGCGGAAACGGCGGCGGGCGGTGTGGGAAATGCGGAAAATGCTTCGTCGGTGCCGCGCTCCTTCATCAGCTTATCCTTTAGCTCCAAAATGATGCGCGCGGCGGTTTTGGGACCGATGCCGTTTGCTTTTGAGATCGTTTTTTTATCGTCGGTGCAGACGGCAAGCGCGAATTTTTCGGGTGTCAGCAGGGAAAGAATGGACATCGCCGCTTTGGGACCCACGCCGGATACCGTGATCAGAAGCTTGAAGGATGCCAGCTCGGTTTCACTGGCAAAGCCGAACAGCTCGATGTCGTCCTCACGGATTGCAAGATAGGTATACAGCTTGACCGTGGGAGGCTCTTTGACTGAACGGCAGGGGGGCATAGCCTCGTAGGTTGTTCCGCTGACGGTCATTTTATAGGCGACACCGCCAACGTCCACGACGGCTACATTATTTTCCAGCAGGACCAGTTTTCCGCTGATATAGTAAAACATTTGGGATCAATCCTTTCTGTCGCGGCCCTCGTTTTTGGACGGGAACCGAATTTGGAATTTGAGCGGTTGCTCTGCGTTTGGCGGATCGGGATTCTCGGTGGGAGCGGATAGCTCGGCAGGATGAGAAGGCTCTGCTACGGGAGCTTCCTTTTTTTGCTTTGGCGGCTTACAGCCGAAATGGAAGAAATGATCAAGAATGATCAGCAGGATGAATGCCGCGATCGAAACCAGCGAGATGACAAAGCCGAGTGTGATGGTATTGGGGCTGTAGACCATCTCGACAGTGTGAGTTTCACCTGCCTCTCCGTCCACGTAGAAGGAGATCAGTGCGCCGAACGCCTTTACGGTCTCTACGCGTTCGCCGTCAACGTAGATCTTCCAGCCGTTGTCGTATGCAAGCGTTGTCAAGACCAGCTCGTGCTCCTCAGAAGCGGTAAAGGTACCGTTGAAGGAGCTTTCGGTGTACTCGGTGATCTGATACTGGTCGGCGGCGAGGCGTGCCATAACGTCCTCAAATACCTGCCAATCAATATAGTAGAAGAAATATTCGCCATTCAGTGCTAAGAAGTAGTTCTTTTTCAGGGTCAGGCTCAAGGACACCTCGTCGTCGGTCTCCTGCATCCCGAGCGAGATGATGCGCGTGCTCTCAGAGCCGTTGAAGGTGCCCCAATCTGCGGGCTCCTCACCGTTGACCGACAAAGTAAGGCTGACTTCGAACGGAGAATTAGTAGGGGCGTAGAAGAACAGCTCGGCATCGGTGGGCATGTCCAACGTATAGGTGATTACGGCATCCTGACCTTCTGTTACGGGGGTATAGCCGTGCTCGTTGACCTTGTAGAACTTCTTTTGTACGTTCTGCGTATCGGTTTGCATCTTGGTTACGGGGACGAATACCTCTACGGTCTCTTCTTCACCGAGCATGGCGGTGATCATGGCGTTCAGACGCTCGAAGGGGCTATTATAATCATCGACATATACACTTCCGGAGTTTTCGTCAATTTCCAGCCACTCGTTGAGCTTGGATTTCAGTGCGGAGACTGCATCGGCGATTGCGCGGTTTTCTTTTTCCTCGTCTTCGGAATCCTTTGTTTCGGTTTCGCCCTCAACGAATCCGAGGGTAAAATCCAGTACGTCATCGTCCACACCGTAGGCGATGGAAAGTGCGTAAGGGTTATAGTATGCCGTGTAGCCCGTTTTGGAGTCCTGCGCGTAGACCTCGTAGTAATTTTCGTAAACGTCGTTGTCGGATATGATATACTTTAGTCCGAGCAGAGAATCGTTGACGGGAGTTCCGCCCAGATATTTGGACCAGTGTGAGCGGGAAGCATAGCCCATTTTGGCAAGGAATTTGATGGTTTCCTTATTCAACGTTGAGGTAGATCCTGACAAACCACGCATAGAGAGCGCCATGTTGTCGTTGACTTTACGGAAAACCGTTTTTTCCATGCGGTAGAAGGAGGTATCCTTTTCTTGTACGGTATTGACAATCGGGCGGATGTTATCCAAAAAGTCGTTGTAGTAGCTGTATTTGGAATATCCGACATCATCACCTAGAGCATTGAGATTCCATAATCCGTTCAAAAAGACCTCGATGGCAACGACTGCAATCAACGCTACGCTGACCACCTGCTTGTTGATCGTTTTTCGTAAAATAGCAAGCACTGCAAGATAGGCAAAGATCATAATCAGCGAAAAATAGATGCAGGTGTAATCGTCCGGATCAATGTAATCGCCGCTGGTGTATTTTTGCAGAATGACGCAGAGCAGGGCAATGAGTCCTCCGGTTCCCATCATGACACGCAAATTGACGGCCTTGAAATCCGCCATGGCGCGGCAGGCAATGACGCACAGATAAAAGCAGAGCATGAAGCTATAGCGGTAGTTGAGCCAGTTGGGCTTTTGGAAGCCGTGCCAGATCAGATCCGGTACGCTGAAGACGAAGCTTGCAAAGAAGAACAGGATCAAGATGCCAGAAAAGATCTTTTGCCGCATGGGATATTTTTTGGAAAGGAAATAGGCAGGAATGAGAAGCAGGGTGAGAAGCCCGCAGTATACGAAGGGAAGTCCCGCCGGACGGACGGTGTCGTAAGAGCCGGGCAAAAGCTTGTACAGAAAATCCAGCAGATCGAACTTGGTTGTCCACTCCCAGCTGGGGTTTGAAAAGGTGGTCTTACCGAAGTTGAGGGAATAATACGCGCCCAGAATGATGAGAGCGGCAATGCCGACCGCGATGACAGAATACAGCGCGATGCGCAACAGCGAGCGGATAAAGTGATTCTTTTCGCCCAGCGGATTGTTGCGGTTCTCCTCGGCGTGTGCAAAATAATAGATGAAAAAGTAGGCGGCACAGTAGATGCAAACCATGTAGCCGATATAGAAGTTGCTGAAGATGGTGATGGCTAAGAAGAAGGTATAGAGCTTGAATTTACCGTATTTGATCAGATTTTCGATGCCGAGCGTGATCAGCGGCAGCCACATGACAGCGTCGATCCACATGGTGTTATGCTGCTGCACCACGGCGTAGCTGGAAAGTGCATAGAAGGTGGAGAAAATGATGATGGAGAGCTTGTTTTTATCCTTCAGTGTTTTGTGCATATAAAAGCCGAAGGTGCCGCCGCAGAGCGCGGTCTTGAGCAAAAACAGTGCAAGCAACGCTTCCAGCATCCGATCCTCCGGGAAGAGGGCTACGATGAAGGAAAGCGGGCTGGCGATATAGTAAGCGTAAATTCCAAGGAATTCGCCTCCCAGGGCGCGAGCGAAGGAATAGAGAAGCTCAGCGTCACCGTAAACGAAATCTCGCAGTGCCTCGAAAAACCAGACGTACTGGCCGTTCAGATCCAAAACCAGGACGCACCCGTTTCCGAATGGATGTATGCCTTTGGCAAGATAGATCAAATACATCAAGACAGCGGGAATTGCCATGCAGAGCAAAAGGTAACCGTGCTCGCGCAGGCTGAACCGCTTTTTTTGCCCCAACAGTGGGAGCATGGGGGATTTTTTTGTTTGTTGATTTGGCACCGTTTCGGGAACGGCATTGGCGGGTGTGTTCATATTTTTTCTGATTCCTCTCTTTCTTTTTTAGTTCAATCCAGCTTGTCCGATAGCACTTGCTGGATGGATTTTTCCAACTTGATACGGTCAAGCGTCATGTCTCTTTTGCAGGTTTCGCAAAGAACGCGAACCTCACTGCCCACGCGTATAACGGTAAAAATTCTGCCGCCGCAGGGGTGTTCTTTTTTCATGCGGATCCGATCGTTCGGTCGCAAGGGAATAATTGGCATCGCTAAACCTCCCGGTATCCTTGGCGTTTTGATAGATATATTGCTATTATATCATAAAAAAAGCTTTCTGTAAACCGAAAATCTGTATTTTTAAACGGAATTTTCCAAAAATTTAAATATCTATTTGACTTATCGGGAAAAGCGTGGTATAATTAAGGTGGTTATTTATATTCAGGAAACGGAGAACAAGCTTGATTATTCTTGGAATTGACCCCGGGTTGGCGATTGTTGGCTGGGGTGTGATTGAATATCGGAATACGCGCTTTCGCACGATTGCGTACGGATCGGTGCAGACACCTGCGGGTATGCGAACCGAGGAGCGCTTGAAGCAGATTTACGACGGGATCAACGAGTTGATTGAAACCTACCGTCCGGATGCGATGGCGGTGGAGGAGCTGTTTTTTAATACCAATATTACGACCGGAATTCGCGTGGCGGAGGCGCGAGGGGTGATCCTTTTGGCAGCCGAGCGCGCGGGGATCAAGATTCAGGAATACACGCCGTTGCAGGTCAAGCAAGCAGTGGTTGGTTACGGGCGTGCGGAGAAAAAGCAGGTGATAACGATGGTGACGATGCTGTTGGGGTTAAAGGCGCCGCCAAAGCCGGACGATACTGCCGACGCATTGGCGATTGCGATTTGTCACGCGCACAGCGGTGGCTCACGTCTGGCGGATTATTACAACAAATGATTGGAAAGGGAAGATGGACGATGTGGTTTTCGGATAACTGGAAGGATTACGAGCTGTTGGATACCTCGGACGGCGAGCGTTTGGAGCGTTGGGGAAATTATATTCTGATTCGTCCCGACCCGCAGATCATCTGGAAGGGTGCCGCCGTGCATTCCGCGTGGAAACGCGCCGACGGAATTTATCGCAGATCTTCCTCCGGCGGCGGTGCATGGGTCAAGAACAAATTGCCGGAATCCTGGCGGATCCGTTACGGCTCGTTGGGGTTTGTACTTCGCCCGATGGGCTTTAAGCATACGGGGCTGGTCCCGGAGCAGGCGGCGAACTGGGATTGGTTTTCCGGGCTGATCCGCAATGCGAACCGCCCGATCAAGGTATTGAATCTATTTGCTTACACGGGCGGCGCTACGGTTGCGGCGGCATCGGCGGGAGCGTCGGTGGTGCACGTGGACGCGTCCAAGGGAATTGTGGCGCAAGCGAAGGAAAATGCCGCGCTTTCGGGGCTTTCGGAGGCGCCGATCCGCTACATCGTGGACGATTGCAAAAAATTTGTGGAGCGTGAGATCCGCCGCGGGAACAAATACGACGGGATCATTATGGATCCGCCATCCTACGGGCGCGGTCCGGGAGGCGAGGTCTGGAAACTGGAGGACAGCATTGACGAGCTGATTACGCTGACCGCGCGTTAGCTGTCGGATCATCCGCTCTTTTTCCTGGTCAACTCCTATACGACGGGGCTTTCTCCTTTGACGATGAGCTAGCTTTTGGAGCTGAAGGTCAAGGCGCGCTACGGCGGAAGGATCGAATCCGGGGAGCTTGGCTTACGCGTGACGCAAACGGATGCGTTCCTTCCGTGCGGGGCAAGCTCACGCTGGTACCTGGAAGAGTAACTTAGACGAAAGGATTGAATGATTTTGTCGGATATCTATATTCATGCGGAAAATCTTTGCTTTTCCTACCGCGAGGGGAACGGAAAAGAAGAAAACCCCGCGCTACGGGATTTTTCGGTGGAGATTTGCGAGGGCGAATACGTTGCGGTCCTGGGGCACAACGGCTCCGGAAAATCTACGTTTGCAAAGCTTTTGAATCTGATCTTGACGCCAACCTCCGGGCATTTGACGGTTGGCGGTGTGGAAGTGACGCGCGAGGATTTGAGCGACGAGGAAATTCTGAATCTGCGTAAAAATGTTGGAATGGTATTCCAGAATCCCGATAACCAGCTGGTTGCAACCGTTGTGGAGCAGGACGTTGCCTTTGGTCCTGAGAATCTTGGGCTGGAGCGTGCGGAGCTGCGACGCCGCGTGGACGATGCTTTGGAGCGCGTGGGAATGACACAATATGCCAAGCACGAGCCGCACCGTTTGTCGGGCGGTCAAAAGCAGCGCGTTGCCATTGCCGGGGTGATCGCCATGATGCCAAAGTGTATCATTTTTGACGAGTCTACCGCCATGCTCGATCCCAGCGGGCGGCGCGAGGTGCTGGACACGATTCGGATGCTGAACCGCGATTACGGGATGACGGTTTTGAACATTACGCACTATATGAACGAGGCGGCAGAAGCGGATCGGGTATTGGTTATCAATGACGGAAGGCTTTTGATGGACGGAACGCCGGACGAAATATTTGCGCGCCGCGAGGAGCTGCAGGCGGTTGGCTTGGAGGTTCCGCAATGCACGGAGCTGGTGCACCGGTTGCGCGGTCTGGGAATTGCGTTGAAGGGGGATGGAATCTCCACACCGGACGCTTGTGCGGATCTGATTTTGCACGCATACGAGAAATTGTCGAAATAAACGAGGAAACCCATGGATAAACTGTATTTGGATCACGTCAGTTACGTATACAGCGCGGGGACGCCGTTTGAACAAAAGGCGCTGGATGACGTGACGCTTGCAATTCGCGGCGGATGCATTACGGGGATCATCGGACATACCGGTTCCGGAAAGTCCACGATGATGCAGCTGTTGAACGGATTGGCAAAACCGTCCTCCGGAAAGGTGCTTTTGGACGGTTACGATATTAACTGTGACGTAAACGACGTATTGGAAGAATGGAAAAAACTGCCGGAATACAGCGGGATGTCTCCGCGCTCCGCGAAAAAGGCGATTGCCGCAAAAATCAAAAAAACGCGCGCGAAGCTTTGCTTTCGGGTAGGGCTTGTGATGCAGTATCCCGAATACCAGCTGTTTGAGGAGACGGTTTCGCGCGATATCGCATTTGGACCGCGCAACATGGGACTGGCCGAGGAAGAGATTCGGCAACGGGTTTTAGAAGCGGCGGCTTTTACCGATATCGGAGAAGATTTGTTGGAAAAGTCACCGTTTGATCTCTCCGGCGGGCAAAAGCGTCGCGTGGCACTGGCAGGCGTGATCGCAATGCGCCCTGAGGTGCTGGTTTTGGACGAGCCTGCGGCTGGTTTGGATCCGTTGGGCAGAACCTTTATATTTGAAGGAATTCGCAACTATCAGCGCAAAACGGGCTCCACTGTGTTGATTGTCAGCCACAGCATGGAGGATATGGCGCGCTACTGCGACGACGTGATTGTAATGTCGGGAGCGCGTGTGATTCGGCAGGGAAGCCGTGAGGAGGTGTTTGCTCACGTAGACGAGCTTGCCGAAACGGGCTTGGATATTCCGCAAATCACGCATTTGATGCAGCTGTTGCGGGCTCGCGGATTGCCGTTGCCTGAAAATATTTATACGGTGGACGAAGCCGTAGAGGCTCTGCGCGCTTTGCTTGGATTGGGGGCGAAATAAGATGAAGGGAATTTCTTTCGGACAGTATTATCCCGCCGATTCGGTGATCCACCGTTTGGATCCGCGTTTTAAGGTGATTTTAACTATCCTCTATATTGTTTGCACCTTTTTATGCAAGAGTCTGGTCGGGTTTGCGGCATTGACGCTCTCCGCGCTTGTGCTGATTTTCATCAGCCGGATTCCTTTGCGAATCGTGCTTCGCTCGGTGCGTCCGTTGTTGATGATCATTGGATTTACGTTTATCATCAATATTTTTTGGAGCCGCGGTGAGCAGCTGATCACGCCTGAGGGGTGGCCGATCCGCATTTATGCTGAGGGTATTTGGAATGCCGTGTATATGTTTTTACGGATTTTTGCTTTGATTACGGGAACGGGGATTTTTTTGACCTACACTACGACGCCGATGGATCTGACCGACGCGATCGAGTCACTTTTAACGCCCTTGAAAAAGCTCCACGTTCCGGTGCACGTTTTTGCGATGATGATGTCGATTACGCTGCGGTTTATTCCCACTTTAACCGAGGAGACCGAGAAAATTATGAATGCGCAGAAGGCGAGAGGAGCGAATTTTACCAGCGGAAGCCTGATGCAACGTGCCAAAGCGCTGATTCCGATTCTGATTCCGCTGTTTGTTTCGGCAATCAACCGTGCGGTGGAGCTTTCAAACGCGATGGAGTGCCGTTGCTATCACGGCGGTGACGGAAGAACGCGTTTGAACGTTCTGCGGTGTAACGGACGGGATTGGGCATCGCTTGCAATTGTGGTTTTGTTTGGAGCAGGAATCCTTCTTTTGAACGGCGTCGGCATCGGCTATACCTTGGGATGAAACAGATATGAAAATATTGTTGAAGATTCAATATTTAGGAACGAATTATTGCGGTTACCAGGTACAGCCGAACGCGCCGAGCATCCAGCAAAAGCTGAACGAGGCGGCACGTGCGCTGTTTGGCTATGATTGCGATATCGTTGGTTGTAGCCGCACCGACAGCGGCGTTCACGCAAACGAATTTTGCGCTACGATTGCCAAAAAGGGATGTGCAGATCTGCCAACCTCCGTGTTGCCGGAGCGGATTCCGCTGGCGCTGTCGGCGCATCTTCCGTCGGATATCTGTGTGTTTGACGCACAGACGGTTGCGGATGATTTTCATGCGCGGTATGACGTGAAGGAAAAGGAATATATTTATCGGATCTACAATGCGCCCGTGCGAAGTCCGTTTGAGGAGAACCGTGCTTGCCACCTCCCACGCAGGATTGACGGGCAGAGCTTGGAGAATATGAATCTTGCCGCCGCGAGCTTTATCGGAACGCAGGATTTTGCGGCATATATGGCGCAAGGGTCATCCGTGTGCAGTACCGTGCGTACTGTGACGCGGTCGGTAGTGGAGCGGCAGGGAGATGTTTTGATCTATCGCGTTGCGGCGGACGGCTTTTTGTACAACATGGTGCGCATTTTGACGGGAACGCTGATTGACGTGGGGCTTGGAAAGCTGACGCCGCAGGAGGTTGTTGCGATTACTGCCTCGCGTGACCGTGCAAAGGCCGGGATGACGATGCCGGCTTGCGGACTTTATTTGAATCGCGTTGTGTATTGATCTCTTTTTAAAGTTTGCGTGAAAGGAGGGGGAGAAGTGAAGCTGTTTTCTTGGCGAAAATCACAGCCCGGAGCAAAGGAATCGGTTGTCTTGGAAGAAACGGGAAACGAATATTATGAAAATATTTCCGCACGGCTTGGCATTGCGCAGGTGATCCTGTATCTTGCGCTGTTTGCTTTTGTGATTCTTGCTTTTTTCAGCAATACGAGCTTGATTACTTACCAGAACTTTTATCATTTTTTTCAGGATCTGAACGCTTCTGCCGAGACGGTGGATGTACTGCAGACCGATTCGGTGACCTATCCGACCTCCGAGAAGCAGAGCTTTGCGCTCTACCGCCAGGGCTTGGCGGTGGCGGGAAATCATTCGGTGACCATTTTTACGGCGACCGGGCGCCAGACGGTCAGCACGACCATCAGCTATCAGAATCCCGTTGCGGTGGGAACCGGGAAATATCTTTTGGTTTATGAAATGGGAGGCACGCAGTATTCGCTGTATAACTCCAATACGCAGATGCTTGCCGCCAAGACGGATTATCCGATCATTAAGGCTGCAATTTCGGATTCCGGGATGTTTGCCATTGTTACGTCCGCGGCGGAATATACCTCCTCCGTCGCCCTTTACAGCAGTCGGTTTGCACTGCTGAACCGTTACAACAAAAGCGGTTATGTGATGGATGTTGCGATCAATGACGGCGGCACACGTGTTGCGATTTTGACCTCGTCGCCCGAAGGCGGAGGCTTTGTGACCGACCTGATGATTGCGGAACCTGGAAAGAGCGAGGCGATTGCCAACACGCGAGTTTCCAATACACTTGGCTTGTCCTGTACGCTGACGTCGACGGGAAGAATTGCGGTGCTTTGCAGCGGCGGAGTGGCATATCTTTCGGATCACGGTGAGCTTCAATTTTTCCATGATTTTGAGGGGGATATCATTGCGGCAGCGGAGGTTGGCGAGGAAGGAATTGTTGTCGCCTGCAAAAAAAATGAAATTTCGGAAAAAAATATTGTAATTGTATTTGACAAAACAGGGAAAATAGTGTATAATGAGGTTATTACGGAAGAGGTGGGGCAACCCGCGCGGAATGGCAATGCGGTATTTTGGGTGACCGATGAAGGCATTACCCGTTTGAATTTGAAAACGGGCGAGAAAAAATTCATCGAATGCCAGACCGATCAGCGCGTTCTTCTTGCCGTAAACGAGACCGAGGTACTGCTTTGCTCGCCGCAAAAAGCAATTTACGTGGACTTTGGTTCTTGAATCAATCAAAAAGGAGATGAATTTCATGACGATTCAACTGATTTTGGACATTTTATTTGTTGTTGTCGCGGTTGCAATAATTGCGATTTGCGCAAAAAGAGGCTTTATCAAAAGCCTGCTACATTCTGCAAAGCTACTGTTTGCCGTAATATTGGCTTACGTATTTGGCGGGCAGCTGGGTGCGTTTTTGAATCAGCATTTTATCGGTGCTTCCGTGCGCAATTATGTGTATGAAAAGATCAACGGACTTTATACGAGTGCATCGTCTTCGCTGAACATTGATGAGATTGCCGCAAAATTTCCCGATTTTATCATGACGGAGGAGCTGAAGCAGACGATCTCCAATGCAACCGCAGAGGAATCCGGTGAGGCATTGGTATCATCGGTTACGGAGAGTATTTCCGCGCCGATTTCTACCTTGATCTCCAACATCGTTGGATACGTGGTTGTATTCATCGTGTCCTTTATTTTGCTGATTGTTGTTGCGTGGCTGCTTACCAAGGTGATTGATAAAATTGCGTTTTTGGGTAC
>JAFTLZ010000007.1 GCA_017452665.1 Clostridia bacterium
ATGAATAATGAATGATGAAACGCGCCGCTCGCGGCGCATGAAAAGTGAATAATACAAACAAAAATCCGCCTTCTTTCGAAAGCGGATTTTGTTTGGGGTGAGATATGGGGCTCGAACCCACGACCTTCAGGGCCACAACCTGACGCGCTAGCCAACTGCGCCAATCCCACCATATATAAAATGGCGTGCCTTGAGGGATTCGAACCCCCGACCTACTGCTTAGAAGGCAGTTGCTCTATCCAACTGAGCTAAAGGCACATTGCAAAGAACGCTCCCGATTGGGAGCATTCTTTACATGGAGCGAGTGATGGGAATCGAACCCACGCGGCCAGCTTGGAAGGCTGGAATTCTACCATTGAACTACACTCGCATCTGCGACATGCTCATCACAAGTACTCGACTATTATATCATAAACGCGCCGTTTTGTCAATAGAATTTTCAAAAAAATTTCTTCATTTTTTCAAAATATTTTTGAAAAAGAAATCCGATTCTGTCAAAGCCGACACTTCATCTTTGAAAAAACGATATTTTAATCAAAGCAACCCCTGAGACAAACCATTCCCATTATATCTCTGTCATCTTTTTTGGATGTGTCGGAATCTTCCGGTAAGAAGATTCCGACAAAAATTTACAAGTATTTCGTGTACGCCGAAAACGCCGACGGAATCGCATAATCGCGGTGCAGCTCCTCGTTGGGCACCAGCAAAAGATCGGCATCCTCGCGCAATCCGTCAAAATCGGGTGAAACACGCACCGCATACGCGATCATGTGCCACTCGATGTGCGTAAAAATATGCTTTGCATCCTCCAAGCGCTGAATCTGGAGCGGCTCGGTTCCAAGCGACCGAATGTAATCCGGCAGCTCTGCCTCACTCAAATGTCCCTCCGTGTTCGGTAGCTCGTAAAGCCCTGCCAAAAGTCCCTTGGGCGCACGCTTCCGCAACGCCGTGCGGTTGCCGTCGCGAATCAGCAACACCGTCCTGTTTTCCACACGGCGTGCCTTTTTTGCGGAACGCACCGGAACGAAGTCGGTCAATCCCTGCAGGTGCGCCACACATTCCGACGCCAGCGGGCAAAGCGCGCATTTCGGCGCTCCGTTCGGAACGCAGACCGTGGCGCCAAGCTCGATCATCGCTTGCGCAAAATCTCCCGCCTCCGCAGGAATCACCTTAGCAAGCTCCGCACGAAAGCGCTGTTTTGTCTCCTGCGCTGCAATGTCGTCGGTCGAGCCGCTCACACGTGCCAGCACGCGCAATACGTTTCCGTCTACGGCGGGAACGCGCAGATCGAACGCAATCGAAGCAATCGCACCTGCGGTGTAGTCTCCGATCCCCGGAAGCGCACGCAAGCCCTCATAGCTCTGCGGCATCCTGCCGTCCAACTCGTTCACAATCGTCCGCGCCGCCTTTTGCAAATTTCGCGCGCGGCTGTAGTATCCTAAGCCTTCCCAAAGCTTCATCAGGCGCTCCTCCGGCAACTCCGCCAGCGCCTGCACCGTGGGGCAAGCCTCCAAAAAACGTGCATAATACGGCTTGACCGCCTCCACGCGCGTTTGCTGGAGCATGATCTCCGAGATCCAGATGCGGTACGGATCCTTCGTGTGCCGCCACGGCAGATCGCGCCGATATGTCCGATACCACGCAAGCAGAAAATCGACCGCCTGCAAAGAAAGAATAGGGTTCATCAATTTCAAGTCCTTTTATGTAATTATTGCAAACGGAATGCGAAAATCAAGCGTTTGTCGGGATAGGAAGTAAAACACTCCCGCGTGACAAAAACGCCGTCAGCCTCGTATTCCTCCGCAGCAAGCCCTTCACGCAAAAACAACGCGCGTTTGTAGTCTTTTACCTCCGTAGCGGAACAATCCAGATAAAGATCCCCCATAGGCTGATAAGCAGATACACGGGCGCATTTGCAAAAGCTGTTTTCCAAAACGTCCTGCGCTTCCTTTAATTTTCCGTCCAATGCAAGCCGTTGTGCCTCAAAATAGGCTTCCTTGCTCACGCCGTTCAAGCCGTCGCTCGGAATACCCGTCCACAGCTCGTCGTGGTTCAAACCGATCCGCGCCCGCGCAACGCCGCCGTATACCATCGCGCCGATCTTTCCGTTCCCCAATGGCAGAGCCTCTTCAAAGCAGGTGGCTTCCCGGCGGTACCGGAGGCAATCGCTTTCCGTAAAGTGCATCATATAGCAATCCTCCCGGTGGAATTTTCTTTAGTATACCATATCCAAAAAGAAAAATCAACAAAAAACTTGCATTTTGCATACATCGGTGATATAATAAAAAAAGATTTACATGGAAAGGATGCACGTCTATGGATTTTTTACGTTGGCTGGAGCAGCTCCGCACACCGTTTGGTGACGTACTGATGTCGCTGGTCACCCATCTGGGAGAAGAAACACTATTTATGGTGGTGGCATTGGTCTTTTTTTGGTGCGTGGATAAAAAACGGGGCTATTATCTTTTGTTCTCGGGCTTTACCGGAACGGTCTGTATCCAATTTTTAAAAATGATCTTCCGTATTCCGCGCCCCTGGGTTCTGGATCCCAACTTTACCATCGTGGAAAGTGCGCGCGCCGAGGCTACGGGATACTCCTTCCCCAGCGGGCACACACAATGCGCAACCGACCTTTACGGCGGCATGGCACGGTCCTCTAAAAAGCGCGCCATGCAAATCGGCGGCGTAGTGCTCTGCTTGCTGATTGCGCTTTCCAGAATGTATCTCGGTGTGCACACACCGCTGGACGTGCTGGTCTCTCTTGCCATCGGTGCGGCGCTGGTGCTGATCCTCTACCCCGTCATCTACCGTTGCTACGAGCGCCCCAAATATATGTACCTCACCATCGGTATCATTTTATTGCTGACACTGGCAAACCTTTTGTTCGTCATGCTTTATCCCTTCCCCGCCGACGTTGACGCTGTCAATCTTGCCGATGCACAGGAAAACGCATTCAAGCTCTTTTTCATCATTTTGGGAATGTGCATTCTCTATCCCGCAGACGTCAATTTTTTGAAATTTGACACCAAAGCGGTCTGGTGGGCACAGCTGATCAAGCTGGCAGGCGGAATCGCATTGATTCTTGTCGTTCGATTGTTGCTCAAAACACCGCTGAACGCCCTTTTCGGCGTCAATCTCGGCTCCGGGATCCGCTATTTTCTCATCGTAATCGTTGCCGGAGTCCTCTGGCCCATGACCTTCAATTTCTGGGCAAGGCTTGGCAAAAAGGAACAAACTGTTTAAACTATTTTTTAACCTAAGAGCGGCAGAAATTCTTCCTGCCGCTCTCAGACTGTAGACCAAAGATATTCAATTTGTAATATTGCACAAATTTGTTAGTAGCGCTTTTTCTTTTGACCAAGAAGGCGCAAAAGAAAAAGCTTGGCAAAAAGAAAAGCGCCATAAAG
>JAFTLZ010000108.1 GCA_017452665.1 Clostridia bacterium
GTGGCAGGCGGCATTCTCATCAAACAGCGTGTTATAGAACAGCACCTCCGAATTGCGGATGGGACTATCGTAAGGAACTAATGCGACCTCGCCCAGATAAGAGGCATTCTCGTCCATCGAGATCATCTCGCGCAAAAGCGCCTCGCCCTTTTCGGCGTGCACTTCTACGGCTTTTCCGCCCTCAAAGCGGATGGAAAAGTGTTCGATCAGCTCCCCGTTATAGGAAAGCGGCTTGGAGGAATAGACGATTCCCTCGGCGGCTCCCTTTTTGGGCGAGGTGAAGACCTCCTCGGACGGGATGTTGGGATTGAAGACGATGCCGGAGCCCTGTGCGTGCTCGGCGCCACCCATAAACAGTGCGTCGGAGAGAAGCCCTACGCGGAAATCGGTTCCGTTTGCGGATTTGTATTCCAGCGTCTCGATACCGAGTCCGTTGAGGTAGTCACAGCGGGAGGCGAGATCGTTGTTGTGTGCTTCCCATGCCGCAACGGGATCCTTGTCGGCGCGGGAAGTATACAGAATTGCCTGCCACAGCTTTTCGATGGCGCGGGCGCGGGTCTCGTTCGGGAACACCTTTTTTGCCCATTCGGCACCGGGAACGGCGGCAATACACCATTGATATTTGTTCTCCATGGCGTCGCGGTAGGGCTTGCGGATTTTGTAGCGCGCCTGCATTGCCTTGGAGATTTTTTCTTGGTCAATGCCCTTGAGTCCGTCGGGATCATCCGACTCCAGCCAGATGGTTACGGGCAGGGTCTCGGACTCGTGCTTCAGCTTTGCAACCTCCCACTCCTCCATGGTAGACAGCGTTTCAAGCGAGCACTCGATCTGCGTGATTTTGGTAATAGGCAGATCGCTCCACTCCACGCGCACCTTACGCGCACCGCAGGCGTAGCATTCCGCTACCACCATGCGGACAAATTCAGGTTGATCAAGCGAGGCGCGGATGATGACGTCCTGCCCCTTTTGCACGTTGCCGCCCACGGAGGCGATCAGCTTTGCGTAATTTTTCAATACCGATTTTTTCATTGTTCTATCCCTTTCTGCAAATGAAATGAGATTCCTTGTAAAATTCCAATTCGTTATTTTGCATCCCGCAGGATACGGATCGCATCTGCCGGCACCCGCCCCAATCCGTCGGGACCGACGTTCAAAAGATAATTGATTCCCAAGCCGTTCAGGTGGGTACGAAGTGCGCGGATCTGATCGGCGCTTTTCCAGTTGTGATCGTGAACGGAAAAGCCCCAGGTATCGTTCAGCGTTGCCGCCGTTTCGTAAAGTCCCAGCGGGGAGGGCTTGAAACCGTTGATCGAGTTGTAATCCACCTGTGCGTTGGAGGCCTCCATTTGCGTGGGAATCTCGTTGTCGCCAAGTGAAACGTAATCGTACCTGCCGTTGCCCAATCTGGAATTGATCAGGCAGTCCGGCTGCAGCTCCTTGACCGTACGGTAGATCAGGTCACTCTGCTCCTCCGAGAGTGTCATGGGGACGTCAAACCATACGAGCGAGATCTCACCGTATTCGGTCATCAGCTCCCGGATTTGCGGCAGGATCTTTTTTTCAAAGCAAATGGAAAAGTTTTTGCGCGACCGATTCGGAAAATCCCAACTATTATCCCACGAAACGCCGTCGCAGTGCGTAAACGTGCGGTATCCGCCGCCGTGCTCCTCGTGCCAATCCAGATCCTGGGAATAATAAATTCCAAAACGCAGACCTGCCGCCGCGCAGGCATTGCGCAGCTCGCGTATAACATCTCTGCCGAACGGCGTTGCATCTACGACATTGAACGCATCTACCTTGGAATGGTACATCGCAAAGCCATCGTGATGCTTGGCTGTAACGACCAAGTACTTCATTCCGCATTCCTTTGCGAGTGAAACAATTTGCTCCGCATCAAAAAACACGGGATTGAAGGCAGAAGCAAGCTTTTCGTATTCCCGAATTGGAATGGCAAGATTGGATTGGATCCATTCGGCATATTTTTCAGTGATCTTTTGTCCGTTCCATTCCCCACCCAAAAGAGAGTACAAGCCCCAGTGGATCATCATACCGTATTGTGCTTCCTTAAACCAAAAACTGTTCTGCATGGCAGCCTCCTAAAATATCTTTCAAGCAATACCATTATTATACACGTTCGCCCCGACTTTGTCAATCATTTTTTTGTATTGGGGTAAATTTTTTGCGGTATTCACGCGCGGACATTCCCTCGCTTTTGGCAAAGGCGCGGCAAAAATACGAAAACGTGGAAAAGCCGCATGTCATGGCGATATCGGAGATGGAGCGTTCCGTGGTGATGAGCAGATTTTTGCACAGCGAGAGACGCCGAAGCAGGACGTACTGCGAAATGCTCATGCCGGTGGTCTCGCGAAACAGATGGCACATATAGTATTTGCCGATAAAAAGATGCGCGGAGATTTCGTCCAGCGTAAGAGGCTCTCCGATGTGCGCGTTGATATACGCGAGGATCCCTGAAACCTTATTATCGGGAAGCGGAACGCTACTGCCCTGGCGGTCGGCAAGATCCAAAATTTCGAACAGGGCGGTGACCGATTCCCTTCTGCTGCAGTTTTGTATCCGTTCCATGGCGGCGCGGATGCGGCGTGCATCCTGCGGCTCAAGCATAACGCACTTCTTTTTTCGGAGGCGTTCTGTAACCTCGTCGTATCCGCTGAGTGCGCAAAGCTGTGCAAAAAAATCGGAGGGCACGGAAATGACACTGCGGGTGTAGGTTTGGGCATCGTCCGGTGCCGAATAATGCAACAGATTGCGCTCGATAAAATAGATGCAGTTTGCTGCCAACGGATAGATATGATCCCCGACGGTCATGACTCCGCCACCACGCTCTACGAAGAGAATCTCCTCGGCGTCGTTGTGAAAATGGCGGATGTTTTGCAACATATCCTTGCCGGCGGTATTGAATTTGCATTGGATCACGGTTGCGCTCACTCCTTTTTTCTATATTGTAATGATTATACACCAAATAGCAAGAAAAGTCAATTATAAGGCAATTTTTTTCTATTATTTGCCTGAATAATCCGTTATAATAAAGAAAAATAAAGGAACGGAGGACTGTTTATGAAAACCTTTAAAGGGATTTTCCCGGCACTGTTGACGCCGTTTGACGGTGAGGGGCGCATCAACGAGCGTGCGCTCGAGGATTTGATTGAGTTGAATTTGCGTAAAGGCTTGCAGGGCTTCTACGTTTGCGGAAGCACGGCGGAGGTCTTTTTGCTGAGTGAGGCGGAGCGCACACGCTTGTATCAAGCTGTTCGTGAAATGGTAGGCAATCGTGCGACGCTGATTGCGCACGTGGGTGCCATTTCGACCGAGCAGGCAAAGGGCTATGCTACTTTAGCGACCAAGCTGGGATACGACGCGATTTCTGCCGTGGCGCCCTTTTACTATCGTTTTTCCTTTGCAGAGATCAAGCAATACTACTACGACATTGTAAACGCCGCAGAGCTACCAATGATCATTTATAATTTTCCCAACTTTTCGGGCGTGAATCTGACGGTGGAGCAAATGGGAGAATTTTTGTGTGACGAGCGCTTTTTGGGTATTAAGCACACATCAAACGATTATTTCGCACTCTCCCGTTTTAAAACCGTTTACCCGGATAAGATCATCTACAATGGCTTTGACGAGATGCTGTTGGCGGGGCTTTCGATGGGAGCTGACGGCGGGATTGGAAGCACCTACAACTTTATGGCGGAGAAATTTTTGCGCCTGGTGGAGCTCTTTCAGCAAGGGAAAATGCAGCAGGCAGACGCACTGCAAAAGCAGATCAACCACATCATCGCCGTGCTTTGCCAGGTGGGTGTGATGCAGGGAGAAAAGGAAGTACTGAATCGGATGGGGGTGGACTTTGGTGAATGCCGTGCGCCCTTTGGCAAACTGACCGGTGAGCAAAAGCAGTTGATTGAAACGGAAATTCTGCCGCTGCTGTAAAAGGAGGAAGGATAAGATGGCAATTCAAAAATTTTATGTGAGTCGTGATGACAGCATTTACGAGGCTTGGCCGGATCTGGTATTGACCGACGGCGGAAAATTGATTTGCATTTTTACCGAATGTAAGCATCACGGCGACCGCGCGCTCTCCCGCTTGATGATCACCGAAAGCCTTGACCGCGGACGCACATGGAGCCTCAAAAAACAATTTTCAAACGACGATATTCCGGAAGACTCCTATTACAACAACGCACGCATTTCCAAGCTTCGCGACGGCTCTCTGGCGGTGCTTTGCGACCTGGTCGCCAAGGATGAGAACAAGAGCGCACAGATCTATTTGTGGCGCGGAGATAATGAGGGAACGAGTTGGACAGAACCGATTCCCACGCCGGCGGTTGGGATCGTTCCAGACAAGCTGTTGGAAGTGGACAACGGGCGCTGGATGATTGCCGCACACTTTAAAAGCGAGAAAACCGGTAAGCTGACTGAATATTTATGGTACAGCGATGACTGCGGAAAGAGCTGGTCGGAGCGAGTAGTGCTTGCCGCAGATCCGCGTTACAATCTTTGCGAGGCGTCGATTCTGAAATGCCGGGACGGCACACTGGTGGCGTTTTTGCGAGAAAACTCATTTTGCGGCTACGACGGCTTTAAGGCTTTTTCCTATGACAACGGCGAAACCTGGGATGGCGTTTATCCCATTCCCGTTCCCGGAATGCACCGCCCCACAAGTGGATGGTTGGTGGATGGCAGAGCGATGATCACGCACCGCTTTTTGCAGGGCGGCAAGGGCTGGCTTGGCAGCTGGACACAGAATACGTTTGCATCGGTGATGGACGAAGGCTCGGTACGGGCAAAAGAAAGATCGGAGCAATCCGTGCGCATCATGCCGCTGGACTATGACCGCAGCCCTGTCTCGGATTTGGGATACACGGGTTGGGTGCAGTTCCCCGACGGTGAGATCTATGTCGTGAACTACATTGTGGACGATGCTCCCAAGGCGCAGATCCGCGGCTACAGCTTTTATCCTTGCGATATTCTCCTCTCTGAATAAAAAATCAAAAAAAACTGCTCAAATATTTGGATAGATATTGACTTTTTCAAAAAAACATGCTATAATAGATATCATAAATTCATCATTTGTGGAGGTTATCGTCATGAAACATATCGTAACCATTGAAACTCGTAACCTGTGCGACAGCGCAAAGAACGGCGGTTGCGGCGAATGCCAGACTTCTTGCCAGTCTGCTTGCAAAACCAGCTGCGGTATCGCGAACCAGCAGTGCGAGAACAAGGAAAACAAGTAATTGATCGGTTTTCCGAAAAATGCCGCCGAATCCGGCGGCATTTTTACTGTCAAGAAAAAGGAGAGGGATATATTTATGATCCATCAATATCAACTGGGCGGGTATAATATCGTCCTTGACGTTTGTTCGGGCGCTGTTCACGTGGTGGACGAGGTCGCCTATGACATCATTGCTCTATTCGAGCAGGAAGCGCGGGAAGCGGTTTTGGCAACCGTGAAGCAGAAATACGCCGCGCGCGAGGACATTACCGACGCCGACATAGAGGAATGCTATGAGCAGGTAGAGGTGCTGAAGGAGAGTGGTAAGCTGTTTGCCCCCGACACCTTTGAGGGAATGGCGGGACACTTGAAGGAGAAAACCTCGGGTGTGGTGAAGGCTCTGTGCTTGCACATTGCGCACACCTGCAATCTGAACTGCTCCTATTGCTTTGCAAGCCAGGGCAAATATCACGGCGACCGCGCGGTGATGAGCTTTGAGGTTGGCAAGCAGGCGTTGGATTTTTTGGTTGCGAATTCCGGCACGCGGCGCAACCTGGAGGTGGACTTTTTTGGCGGCGAGCCCTTGATGAACTTTGACGTGGTGAAGCAGCTGGTTGCTTATGCACGCAAAATTGAAAAGGAGCACAACAAGAATTTTCGCTTTACCCTGACCACCAACGGCGTTTTGATCGACGACGACGTGATTGACTTTGCCAACCGCGAAATGAGCAATGTGGTGCTGAGTCTTGACGGACGAAAAGAGATTCACGACCGCTACCGCGTGGACTATGCGGGCAACGGAAGCTGGGAAAAGATTGTGCCGAAGTTCCAGAAGCTGGTTGCGGCGCGCGGCGGCAAAAACTACTATATGCGCGGCACGTTTACGCACGCGAATCCCGACTTTTTGAAGGATATTGAGCAGATGTTGGAGCTTGGGTTTACGGAATTGAGCATGGAGCCCGTTGTCTGCGCGCCGGGAGACCCCTCGGAGCTGACGGCGGAGGACCTCCCCATCGTGCTGGAGCAATACGAAAAGCTTGCAGAGCTGATGCTGGAGCGCGATCGTGCCGGAAAGCCGTTTACCTTTTATCACTACATGATCGATCTGACGGGCGGGCCTTGTATTTACAAGCGCATTTCGGGCTGTGGCTCCGGAACCGAATACATGGCGGTGACCCCCTGGGGAGATCTTTACCCCTGCCACCAATTTGTGGGCGAGGAGGATTTTCTGCTTGGCAACATCTGGGACGGTGTAACCAACTGCAAAAAGCAGTGTGAATTCGCCTCCTGCAACGTCTACGCGCGACCCGGCTGCAAGGATTGTTGGGCAAAGCTGTATTGCTCCGGTGGATGCGCCGCAAACGCATACCACGCCACGGGGACGGTAACGGGCATTTACGAATACGGCTGTGAGCTGTTCCGCAAGCGAATGGAATGTGCCATTATGGTACAGATTGCCCGCATGGTTGCGGGACAAACGCAATGAACACTCCCATTTGCAATTTTGTAAAGCAGTACGCCGAGAGCGGAACGCTGCGTTTGCATATGCCCGGACACAAGGGGCAAGGTCGACTGGGTCCCGAAGCGCTGGACATTACCGAAATTTGCGGTGCAGACAGCCTATACGAGGCAAACGGCGTGATTTTGGAGAGCGAGAAAAATGCGAGTCGGCTGTTTGGGTGCAAAACCTTTTATTCGACCGAGGGCTCTTCCCTTTGTATCCGCGCGATGCTGTATCTGTGTGTTCTTCATGCGAAGGAGCGCGGAAAGCGTCCGCTGATTTATGCCGCACGGAACGCGCACAAGACCTTTTTGAGTGCAGTAGCACTTTTGGGCATGGAAGTGCGGTGGCTTTTGGGAAAAGCGCAGGACTCTTACCTTTCCTGCACGCCGGACGCCGAGACGCTGGAGCGGATTTTGAGCGCCGACGACGAAAAGCCGATTGCGGTGTACCTGACGTCCCCGGATTATCTTGGGAACGTGGCGGATATCCACGCGATTGCCAAGATTTGCCACAGACACGGCGTTTGGCTGGTGGTAGACAATGCGCACGGCGCGTATTTGAAATTTTTGCCTCGGTCACAGCATCCCATCGATCTTGGCGCGGATCTTTGCTGTGATTCCGCGCACAAAACGCTCCCCGTGCTAACGGGAGGTGCGTATTTGCACGTCTCTCAAGCACTTCCTGCACATTTGGCGCAACAGGTCAAAAATGCGTTGGCGCTGTTTGGCTCAACCAGTCCGTCCTATTTGATTCTGCAATCACTGGACGCCGCCAATCCCCTGCTTTCCGATGAATATCCGCGTCAGTTGGCAGAATTTTTGCCGCATTTAGAACAGTTGTGTGTGAAGCTGACCGCGCGCGGCTATGCGCTTGTAGGAAATGAGATGTGCAAATTGACGCTTGCGACCAAGCGTTACGGGTACACGGGGTTGGAGCTTTCCGAGCTGTTGCGGCAAAGCGGGATCGAGTGCGAATTTGCCGACCCGGATTTTGTGGTTCTGATGCCGACGCCGCAGACGGGGATAGACGGATTGCTGCGGTTGGAGCAAACTCTTTGTGCGATCCCGAAAAAGGCTGCCGTTTTGCAAGCACCGCCGAGATTTGTTCTACCGGAGCGGGTGCTTTCGATTCGCGAGGCAACGCTGGCGGCTTGTGAGGTCGTTCCTGTGGGGGCAAGCTTGGGAAGAATTCTGGCAACGGCGACGGTTTCCTGTCCTCCTGCCGTGCCGATTGTAGTCAGCGGTGAGCGGATTGACGGCGCTGTGATGGATTGTTTTTCTTACTACGGCATCAAAACCTGCTGTGTGGTCAAAAATGATGTCATAGACGAATTGGCGAATTGAAGTAAAAAAATGGCACTCCGCGGAATTTTTTTGCGGAGTGTCGGATATCCTATTGATATTCGGTCGTAAAATGCGTACAAAAAAGCGGGATATTGCAAAAAAAGCGTAAAAAATGCTTGACATCCTATCAAAAGTATGATATAATAATGGAGTTGATTCCATACATTGGGGTGTAGCCAAGCGGTAAGGCACCAGACTTTGACTCTGGCATTCGTCGGTCCGAATCCGGCCACCCCAGCCAACACAGAAGGCACGCCACATGGCGTGCCTTCTGTGTTGCTGGGGTAGCATTGGATTCGCCCTATTCTGTGCCGCGTGCGGCACAGAATGTAGGTCCGCATTTGAGCCGAAAGCCGTCGGGGTGCTCGCACACCAGCGGCGCGGCGAAAAATCTTCACGCGAAGCGTGAATACCCTGCTACCAGCGAAATGCATTTTTGGCTATAGATTCCCCACAGAGCCAAAACTGTAGACAGATTCGAACCGCCACACACTGTCCGAAGCCTTTCAAAAATCCTTCACATTCAAAAATTATTTACAAAGCCATAGATGCAAAGGGATTTTGGATGGATTCGAACTACCACATCAGTTTGAAACCGTCATAAATCTTATATATTCAATCAAACAGCAAACAGTGATATAAAACAGACACAACTGTGAGCCATATTGTCCATTTACAATCAGTTTGTTTTATGATATAATAAAATAAATAAAATCTCATGGAGAAAACTATGAAACGAACACTTTGGAACATTACCTTTGCCTCAATTATCACTCTGGTAGCATACATTGCTCTATACGCCATTTGGGGAGCGCTTTTGAGTGGTCTTGAAAATCCCACTTTAAGATTGTTTTTGATTGCGCTTATGACAACGGTTGCGTTCGGATTCTTCCTGCTGTATACATCCAAAATCAGAAAAAGTATTGGTGAAGATGAGGTCGTTTTAGATTACAAAGATGGAGAGTACACTTCTTTTGCGGATGATTTCAAGTTAATTTTGAAGCGCGAAACTCAAATGCTTATCTGCATTGCTTCGATCGTTTTGATCTGCTTTATACTGAACACGTTCGACAGTGTGGTGTTTGGAAAGAAAACGATTTCTTTTCCAACGTTCTTCTTCGCCCCTATGTGCTTATTTGATTCAATGATCAATATTCCTTTTGTGGGTTACCTATTAAGCGCTGTTCTCGACTGTATGGCTTATGTGGTTTTTCTTTTGCTCTATCGCAAGAAGAAGTACGATTACTGGATGAAGAATAAGGTATAATGTATCATGGAACTCAAAAACAAATTAAAAGAATTGCGCGTGGCTCATTGCATGACACAAGAGGTCGTTGCTGACCACCTCGGTGTTTCATCGCAAACTGTCTCGAAGTGGGAACGAGGATTACTGTCTCCCGACATATCGCTCCTCCCCCAAATTGCCTTGCTTTTCAAATGCTCTATCGATTCCTTATTCGATATGGAATTGGTTTGGAGCATTGAACATCGAAAAGAATTTGGCGAGAAAATACATGCCCTCCACGAAAAAAAGGATTGGGAAGGTGTATATCAAGCTTGGATTCGTGAAATAGAGTTGAATCCCGACCATTACGGCAATTATGCCGACGTTATGCTTCATGTATACCGAAAAAAGCTTTATGACAGAGATCGGGTTGAAAAAATGATATCTCTTGCAGAACACGCTGAAAAGTGTTGTACAGATGATGATAAACGCAATGAGATCTACCGAATCATGCTTCGGCTTTGCTCCGAGTCGAAAGATCAAATCATTCGTGAAAAAGGAAAGTATTATTACAAAAAGTTGCCGTCCTTGCGGCATAGCCGTGAGGTATACGCGAAGTTTGTAATGGACGGCGAGGAATACAGATCTCAGGTTTTGAAAAATATCATTTACACGGTAGATCTCGCAGAATGTTCGGTTCGGCAACTGATCTTGCCGGATATGCCGCCATGTGAAAAACTTTTTTATTATCAAAAGGCGGCAGCTTTACTTGAAACCGCATTAGATGGTAAGTATGCAGGCTTTTATGATCCGCCACTCCTTTCTGACTATGCCGAGATCGCAAAGATATATGTTCAACTTGGGCAAACGGATAGAGCGGATGAATACATCAACCGGATTATTGCGACACTGGAAAAGCATATGATAGAATCTGAGAAAGAAAATAAATCTCAGATTCTGTATTCTACAACGATGCGCAACTCCGTTCCAACTGAGCAGATATGTAAAAAGCTATTGCAAAATATGATAAGCACTCCAGAGCTTGAAAATTTCAAGGATAAAATTTCTGCTCTGCAAAATAGATACGAGGAATATATTTCTCAAACACGAGGTAAAACCAATGAAAACTAAAATCTCTTTTATAGCCGTTCTTTTGCTAATAGCAATGTTGCTCGGTTCATGCACCAACCCCACCGATTTGCCGCAGGACACTGAACCGCCGACTTTGGATAGTTCGACCGATACACCAACAGAAAAGCCTGCTGATCCTTTTGAATCGCTTCGCTCAAGCAGTGAAGAATGGATTTTCTACGGTCTTGCAGCATTCGAGAGTGGAAAACAAGTCGAAAATCTGAAAGAATTTTTCTCCGATTGCACCAATATTACCTATCTCACGTTGTATGATCACTTTTTTACATATGATAAGGAAAAATCCGTTCCCGTAGCAGAAGCACTATTTGCTTTTATCTACAACGAATATGGCGTTGAAGCACTGTTGGATTTAGATAAGCGTTGCGAATACAAATCCGCATATCTCAAATCTCTCGGATTGGAGGTTGAATACACCAATGCTCCGGAAGTAGAAGTCTTCCTTGCTTCGATGGATTTTTCTTCTAACGCAACATATAAGTACATCATATCCTTTGGAAATGTAACCTACTATTTTAAAGATTTCGGTGCCGGTAGTCCCACGCAATACCATGGTTTCCTTTATTACAGCACAACGGGATTGTTAGAAATGATCGAGTATTTGAAATCCAACAATCTGAATGAAGGACTTGATACCGAAAGAAAGTTTAATTACTATATGACCTTTGACGGAAGTGGATACAACAAAACCCTCTATTCCAATGGAAATATGTATATAAACGATTCATATTCAACACTTCACGAAGCCATCCACGCAATGGGTATCACCAAGAACGATAACATTTGGTTAAGCGAGGGGATTTGTAATTATTTTGGAAAATTACTCGGATTTAACGATCAGATTGCCGCATCCTATATACAACTCTTAACGATGGCGAAGCAAGGATACTTTGATGAACAAGCCAACGCTGGAAATACACAGTACGTTCTTTATAAGGAAGTGTATGAAGAGTATGCTACTCGTGGCGGAAAAATGGATTCTGTGGATACCTTTGATTTCCGTTTATATACCGATGCACACGCAAGGGTGGAATTGGATGCAGACACATATAAAACTCTTGGATATGTATATAAGCTTGTAAATAAAACTGATTGCAATGCGGTTGGTAATGAGCTTTCGTACGAGCAAGCGACATCCCTCGTTCTCTATCTCATAGATAACTATGGAATTGAAAAAGTGCTTGAAGCATACCATTCCCAAGATATCGAAACTACTTTGGGCAAAGGTTACGAAGATTTAAAAGCAGATTGGTTGGCAGACCTATATAGTTAACGTTTATAGTCCATATATCTTGTACATAGGACTCGTTACAAGCATGGCGTTAAAAGTCCGGTAGGACGCGGATACTTTTAACTCCCATCATCGCCAAGGGGTAAGTCTACCCTCTGCATACTCAGTGTGCATCTAAATCGACCACACACGGCTTTGCACCTAAATCGTACACACATCACAACACAGAAGGCACGCCGTGTGGCGTGCCTTCTGTGTTGGCTGGGGTAGCATTGGATTCGCCCTATTCTGTGCCGCGTGCGGCACAGAATGTAGGTCCGCGTTTGAGCCGAAAGCCGTCGGGGTGCTCGCACACCAGCGGCGCGGCGAAAAATCTTCACGCGAAGCGTGAATACCCTGCTACCAGCGAAATGCATTTTTTGCTATAGATTCCCCACAGAGCCAAAACTGTGGACAGATTTGAACTTGCGAAACGGTTGAAATGTTCACAAAATTATGGTACAATATAGAAAACAATAACTTTAGGAGGTCTATATGAAACGTTCGTTAATAATTATGATAACACTTGCGATGATTATTGGATTGTGTTCATGTGATTTGGCATCGAATAACAATAATAGTTTCGATGATACTGAACAATCATACATGACCACCCAATGTTCGAAAGAAAATGTTGATGATTTCTGCGAGATCCTTGGAAAGCTTCAAGGTGACAGTCTGATTTCTGGATTTGTTCTTGACAAGGAAAAATGCTTCAATGTTACACCAGAGCAAGTTGCATTGGAAACCGACTATAAAATTTTCAAATTCTCCGATTCGTGTGCTTCTTTTGTAATGCTTGATAACAAGATTTACGCCTTGTGTGAATGGTTCGGCGGATACGGTTTTGTCAACGCTGTTCCTTGCGATTTTGACAACGATGGAAATAAAGATTTGTTGGTTGCATCTTCTTGGGGATCAGGCTTGCATCGTTCTGTCATCTCTGTTTTTAATTCCACAACCAAAGAGTCTACTGTTATTTATGATACATCAACAACCGATAACCCTCAAATTGATTTGTTCGTTGCTATATCAACACCTTCTTTTTCTTCAAAAGATCCTTCTGCCTTGCCCATTTATTATCAGGTCTACTCAGCTGAAATAAAATCAAATGATAATAATTTGGCCGATTTATCTTATGTGGCAACAGGCATTGTAGGCTCAATTTCAACTGATAACGGCGTAATTGTTTTTGTCCCAACAGGCAATTCGTAAATTATTTCTGCAATTATGTAAACAGTTTGATTACATAGGACTCGTTACAAGCATGACGTTAAAAATCCGGCAGATCGCGGTCAAGTGCCCACCATCCTCGCCAAGGGAGCAGTCACCCCTCTGCAAAATCAGCGTGCATCTAAATCGGACACACATCACAAAAATCTCCTCAGACAAAGTTCGGGGAGATTTTTACCTTTTCACTATTCACTTTTCACTAATTCCGTCCGAGGAGATTTTTGGCAAGGTTATAAGTAATAATGAATAGTGAAGAAGTGTTCAAAAAGAAAGAATGATACGGCGAATTTAGAAAAAAGTGTTATCATGTTAGGAACAATCTTAAATTTATAGCAAAAAAGGTTGCAATATTCACACAATTATGATATAATGAACAAAAATGCTAAAAGGAGATAACACTCTATGAAAAAGAAAACCTTCGTCAAATATTGCTCTCTTATTTTTACGATAGTATTGGTTTTCACATTTATTGCCTGTGAGAGCAATCCGAATGATCAAAACGAAAATTCAAGCACCGATGAAAATGCGCCAACAGAACGACAGATTTGGTTACCGTATGCCATGTTAGATCATTCAGAAAATTGCATCCGTAGATATTACTATGACGAATACGGAAACGAAATCAAAACAACAAAAGAAGATCTGAACGGCAATCTGCAAGGCACATGGTTATATGAGTATGATGATAATCAGAATCTGATTAAAAGAAGCGTGGATACAGGCGACGGAACACCTTTTATACAGTTGATTTAAACCTATGATGATCATGGAAATTTGATTGAAAAACGAGAGTTCGGCACGAGTTATGAAGTCGTCTATACATATCAATACGATGAACAAAACAGACTAATTTCCAAAAGCAACGGTGGTAAAATTGTTGAAACCTATATTTATGAAACGGATGGAAGTTATAAAATTCAAAATGTGAACGACACAAATGAGTACAGTCTGTATCGTGCAGACGGGAAAAATCAAGAGCGCCACTACGATTCAAATAGAAAATGGGTATATTCCTATAACGCCGATGGAATTCTTGTAGAATGTGTCACATATTCCGGAGAAAATATAACCTTAAAAACTGTTTATCACCTTGACGAAAACGGCAATGCAATCAAAGTTACTCAAGTATTTGCATCTGGGAATGAAAAAGTAATGGGGGAATATGAGTATCAACAATATACCGTTAAAGTGAAATAGTATTTGATTAGATAGAACGCGTTACAAGCATGGCGTTAAAAGTCCGGCAGATCGCGGAACCTTTTAACTCCCATCATCGCCAAGTAGCTATTGTGCCCTTGCGCGGAAGAGTTTGCGTATAAAAATAATATGGCGAAGGAGAACAAAACAGCTAATGATGGATAAGGTGATTATTGGATTAGGAACAGAAGCTGAAAAGCAGAAACTATTAACCGACTATCCTAACATAAGCAATGTCATTCGAGACGGCGGATATTTTATTGTTTCCAAAATCGAAGATACTGTTGTCGGTTATCTTTGGGCTTTTAAAAGAGAAATTCCTGCCCCCGTTGAGCAAAATGAAATTTTTATAAACATAATTGAGGTCATATACACAAACCTTCGTTGCCAAGGTGTTGCTTCAAAAATGGTGAATGAAATTATAGAAATTGCTAAAAAAGAAAAGATATATCAAATCCGTGCGTATTGTGACATTGGCAATGTTTCCTCTCACCGTTTATGGCTAAAAAACAAATTCTCCATTAGTCCTACAAAAATGCCAAACGGTTCTATTGCTGGTTCATTTGTCAGCTATGTTTTATAACTTACATAGATTTCTTCACAAACATGGCGTTGTGTCCCGAAATATAGCAACTCGTTGCGCTGAAATGCAGTTGATTTTAGTCGAAGGTATGGTATAATAAATCCAAGAAAGGGCGAGAGAAAATGCAAGAGATAAAAAATAAGGCTCAAATCATTGTAGATAAATATAACACTCAACTCACTTCGTCAGGTATTAAAATTGCCCTTTCAAAAAAATATTTTGAATCCTCTGTTGAAGAGCGCGATACCTATCATCCTGATGCAGGGGTCGGGTTGCTAAAATATGTTGATGCATTCTTTGATAAGAAAAAAGAACAAAAATATAAGTATGAAAGGAACAAATATCATTGTCTCATCCTTTCTATTTTGCCTATTGACCCAAAACTTGTGCTCCGAGAATATTGTAAAGATTACGCCTTTGTTCTGCGTAAGGTCGAGCGTGCTCACATTGGTGAAAAACCGCAACGTGTTGTTGTTGAAGAGCGTAAAGTACTGAACAAAATTGAAAGAAAGCTGTAAAAAATTCTCAAAATTGCAGAAAAGATGCGCGTGAAAAGCACTTGCAAAGATACAATTTTTGACGCATTTCGGTATTGTACTTTGCCTAAATATATTTACAAAAGAAAAATATGGGGCAAAGATAGATTCTTTTGGGATATCATCTTTATCATATTTATCGTGCTGTTTGTTATCATTTCGTGTTGGTTTTTGGGGGGCTATAGGTAAGTTATTTTAATTATTGGCAATCATAAAATTTTTAATATATCGTTTCGTTTACAAGCATGACGTTAAAAATCCGGCAGATCGCGGTCAAGTGCCCACCATCCTCGCCAAGGGGCTATTGTGCTCTTGCATGGAAAAGTCTGCGTATAAAATTAATATGGCGAAGGGGGACAATTGAAACGTAAAACAATAAAAGCGGTCATGATAGCAACGCTCATCGTTCTTTGCCTTGTTATGATTACATATTGTACTGCAAGATTTGTTTTTCTTGCGCCGTCTTGTTATCTTGACAGTGACAAATTGACAGCCGAAGAAAATTATTTTATTAAAAAAATTGTACTGGATGCAGTAGAAGATCGGCTATCTATTTTCGGAGATACTAACGACAGTATCTACGCTTCGTCAGCCTCCGATAATGAAATTATTCAACTTGATCAATCGCAAAATAACCGCCGGCATATTTTGGTTTTGATAAATTCTGATTTCATGTACTCGATTGTGAAAGCGGAGGATGAATATACCGTCCGCTTACAAACTTATTTTATGGAATCCGCTTCTGAGAATTGCACATATGAAATTCATATTTCGAGTAACGAAGACGGTTATTTCATAACGTTTTTCGGGTTAGATCCATAATCATGAACGAATCCCTAACCCCTTTATATGCAACCGGAGATCTGTGCGTGGGCATGGATCTTTTTGTTTTTCACATATTGACAAATGCGCGGTTTTGTGCTATACTAATTCCATTATCAGCATACGGAGGTGCGTTATGAAGCTGTTGTTTGCCGCGGATATGTCTTTTAATTATATGAAACCATACGCGACGCGGGAAGAAGCCGTGCGTGTGATGCAAGGAACGGCCGCGCTCTTTCAAAAGGCGGATTTTTCGATTTTGAATTTGGAAAATATTTTCGGCGTCAGAAACGATGCGGATGCGATTCCGAAAAGCGGTCCGAACCTGATTTCGGATGACAGTTACATCGAATATCTTCACGCCCTCTCCCCCACGGTGGTGGGCTTGGCGAACAACCACGCCTCGGACTACGGAGAAAATGCGCTTTTTCACACGATGGAAGCATTAAGCGACAGTGGGTACACCTGCATTGGCGCGGGTAAAAATTTGGAGGATGCGTACCGTCCTGCGATTTTGGAAAAGGACGGCGTTCGCGTGGCGCTGATTGCGGTGTGCGAAAATGAATTCGGTACCGCTACTGACAAGCATGCGGGAACGGCGGGATATCGGCTCTCGCTTGTAGCGTACGCCATCCGGAAAGCAAAGCAAAACGGTTGCAGACCGATCCTTTATTTTCACGGCGGAAACGAGGGCAATCCCTTCCCCTCACCCGAAAAGCGGGATCTGTACCGTCATTTTATCGAGCTTGGCGCCGAGGCTGTGATCGCCATGCACACGCACTGCCCGCAAGGCTATGAATATTACGAAGGGAAGCCGATTGTGTACAGCATGGGGAATTTCTTCTTTCCTCACCAGCCGCCTGTAGTGAGCTCCTGGAGCCACGGGTATCTGTGCGAGTTAGAGCTTTCGGAGTCGGTAGAACCCGTATTGCAGATTCATCCCTACACGTTTGATTTTGACCGCCACACGCTGTTGCAGGGCGCGGACAAAGAAGAATTTTTGCGTTACATGGATGCGATCAGCCGTCCGATTGCCGACCAAACACGCCTGCAGGAGCTGTTTGACAGCTGGTGTTTGATGCCAAGCGCCAGTGGCTATATCAAGCGGATGGCGACCTGGGAGGATCGGCTCTTGGTAGACGGAAACACGGCGGAGATCGTTGACCTGAAGAATCTGTTTGGCTGTGAGGCGCACAACGAATTGCTGAAAAACACGCTGATGATGATCTACGACGGGCGTGTGGATGCCGCAAAAGCAGATTTGGAAATCATTGAAAAGCTGCAAAATATGGAGATTTGCAACACGAGCAGAAACAGATGCGTTTGAGCTTCATCCCGAAACCGAATATCGTTTGGTGAGTGGATACGAGCTTGCAAAAATAAAAAGCGGAGATTTTGAAAGAATTCTCCGTTTTTTCATTTTTACAAAGGTTCAGTATTAGAAATTGATCGCGTGGCGCATCGGAGCATCAACATCACCTCTCTGTTTTAACGGGCTGGTGTGAAAAATCGGCAACAAAAAACTTGACTTTTTGTAAAAAATATGGTAGAATAAGATGTTAAAGTATGCCGATTTGCGAAATGCGATTAAGGGGGGATGAAAATGGTCAAAATACTGGCAGTTTTGCCGCGAAGCTCAGCGGATCTGGCGGGAATTCACGGCGGCGACGTGTTGCTCTCGATCAATGGGAATGCGATCAACGACGTGCTGGACTACCGTTTTTATCTGACCGACACCTCGGTTTCCCTGACCTTACGCCGCGGTGAAGCGGAATACACCGTACACCTCAACAAAGGTGAGTACGACGATATCGGGCTGGAATTTGAAACGCCTTTGATGGACAAAAAGCACTCCTGCACCAACCGCTGTGTGTTCTGCTTTATTGACCAGCTCCCGCCCGGAATGCGCGAAACGCTTTATTTTAAGGACGATGATGACCGATTGTCCTTTTTGCACGGCAACTACGTGACCCTGACCAATTTGACCGACGCAGACATTGACCGCATCATCAAGATGCATATTTCTCCCGTGAACGTATCGGTTCACACGACCAATCCCGATTTGCGCGTGAAAATGATGAAGAACAAGCACGCGGGCGAGGTGCTCGCCTATCTGCAACGGATGGCAGACGCGGGCATTGCGCTTTGCACACAAATTGTACTGTGCAAGAACTTGAACGACGGAGCTGAGTTGGAGCGCACGATGCGGGATCTCTCCGGCTACTACCCTGCCCTGCGCTCTTGTGCGATTGTTCCCGTGGGATTGACAAAATACCGCGAAAAGCTGTATCCTCTGCAGCCCTTTTCAGCAGAAGATTGTACCGCGGTAATTCGGCAAGTGCAGGATTTTGGAGACCGTTGCTTGCAAAAGTATGGCACTCGTTTGTTTTATTGCTCAGACGAGTTTTACGTTCGTGCCGGTCTTCCCCTCCCGTCGGACGGGCACTACGAGGATTATTCGCAGATCGAAAACGGAGTTGGGATGCTGACCTCGCTGGAGTCGGAATTTGATTTTGAGCTGGAGGATCCCGACGGATTGTGGGAAGCGGAACATGCGTCCCGTACTGTTTCGATCGCTACGGGTGTTGCGGCATACGACCATATTTGCAAGCTGGCGCAAAAGCTGGAGACGCGCGTTCCGTGGCTGAAGGTTCACGTTTACCGCATTGTAAACCGTTTTTTTGGAGAAAGCGTGACCGTTGCCGGACTTTTGACCGGGCAGGATGTTTTGTCCCAGCTTTCCGAAAAGGCGCTAGGGGATGAGCTGCTCTTTCCTGCCGTAATGCTGCGCGCGGACGGCGATATTTTTTTGGACGACATGACCCCGGAACAGCTTTCAAGCGCGTTGAACGTTCCCGTTCGTGCCGTAAAAAATAACGGTGCCGAGCTGATGAAAGCCATGCTCGGAATTCAATGACCAATCCCCTGCTTTGCAGTTTTGCTTTGCAGTTTTTAGAAAGGAACCGATATGTCAAAACCTGTTATCGCCATTGTTGGGCGCCCCAACGTAGGCAAAAGTACACTTTTTAATAAATTGATCGGCGAGCGCCGCTCGATTGTGGAGGACACTCCCGGCGTGACCCGCGACCGCATTTACGGCGAGACCGAATGGCGCGGAAAGAAGCTGGTTCTGATCGACACCGGCGGAATTGAGCCGAAAACCGATAATATCATTCTCAAGCAGATGCGTCTGCAAGCGCAGATTGCCATTGACACGGCAGATGTGATCATCTTTATGTGCGACGTACGCACGGGTATGACCGCAGACGACCGCGAGATTGCCGTGATGCTGAAGAAAAGCGGCAAGCCCGTTGTTCCCTGCATCAACAAGTGCGACAGCATTGGCGACCTCCCCTTGGAGTTTTATGAATTTTACGAGCTGGGCTTTCACCAGGATCCGATCGGCGTTTCCAGTATTCACGGAAGCGGATCGGGCGACCTCTTGGATGCCTGCATCTCTGAGCTGGGTGACTGGCAGGACACGGAGGAGGATGACGACAGCATTCACGTTGCGGTGATCGGAAAACCGAATGCGGGAAAATCCTCGATCATCAACAAGCTGATTGGCGAGAACCGTTTGATCGTCTCCGACATTGCGGGCACCACGCGCGACGCGGTGGACACCCAGGTGGAGAATGAGTACGGAAAATTCACCTTTATTGATACCGCGGGCATTCGCCGTCAATCCAAAATTGACGATAAGATCGAGCATTTCAGCGTGTTGCGCGCACATATGGCGGTGGAACGAGCGCAGGTCTGCATTTTGATGATCGACGCTTCCACGGGAATTACCGATCAGGACACCAAAATTGCCGGCATTGCACATGAAACGGGGAAAGCCGTGATTATTGTGGTGAACAAGTGGGATCTGATCGAAAAGGATAACTCGACGGTCAACGAATTTAACAACAAGATCCGCACCGAGCTTGCCTATATGCCTTACGCGCCGATCCTTTATATTTCGGCAAAGACCGGACAGCGCGTGCAGACACTGTTTGAGCGCATCATCTACGTTTACAATCAATCGGTAATGCGTGTTACCACGGGAATGCTGAACGACGTGCTGGGCGACGCGATGATCCGTGTACAGCCACCGTCCGACAAGGGCCGCAGACTCAAGATCTACTACATGACGCAGATCGGCGTTGCGCCTCCCACGTTTGTCATCTTTTGCAACAACGTAGAGCTGTTCCATTTTTCGTATCAGCGCTTTATCGAAAACTGCTTGCGCGACACCTTTGGATTTGCTGGTACGCCCATTAAGCTGATTATCCGCATGAAGGGCGACGACGGCAAATAAATTGCCCATTTGACCAATGCTTTGAAAGGAATACGGGATTTTCTTGAGTTTCCCGTGAATACTATGTTTGTTGATCACGTAAAAATATATATCAAGGCGGGAGACGGCGGAAACGGTGCGGTCTCTTTCCGCCGCGAAAAATACGTTGCCGCAGGCGGTCCCGACGGCGGTGATGGCGGGCATGGCGGAAATGTGGTGTTCCGCGTGGACGAGGGCACCAATACCCTTTTGGCGTTCCGCTATAAGCACAAATTTGTGGCACAGCGCGGCGGCGACGGAAAAGGCTCCAAGTTCCATGGGGCAACCGCTGACGACTTGATCATCATGGTGCCTCCCGGAACGCTGATCCGTGATGCGGAGAGCGGAAAAGTGATCCACGATATGTCCGAGAATGACGGTGCGAATTACGTTGCCTGCAAGGGCGGCCGTGGCGGCTGGGGCAACCGTCACTTTGCCACTCCGACCAGACAGGTTCCGTTGTTTGCCAAAAACGGCACCGAAGGCGAGGAAAAAGAAGTCCTTTTGGAGCTGAAAATGCTGGCAGACGTGGGCTTGATCGGCTATCCCAGCGTGGGAAAATCCTCGATTCTTGCCCGTATCTCGTCCGCAAAGCCGAAGATTGCCGACTATCACTTCACAACGCTCTCTCCCAATCTTGGTGTGGTACAAACCAATGGTGTGCGCGGATTTGTTGCCGCGGATATTCCCGGATTGATTGAAGGCGCGGCGGACGGCGCAGGGCTGGGACACGCGTTCCTGCGCCATGTTGACCGTTGCCAACTGCTTTTGCACGTGGTAGATATTTCTTGTTTTGAAGGCAGAAATCCGGTAGAAGATATTCAAAAGATCAACTATGAGCTGGAGCGCTACAGCTCGGAGCTGGCGACGCGCCCGCAGATCATCATTGCGAACAAGTGCGATGCACTGGACCGCGATACCGTTGATATTCCTGCGTTTGAGGCTTACGTAAAGGAAAACGGATGGGAGCTGCTTTACGTATCGGCAGTGACGGGAGAGGGATTGGACGAAATGATCCGTTTGGTTGCCGAACGGCTGAAGGAACTTCCCCCCATGAAGGTCTACGAAAGCGAATACGCACCTGAGGATGCATACGTTGGCGGCGGAAAAGACACGGTGATTCGCCGCGAAAACAATACCTTCTACGTGGAGGGTGAATGGCTGAAGAATTTGATGGGACAAATCAACTTCAGCGATTACGAATCCTTGAACTTCTTCCAGCGTGTCCTGCAAAAAAGCGGTGTTTTTGAAGCGCTGGAGCAAAAGGGCTGCCGCGATGGCCACACGGTTTCGATTTACGATTTTGAATTTGATTACGTCAAATAAACCCAATTTTTTCTAAAAGGAGTTGTTTGGAGCTTTATGAACATCTGGCATGATATGGATCCCGCACAAATCTCCCCTACCGATTTTTGTACGGTAATCGAAATTCCGAAGGGGTGCAAATGCAAATACGAGCTGGACAAATATACCGGCTTGCTGAAGTTGGATCGCATCTTGTATACGTCCACGCACTACCCCGCGAACTACGGCTTTATCCCGCGCACCTTTGCCGATGACGGTGACCCCTTGGACGTTTTGGTGCTTTGCTCCGAGCCGATTTATCCGCTGACGCTGATGCGCGTTTACCCCATTGGGGTGATGCGTATGCTGGACGGCGGAAAAATGGACGATAAGATCATCGCGGTTCCCTTTTCCGATCCCTCATATCTTGGAATCCGCTCCATTGACGAACTGCCTGCGCATATTTTTGACGAGATTATGCACTTTTTTACGGTTTACAAGCAGTTGGAAAACAAACAAACCGATGTGCAATCACTCTTCGGGCGTGATATGGCGGAGCAGATCATACGCGAGGCGATTATTTGCTACAACGAAACCTTTGGAAATAAGAATTGATAGAAAAAACCGCTACAGAATCAAACGGATTCGGTAGCGGTCTTTTTTATAAAAAATTTCATCACTTAAACAGCTTTCGTAATACAAAAAGCAACCGTACATTTCTGCACGGTTGCCATTTTTGATTTTGCAATAAAATGATAAAATCAGTTTGCAATACCGGATTGCTCGATACCTTGTACCAAGAATCTCTGTCCGAAAGCATATACGATTACCAACGGGAAGATAATCATCAAACCGCAAGTATTTCGTATTGAGGTTTCGTACAAAGTCTGTCCTGCAAAGGAAGTATTCTTCAAGGATTCCGGAACCACGTTGACCAAGTCGAGCAACAGCGGCGTACTGCTTACGCTACCACTCTTCAAAAGCAAAGAGGTGTAGAAGTCATCGGTCCACTGCCAGCAGAAGGCACACATGAATACCGTAACCATCATCGGGATGGACAAAGGAAGAATGATCTGCACGAAGGTACGGAAGGTACCGCAACCGTCAATATAAGCGGATTCTTCCAATTCATCCGGGATCCCGCGGAAGAACTGACGAAGCAGGAAGATGTACAAGCCGTTCTTAAACGCCAAACCGCCCAACGAGAGAATGATTAACGGCGCATACGTATTTGTCAAGTCAATACCGGATTGGCTCAGCTCCATGGAGACCTGATATGCAGTAACGCCTGTGCGCACCTCATATTCACCCCATTGGATCACATTCGGCAAAACATCCAAGCTTTCAAAGAAAGCCGCTACGCCCTCGCCAAGATCCTTGATGTTCCAGCCAAACAACTCGATTCCGCCGCCTTTGAGCAGCTTGACAATGCCAAGGATATCAAAGTAACGGAATTCCAAGTACATGGAAAGCTGCAGAGTTTGGTGAGGAACGATCATCGTCAGCATAACCAGAAGGAAGATCAGATTTCTGCCGCGGAATTTGAATTTTGCAAATCCGTATCCGATCAAGCAACAGATCAACATCTGGATAATTGCGGTAGAGAAAGAGAGGATAAACGTATTTCCAAGTGCTTCAAAATATCCAAGCTCTTCGATGATCGCGCGATAGATATCAAGCGAGAAGTTTTTCGGAATCAAACGAACCGAAACATCGATAAAATCCTCGGGTGCCATGATGGAACCTGCGATTTTGGTAATAAAAGGATAGATGACGATGTAAGAAATACCCAGCATCAGTACCCAACGGAAGATTGCGAGAATCACCTTTTGAAAGAAGTAGAAATTCAAGAACTTCGCCTTCAAGCGTTCCTTCAGCGGTAAACGGTCAAAATCCGCACGAATCTTATTTTTCGATTCCCGCTTAATCGTCGCCTTTTTTTCTGTATTTTGTGCGTTCATGGTTTTCTCCCCCTTTCTCAGTCATTTTTACGCTGGTAGAATACGAATGCCGAGAAGATTGCGGCAATTACTGCTACCACCAACATTACAATCAAGAAATACATCCAAGCCATTGCCGTGCTTCGCTCACTGTACAGCTTGTAAACCTCAGCAATATAGGACATAACCGGGTTACTGTCGGTTGTAAACGAGTCGATGATCGTATACACACCATTTACCAAAATCATCGGGCTGATGATCGGGAAGGTCACCTTCCAGAAGGTTTCCCATGAAGTAGCACCGTCGATCTTGCACGCCTCGTAAATTGCAGGCGAAACACCTTGCAATGCCGCAAGGAAGATCAGCAACTGAACACCGGCGCGGTTAA
>JAFTLZ010000109.1 GCA_017452665.1 Clostridia bacterium
CCGATGAACTGAGAGAGCACACCAAAGGAAGCGATGCAAGAAAGCGTGTTTTTGATCCCAAAGGAATGATCGCACCACCACCAGGCAGGGCCCAGCTGAACCTTGGATGGCGTGCCGTCCTCGGAGAACGAGCCCTGCATGACCGCGAGCGCCGCCTGATCATTCATGTTGAGGGGGAACAACACCGTATCGGGCAAGCCGCCCTCTTCCTCCATAGAGCCAAGCAGATCGCAGAGTGCCGCAATGGGGAAATTGCTTCCTGCGGCGGCATATCCTCCCGCAGGACCTGCCAGGCGAGCAAGGCGAGTACTGGTTTTGCGCTTGGCGCCGATATGCAACAAAAGCGTCCAGCCACGCTTGGCGTATTCGACACCAAGGCGTGCGAGCATTGCGGTCTTTTTGCCTTCGGAATCCTCCTCAAAGAATCCCGCATCAAGCGCATGGTCGGCAAATCGGCACCCCGCGGCTGAAAAGCGGTCAAGCAAAACGGATACTGCGTCTATATAGGAATCGGTATCATGTATTTGCTTTTCCGTTTTTTGTGAAATCTCCGAAATCAACTCTTTCGTTGGTTCCAACAGGTTGTCGCCGCGCAGGGATGGCGCCACTGTTTTGCCGTCAAAGCAAGACAAATCATCCGTAAGCGATGCCACGGGAGATTGATATTCTATATTGAAGCGTGCAAGAATTGCATTGTTTGAAAAATCCGCGCCTTTCAGCATTTCTCCCGCCGTGTCGTAAATGCGCCTTGCTGTCTCCTTTGATGGGAGCACATTGAGCCCGAATACATAAGAGAGCTCCATCCGAGACCAATCGTATACGGGATTTCCGGCAAGGTAGGGGAATATCTCACAGAATTTTTCAAATTTTTCGTAAGGTTCTGCGCCTCCCGTAATAAAATGCTCGTTCACCCCGCAAATACGCATCAGGCGGTGCTTGTACGGGTCAGACGCGAGCCAGAGCTCGTGAAGATTCTCAAAGCGTTTGTCAGCCGCAATATCTGCAACCGATACGTGATTGTGAAAATCAATTATGGGTAATTCTTTTACACATTCACGGTAGAGCCGCTCTGCGGTATCCGTTTTTAGCAAGTAGTTTTCTTTCATATGTTTGTCCTTTTTTTTGCTTACATTATTTGTTTCAGTATAACACAAATTAGAGGCATCTGCAATTACAAACACGATATTTTTTAACACGATTCGATCATTTTGTATTGACAATGCCACGATAATGGTGTAAAATATATTTGAGGTGATGACATGAAATATCAGTATAACTTGCAGGAGCCCAATTTTACGGTTGAGAATATCGATATTCAAAATGTGTCGAGGCCAAAAAACTATAAGCATTCCTTTCGTAGCGGACGAATCAAACATGGGTTCATCTATACTGTCAAAGGCAGGATGTGCGACACTTTCCACACCGGAGAAAAGGAGGGCATATATGTCGATGCGGGAGAACTGATCTTCATTCCCAAAAACAGCCTCTATACTGGCATATATCTGGAAGAAAATACCGAGATCAAAATTGTACAATTCGACCTTGCAACAGGAGCGTTACCCACTTATCTGTCCGTGCCTGCGAAAATTGGGCTTCCAAACGCAGGAGAGTTAATCGAAGCATTTTTTAAGCCTGTGGAAAACCATATATCAAACCATCCGTTTTATTATCTTTCCTGCCTTTACAATCTGTTGTGGCAGATTGATGAAAGCTACTCGAAGATACCGACGAAATACAAAAAGCTTCAATCAGCTCTTTCTGAAATTACGGAGTATTGGGATAAAAACGAAACCGTAGCCTATTATGCCGACTTATGCGATATGAGCGAGGTCAATTTCCGCAGACTTTTTCGGGAATATACGGGTATGTCACCGATTGATTACCGAAACGATCTTCGCCTAAAAAACGCTAGAACCATGCTACAAAGCGGTGAATATAACGTATCCGAGGCGGCGGAAGCATCCGGGTTTTCCAATCTGTCCTTTTTTATCAGACTTTATAAGAAAAAATACGGTCACACGCCGAAAAAAGAATAAATGCAAAAGGAATGCAAGTCTGCCAAAATGAAAAAGAAAAACCATGCTAAAGTCAAATAATTTACAGAAAAGCCTTGAATTATGTGACACAGTGTGATATAATACCGTTACAATAAAATAGCGGGAGCTTGTATACAGGCTGAGAGGAAGGTGTGACCTTCGACCGAGAACCTGATTTGGATAATGCCAACGTAGGGATGCCTGATATAAGGATATTGGGAGGAACATAGGATTTACGGAAGTTACCAAATCGGTGGCTTCCTTTTTTTGTTTCCTCAAAGAACTCCCGTTTATTAAAAAATAACATTCCGAATTGATCGGAGAAAGAGGTAAAAAATGCTTGGAAACTGTCTTGAAAACGTAAGAAAGAACACACCTCTGGTACATAATATCACGAATTATGTTACCGTCAATGATGTGGCAAACGTGCTTCTCGCCTGCGGAGGTAGTCCCATTATGTCGGACGAACCCGACGATGTGGCAGATATCACCTCCATCTGCGGAGGACTCAATATTAACATTGGCACGTTGAATCAGCGCAGCATTGAAGCGATGTTTATCGCAGGAGCAAAGGCAAATGAGCTCGGTCACATTGTTCTGCTTGATCCTGTCGGTGCAGGTGCAAGTGCTCTACGAACCAACACTGCTGTTGCGCTTATGGAGAAGGTGAAGTTTGATGTGATTCGCGGTAATATCTCGGAGATCAAAACGCTCTCTCTCGGCAGCGGAACGACCAAGGGGGTAGATGCGGATGCGGCAGATACCGTGACCGATGACAACCTCGATCAGATGGTAACCTTCGCAAAGAGTTTTGCTTCTAAGACGGGAGCTGTCGTTGCCATCACGGGTGCGATCGACCTTGTTGCAGATGCGGAAAAGTGCTACGTGATCCGCAACGGTCGTCCCGAAATGAGTAAGATAACCGGTACGGGATGTCAGCTTTCCGGTATTGCAACTGCTTATGCTGTTGCCAATCCGGATAACAAGACCGAAGCGGTTGCCGCCGCTGTTTGCCTGATGGGACTTGCGGGGGAGATCGGTGTGGCGAATATGCAGGTAGGCGAAGGAAATTCCACGCTCCGCAATCGCATCATCGATGCCATCTACAATATGGATGCCGAAACTTTAAACAAAGGAGAAAAATATGAAGTGCGATAAAAAAGATCTGCTTTTGTATGCAGTCACAGACTGCTCGTGGCTCGGTAAACAAACGCTTTACCAGCAGGTGGAGGAAGCCTTGCGGGGTGGTGCTACCTTCGTTCAACTCCGCGAAAAAGAGCTTGACGATGTCTCCTTTCTTGCCGAAGCCATTGAAATACAGGAGCTTTGCAAAAAATACAACGTGCCTTTCGTCATCAACGACAATGTGGAGATTGCAAGAAAAATGAACGCTGATGGTGTTCACGTTGGACAGAGCGATATGGAGGCGGGGAATGTCCGCGCCATTCTCGGAGAAGATAAGATACTCGGTGTATCGGCACAGACTGTGGAACAAGCCCTTCTTGCCGAGGCGCGCGGTGCAGATTATCTCGGTGTCGGCGCGGTCTTTCACACAGGCTCAAAGTCAGATGCCGATGATGTGAGCCATGAAACGCTGAAAGCCATTTGCGAGGCAGTCAGTATTCCCGTTGTTGCCATCGGTGGTATTGGAAAACATAATGTTTTACAGCTGAAAGGGAGCGGTATCTGCGGAATTGCTGTTATCAGTGCCATCTTTGCTGCAAGGGATATTACAAGCGCAACAGCCGAGCTGAAGGCTCTCACCGAGCAGGCGGTAACAAAATGATCAAGGGAGCAATATTCGATCTTGACGGTACGCTCCTTGACTCCATGTCCATATGGGATACTATAGGCGAGGACTATCTCCGTTCTCTTGGTATTGAGCCGAGAGAAGATTTCACCGAAACCTTTAAGACGTTTACCTTGGAGCAGTCCGCAGAATACTATCGCACCCAGTATGGTGTTACCTTATCGGTTGCCGAGATCGTAAACGGCGTAAACGATATGATCGAGGACTTTTACCGTAACACAGCACCGCAAAAAAAGGGTGTTCGGGATTTTATGGAAAGGCTTTTCCAAAAAAGCGTTAAAATTTGTATCGCTACAGGTGCCGACAAGTATCTAGTGGAAGCTGCATTGATACGGCTGAATGTACGTTGGTATTTCAG
>JAFTLZ010000110.1 GCA_017452665.1 Clostridia bacterium
CGCGCTTGCGCGTGTGATTTTCTCAAAAGCTCGCGCAGTGGAGGGCGCGGAGCCCTCCTCGCCCTCCGCAGAGGGCGAAATAGCCTCTTTATGGAGCTTTTATTTTTGCCAAGCTTTTACATTTGCGCCTTCTTGGTCAAAAGAAAAAGCGCTACTAACAAATTTGTGCAATATTACAAATTGAATACCTTTGGTCTACAAGCTGAGGGGGTGTCTCAAATTGTAAATTTGAGACACCCCCATTTTTTAAAACTCCTCTCGGTGTCGCTCGAAAAAATCGTGATATGTGCGAATATTTTCCAACTCGGTCCATTCTCTCTCACAAGCGGGAGATGCATCCAAATCGTATACCCTTGCCCCCTTTAGGGAAAGAAGAAAGGGTGAATGTGAGGAAATGATAAACTGGCAACGGTAAAACCGCACCGAATCCTCGATGAATTTTGCCAATTCGATCTGCAGCTTAGCTGAGAGACTGTTCTCCGGCTCGTCCAACAGATACAGTGCATCCTCTCGGATCCGACTCGTAAAGTATGCAAATGCGCTCTCGCCGTTGGATTTTCCGGACAAATTTTGCGGAAGCCGACGCTTGGTATACTGATTTTTAGAGCGGCTACGTCCTTCATTGTGGCGCTTCAACTCCTCGTAATCCTCCAGCGAACGCATCCGAAAGGATTCCCCATGCGTCTCGCGGTAAGAATTGATCCGATCATACTCATCAAACAGCTCTTCACGGCGGCGGTCAACGCCCTCATTGAGTGCGCGGACATCCAAAAGGAAGTCAAACACATCGTCGCTGGTAATGATCGCACTTTCCGTCGGCACGTGCTTGCCAAAGGTCAAATCATAGCGGCAAAAATCCAGATAATCTTTATAATAAGGTGTCAGATTTGCGGGAGAGGTGCGAGAAAGCTCCAATTTTTCGGCAATCACGTTCAAAAGTGTGGATTTTCCGGAACCGTTTCCGCCGTAAAAGAGCGTAATCGGTGCAAAATCAAGACTTTTCAATCCCTTTTGCGGAAAAATTTTGAACGGGTAAACATTTCCCGAATAGCATGACATTTCTAACTTATGCGGAAAAGAGAGAACATAGCCGTCCTCATCGTCGGCGCTTGCCAATTCAAATCGGTCAAGATATTGCATAATTCCCTCCCCTGCAAAGCATTATTTTGTCTTTTCGTACTGCTCCTTGGTCATCACATCCGGTACCTTTCCGTAAAATACGGTCTCCCAGTCCTTTACGGGCGGCATTTCTAACAATCCCACATAGGCGTCCGGGCGGTGACAGCGATCCAGATAGGATCGGATATTTTCGGTGTACTCGCGCATCCCTGTGGTTTGTGTTTTCACTTCGCGATCCATATCCACATCAACTACCAAATGCGCAGGTTGCGAGTCCAAGCGGTGCAAAACGGTGCCTTCCGGCGAGACCAATCCTGTAAAAACAATGTCAGTACATCTGGAATCAATCCGACAAGGTGCAACGTACATACTATTATCAATGGCGCGCGCACGCATTTTCAGCTCCCATTGCGGAAAGAGCGTATCTCCATAAAGCGGATACAAAACCAGCTGTGCCCCGCGATTCCCCAAAATACGAGCCGATTCCGGAAAATAATTGTCAAAGCAAATCATAATACCAACCTTTCCGAAATCCAGATCAAATACCGGAAAATCAGTACCGTTTGAAAGCCCTTTTGTCTGTTCACTATGCGTCAGATGCACCTTGCGGTAACGTCCGATCTCCCGCCCCTCGCGATCAAGAATATAGGAGGAATTGTACACGCGTCCATCGTCGGCAAGCTCATAATCCCACGGAACAAGATAAGCATGGTATTTTTTCGCCAGTGCCGAACAGCGATGCTTCCACTCACGGTTCACCTCTGCCAGATCCTTCGGACGGTAAATGATCGTACGATCAGGAACGTGCTGATACGCTTCCGGAAAGAACACCAAATCCGCTCCCTCCAAAAAGCAGGCCTCGGCAGCGTCTAAGAGCTTTTGCGTGCGCTCGGCATATAAGTCTTTCGCCTCCTGTTTCACTTGTATCAATCCGATTTTGGCTTTCATATGAATATCATCCTTTCATTTGGGATATCGCACCAACATTATAACACAAATCTCATCAAAAAGCCATGCTAAAACTGCTTTGTTCTATGTAAATATTGCTTTTTTGAAAGGTGCGGTAAAACGGTCCAGCTCCCGTTGATTTCGGATGACCGTTACTTTTTTCGGGTAGGAATCAATGATCTGCCGAAAATGCGCACGCCGCGTTTTTGTTCGGCTATCCCACAAAATCCATTTGGCAAATTCAAAATCCATTTTTTCATTACATCCGTCAGCCATGGATTCGCGGGTTTGATTTTTATACGTACGGTACCGTTTGCAGGCACGAAAAAAGCAATTCCAGCGTGAAAAATTCATAAAAATGATCTGATCGGCCTGCTCAAGCCGTTCCTCATAAAACAGCTTTGTGTAGTTCCCGTCGATCACCCAGCTCCCGTTTTGCAAAAATTCCCGCACCAAACGCGCCCGTTCCTCTTTCTCACGCTCCATCCAATTTGCGGTAAAATGAACGGTATCCAAATATAAAAGCGGAATCTGATAATATTCGGACAAAAGCTTGGCAAGCGTACTTTTTCCGCTGCCGGAGTAGCCGATGATTGCAATTTTCATAGATATTGCTCCGCAAATGCAACCCGCAGCTCATGCTCGATCGCATCCGCCATCAAAGCAAAGCCCATATCAGTGGGATGGCAGCCATCCACCGTGCAAAGATTGGCATAAGGACCGCGGAACAAGCTTTCGCCATCAATAAAGTATACATTTTTATCCCCCTGCGCTCTGGCATAGCGGAAGGTATCTATGATCACGTCACGGCGTTCGTTGCCATCGGAAATATCACGCAAATAATCCGGACGGGAAAGCATGATATACGGGATATCCGGATGTGCAGCGCGGATTCGCTCGTACAGCTTGCAATGGGTATTTTTGAGATGCTCCACATCGGGTGCATTGTGATCATAATCCGACACAAACACCGACATTTTCAGCTGTGCGAGGTAATCGATCATCATCTCCTCTGCCTTTCCGTTCCCGGAAAAACCGAGATTGAGAAAATCCATGTTCATACGGCGGCTGATGATTGCCTGATAGGCGTTTCCGGGGCGAGCCGAGCATCCGCCCTGCGTAATCGAGCTGCCATAGTACACAATCGGTGCAACACTCTTGTACGGCATTCCCTTAGCCACCGTTGCGTCCTCCTGCAAACCGATATATAGCTGATTTACATGATTGTAGGTTGGAAAATTCATTGTAAAATAACGCATTTTCCGATTTTTGAAAACGACTTTTCCTTCGTAGCTCTCCTGCTTTTCTGTTGTGGGACGGTACGCCCCCACGTAGAGGCTGGATTCGGTTATGGGATCGTCCAGATACAAGTCAAATCCGGAACTGCCGGAAAGCGGCATATGCGACATATGGCAAATGCTCGGCGTCACCACCTTGATGGCAACGTAGCGGGAATCGGTACAAAAGCGAACGCGTCCGCCGGCGGTATCCTGATATAACCATGCCACTCCGGGACTGACATTTTGTCCGATCTCATCCGGCAGGCGCTGAAAAACAGCCGTTTGCCGCGGCTCATACAAACCGTAAAGCTCGAACGGCTCTTGCCGCACATCATAAAAAGCAACATCCGCTTCCCCAATGTTATTTTCAATCTTAAAATTGCGATCAATTTTGCTGATATCCATATCCTACCTCCTAAAATCCAACGCGCTTGCCGCTAAGTTGAATTTGATTATAGCATATTTTGGGGGCAATGTCAACGCTTCCCATAAAAATCCTGAGAAGAATCCCACGAAAAGACTTGCACGAACCATCAAAATAGTGTATAATAATCAAAAGGAATCAAATAGGAGGTTGCGAATGATTTCAATTTCCGAACTGCAAAACACGATGCGCGACAACGAGATGATCGTGCGCATTTTAAGTGAATATATCAACGATCACCCGCGCTTTCTGACGTCGGAGATGGTTCACGAGCTTGCGGCAGAATGCAATGTCACCGACGACGAGGCATTCCGCACGCTGTTTGCCGCCGCCTGTGGGCTGGACACTGCAGATAATCGCGCCCACCGAATGCTGGAGCGACAATATTTTACCCCAGGATTGCACCGCTTGGATCCTACGCCGTATCGGGAGGATGCCTATGCCAAAACGGTAAAAATTCCGGAGGTTTCATTTGGAAAATGGGAGCTTTGTACCCATTCCTACGCGCCCTATGAGCCCTTCGTGTGCAATCATCCCGTCCTGACCAAGGGCTTTCGCGAAATTCCGCAAATCGGATACTTTGCCGAAGAATATTGCTTTCCCGCAGTTCTCGAAAACGGAATTGAGTGGATGACCGTAACACCGAACGAGGTGGAAACGATGCGCGAGCCGATTGCAAAAAGCCGCGGAAACGTGCTGACGCTTGGGTTGGGGCTTGGGTACTATGCCTTTCACGCAACGCAAAAAGCAGAGGTCACAAGAGTTGTTGTGGTGGAAAAAGATCCTGAGGTCATCTCCCTTTTCAAAACGTATATTCTGCCGCAGTTCCCACACAAAGAAAAGCTACACATCGTGCAGGCAGATGCGTTTGACTATTTAAATCGGAGTCTGAAGAAAGAAGAATTTGACTTTTTATTTGCCGATCTTTGGCACGATGCCTCCGACGGATTGGATTTGTACCTGCAGCTAAAAAAATACGAAAAGCAAGCCCCCGAAACCGAATTTTCTTACTGGATCGAGCCTTCCCTGCTCTCGGTTCTGCGGCAAATGGTCTTTCGCCGCATTACAGATCCAAACGAGCCGTTGCGCTTGCGCGGAGTTTCCCCCGAAACGCTTTTGTCGGACGATTTTTTAAGAACACTGGATTTGAAGAAACAAAATTAATTAGTAACGTAGAATTTTTTGTCAAATATAAGATTTGATGGAATGAGGCAATATTTCATTCGTAGCAGAACACAAATGGGTTCAGAAATAATTTGGGCAGGAGTATAGAAAATGAATAATACAAAGTGGATAGAGATATTCAAAGCGTTTTATTATGATGTTGAATGTTCGGAAAATCCCACACTTTCAAAAATACATATTCAATGGGAAACCAAATCAACCAGCGGATACATATACAATGATAGTACCTGGACACATTTTGGCGTTAGTATGGAGGATAATAAAGAAATCGAGTGGTTGAAAATATATTTAACTCCAAAAAACAAACAAATTGTTCTTGATATTTTACGAAAAATCCACGTTCCAGGTGAAGTGACCGAGGATGCAGTATTCGTGTATGGCTACCGCACAGATGTAGATTATATTTGAGGATGAAGTATGAAAAAACTATTTACAGCAATACAGAAAAATGATATAGCGACCGTCAAGGCATTGCTTGACAAGTCGCCCGAACTTATCTTTTGCACCCTCAAGGGAGCGCCTAAAAAGTATGACGGTCAATCTCCCTTACAGGTGGCATTGAAAGACTCAAGCACCGAAATGATCGAGCTTTTGCTTGAGTATCACCCCGACGTGAACTTTATTGAGGACGAGTCCTGCGCGAACCCGTGGCGAGCTCCCGTAATTCACGATGCCATCAATCGTGCTATTATGTATAGCTGTTGGAATGTCAACCGCCCCGATGGTCTTGAAGTGGAGAACACCAAAGAAGAAGCGGATGTTGCTTTTACCATTCTTCAAAAGCTCATTTTGCTCGGCGCAGATGTGAACGCAAAGGATTCCTACGGAAACGCTTGCATAGACAGAGCGTGTTTGCAGGCGCGTCAGATCTTACCGACTAAGGGAAGCAACGACCGCATACTTACAGCGGAACTTCGTTCCGATATATCGCGCATTTTCGATCTGCTTATCAATAGCGGCGCAGATATGAGTTATATCGCACCTAACGCTTTTGGAAAGACGTATAAAGAGCAGTATGGGAATGAAACTGTTGGAGAATTTTTGAGGTAAGACGATATATGAACAGAATTCATTTAAGATTGATTTGCAGAACCGATAGATTGAACGCAGTTGATGAAAAACTCACATCAAGCTGTCAAACATTCGAAGTTATATTATTGAACCGAAGTTGCCAAACATATTGGAAAGACGACCGATGCACAGAGGTGAATTATGAGTTTTCTTCAAGCATTATCCTTGAACAATGGTATCAATTCTTTTGTTCGGTATTTGGAGCAGAAAACACTATGATTGAAGAAGATGGAAAATCATTCACTCATTGCGGTAGCCCAATATTGAATGAAGCAGATGTTTTTGCTTATCTGTATATCGGAAATACGGAGATTTGCAGAGTTCTTTTCAAAGCCTAACACCAATCAAAGATTCGTGAGCAATCCCTTAAAGTGATTGCTCACGGCAGACTGTAGACGAAAAGGGATGTCGTATTGACGAAACACCTGCATTTATGGTATAATAGATACCGTAAAGGCAGGTGTTTTTTATGTACAGGAAAAAGGATAAGAGTAAACAAAGGCAGTTGCAAATGTTATGTATAG
>JAFTLZ010000111.1 GCA_017452665.1 Clostridia bacterium
ATCGGCCTGGTTATCCCCGAACTGAACGGCAAGCTCATCGGCTCCGCTCAGCGCGTTCCCGTTCCCACCGGCTCCACCACCCTGTTGGTTGCTGTCGTTAAGGGTCAGGACATCACCGTGGAAGGCATCAATGCCTCTATGAAGGCTGCTTCTTCCGCATCCTTCGGTTACAACACCGATCCCATCGTTTCTTCCGACGTTATCGGCATCACCTACGGTTCTCTCTTCGATGCAACCCAGACCATGGTTGCAAAGATCGACGAGGATACCTACCAGGTACAGGTTGTTTCTTGGTACGACAATGAGAACTCCTACACCAGCCAGATGGTTCGCACCATTAAGTATTTCGCAGAGCTTCAGTAATTTTGAAACATGTTTTTGTGGGGGACTTTTGAAAAAGTCCCCCACACCCTTCAAAACTTTCAACACAAGAATAAAAAATAGACGAGGTAAGAATGTTCCTGCCTCGTCAATTTTTATTTATGCGGTAAAAGTTTTGAAAGGGTGTTGGAAAACTTTTTCAAGTTTTCCAACGAAAAAACGCGTCCCTAAAAACCGCATCCTTTTTCGTTGGTTAACTGATGGGATTTAATTTAGGCTTTTCGATGCTCCGCGGCGTATTTTGAGGGGGTGATGCCGGTTTCTTGCTTGAATATCCGTGCAAAATAGTGCGGATCGTAATAGCCGCATAATGCGCCGATGTCGGTGATGCTCAGGTTCATTTCCTTCCTCTTTTTCAGATACTGCTTTGCGTGTGTGATGCGCAAAGATGTGAGATACTGATTGGGCGTCATGCCCGTTTCTGCGATGAATTTGCGGCGGATATGGTCCTTTTGGAATCCCGTGCCCGCGAGCAGATCGGAAATGGAGATTTCGGGATCCTGAAAGGTATGCGCCAGTTGTTGGATCAAGCTTTCAACGTCGGGATCTTTGTGCCTTTTGATGCAATTTTCCCGGATGATCTGCATGGCGAGCTCGTACATGGATTCGAGCACCGGATCGTGCTTATTGCTGTGCAGGTAGCGGTTCAGCATCATTTTCATCAGGGTTTCCAGCGTTTTTTCGTTGTCATCCTGAAAGACGATCGGCTCGTTTTTGTTGATGGAAGGCGGAAGCAGTGGCAGGGTATCGGTGTGAAAATAGATGTCCAAAAACTGATTTTTGGACGTCTTGCTGTGCGGGGTGTTGGGAGGAATGATATGCACGCTACCCGGACAAAATGGGTAATCCGAATTCCCAATCATGGCGATTCCCTCGCCTTCCAGATTCAAAATCAGCTCGTAGCACTCGTGCGTATGCAGCCCGTATTGCATATAAAAATAGGGCGAGGTATTGACCATGTAGAGCGACATATTCGGCCTCCTTTTTTCTTTTAGTATAACACAAAAAGTCGTTTTTGTCCACATTTTTATCGCAATTCTGCTCTAAAAAAAGGCACAAACCTGCTATAATGGAAAGGAAATCAAACAAAACGGAGGTTTTTTGTATGGAAATGATGAAGAAAATGGTGGTTGTGGGACCGAGGAAGACAGAGATTGTTCAAGTGCCCTTGCCTGAAATCAACGAGGGCCAAATGCTGGTGAAAGTGACGCTGACGGGAATGTGCCACTCGGAGCTTTACAGCTGGCAAACCGGCAGTGTATCCGAGCTGGGGCACGAATCGGTTGGTGTGGTGGAAAAGGTTGGCGCAAAGGTAAAGGGCTTTGCCGTTGGCGACCGCGTGACGGGGCTTGGCGGCGGCGCGTACCGCGAATATATTGTGGTGGAGCCACAGAAGATGGCGCACGTACCGGATTGCTTGAAGGACGAGGACGCGATCTCGGAGCCGCTTGCCTGCCTACTTTCCGCCGCGATGAAGCTCCCCTGCCAGACGCTGGGTGACACCGTTGCGGTGGTGGGATGCGGCTACATGGGGCTGGGTACCATCTCCCTTTTTAAGAGCATGGGCTATGGGACGATCATTGCGATTGACAAGCGCCCCGAAGCGTTGGAAAACGCAAAACGGTTTGGAGCGACCGAGGTCTATCTGCCCGAACAGATCCCGGAGAAATACATTCTCACCTTTGATACCATGAACAACGTGAGTCTGACGCGCGACGGCGACAACTTTGATATTCTGACGGGCGGAATTCAGACGGTAATGGAGTTTACGGGCACGGAGGACGGCTTGCGCTTGGCGGGAGACCTGGTGCGTGGGCACGGTCGCCTTGGCATTGGCGGCTATCACAACGACGGCGACCGCAGCATTGATTACAAGCTTTGGAATTTTAAAGCGATTACGACCATCAACTGTCACGAGCGCCGTATTGATTATGAAGCAGACCTTTGCCGCAGGTGTATGGAGCTGTTGGAAAAAGGAATTTGGAAGTTTACGGGGGTGACCTCCGTTTACGACATGAAGGATTTTGACCGTGTCAGCGAGATCATGGAAACGCACGCGAACGGCTTTATCAAGGGTGCGTTCCGCTGCTGAAGGATATGAAGATCGGAATCATTGGATGCGGACGGATCGCGCAGGAGCGGCACATTCCGGAATACGCCGCGCATCCGGGGGCGGAGCTGTTTGGATATTATGATTTTGTCGCATCCCGTGCCGAGGAGATGGCAAAGCAATACGGCGGGCGGGCGTTTACCTCGGTGGAGGAGCTATTGGAATGTGCGGAGATTGATGCGGTCAGCGTTTGCACGGCAAACAACGCCCATGCGCAGACGACGATTGCCGCCCTGCGTGCGGGCAAGCACGTGCTGTGTGAAAAGCCGATGGCAACCAGCATGGAAGAATGCGAGGCTATGGCGGCAGAGGCAAGACGGAGCGGAAAGGTCTTGATGATTGCGCAGAATCAGCGGTTTATGAGCGAGCACGTCAAAGCGAAGGAGCTATTGGCGCTGGGGGTGATCGGTCGCATTTTGACCTTTCGAACCTGCTTTGGCCACAGCGGCCCCGACCACTGGAGTGTGGACAGAGGAACCGGGAATTGGTTCTTTGACAAGCGGCAGAGCGTATTTGGGTGCATGGCGGATCTTGGGATCCATAAAACCGACCTAATCCAATTCCTTTTGGACAGCGAGGTGGAAAAGGTGAAGGCTATGACGGATACGCTGGACAAATGCTATGCGGATGGCTCCCGTGTGGACGTGGAGGACAATGCGGTTTGTTTGTTCCGCTTGAAAAACGGGGTGATTGGGACGATGACCGCGAGCTGGACATACTACGGCGAAGAGGAAAATGGTACCGTGCTTTACGGAACCGACGGGAGTATGAAGATTCGGGACGGGAGTGTGGAGGTCTGCTTACAGAGCGGCGATCGGGTGCTATACCGCATGCCTCCTCGGAGCAGCTCCGGTGTGATCGATGCCTTTTTGGATTGTTTGATATGCGGTGGCGCGGTGCCAGTGAGCGGAGAGCGGGTACTGTCTGCCATGCGGGCGGTATTTGCTGCTTTGGATGCGGCGAAAGAAAAGTGATAAAAGGTCCAAACAGGAGAGAGACGCGTTTTGGGAGCACCTTATTTGCGTTCTCTGTCCTCTTTTGGGGTAGCGGCTGGATGAATGAAAGGCAACAATATTTGATAAAAAACGAAAACAGCTTGCTGACAAAGTATGACTTTAAAAAAGTATTAGCAAAATGAACAAAGTCGATAGAATTCCAGCCTCCCTTGTGTAAATGGGAGAAAATTTGCAAGCAAATTGGCACGGCCTGCCGTGACGGAGAAATTGTAAAATTTACGACTTTTTTGAAAACAATCCCTCAGGCGCTTCGCGTCAGCGCGAGATGACGCAGTCGACCTCGGCGGCAAGCCGACGCCCGATTTGCGTCAGCAAATCTTTGCACGAAGGGAGCCTTTCTGTTTGTACAATTTGACAAGTTGCTTTTTACCGGTAAGGTTTGTCAGTAACCTGGAAAAGGTAGCTTTAGGAAGAAGGTTTATAAGCATACAGAGGGGGATTGATGTTTCCATTGTTACAAACAAAAACTTTAGGGGATCTCAAATGTGCTTTCACACTTGAGATCCCCTTTGCTATCGATTTATCGGAAGCCGTAAAAACGGCATCATTTCATCATAGTAGAATATATGATAAAATCCAAATCGGATCGGAAAGAGAGCAATTACTTTGCGTAATCAACGGTGCGGGTTTCGCGGATCAGATTCAGCTTGATCTGTCCGGGATACTTCACTTCATCTTCGATCTTCTTCGCCATTTCGCGTGCAATCAGCTTCATGCCGTCGTCGTTCACAACCTCCGGCTTCACCATTACGCGGATTTCACGGCCTGCCTGAATCGCATACGCCTTGTCCACGCCCTGGAAGCTTGCTGCAATTTCTTCCAACTTCTGCAAACGCTTGATGTAGTTTTCCATGTCCTCACGGCGTGCGCCGGGTCTTGCTGCCGATACAGCATCTGCCGCCTGTACCAAGACTGCAACAATCGTGTGCGGTTCAACGTCGTTATGGTGCGCCTCTACCGCATGAATCACATCTGCGTTTTCCTTGTACTTCTTCAGTGCGTTGACACCAAGCTCTACGTGCGAGCCCTCCATATCCTGCGGGAACGCTTTACCAATGTCGTGAAGCAATCCTGCACGGCGAGCCACGCTACCATCCAACCCCATCTCGTCTGCCATCATGCCTGCCAGCCATGCCACCTCAATGGAGTGCTGCAACACGTTCTGCCCGTAGCTGGTGCGGTAACGCAACCGTCCAAGCAGCTTTACAAGCTCAGGATGAATTCCGTGTACGCGAACCTCAAAGGTTGCACGCTCGCCCGCCTGCTTGATTACCGCTTCCACCTCTTTGCGCGCCTTCTCGACCATTTCCTCGATGCGTGCGGGGTGAATGCGTCCGTCTGCAATCAGCTTTTCCAACGCCAATCTTGCGATCTCACGGCGAACCGGATCAAATCCGGAGACCGTAATCGTCTCGGGCGTATCGTCGATGATCAGCTCTACGCCGGTCAACGTCTCCAGCTTCTGAATGTTTCTTCCTTCGCGGCCGATGATGCGTCCCTTCATTTCCTCGTTGGGCAATGCCACGGCAGAAATCGTTGCCTCGGTCACGTGGTCAGCCGCACATCTTTGAATCGCCAGCGAAAGCAGATTGCGTGCCTTGCTGTCGGCTTCTTCCTTGAATTGGCTTTCCAGCTCGTCCAGCTTTTGCGCCATTTCGTGGCGCGCCTCAGACTCGATCTGTTCCAGCAGCTCCGCTTTTGCCTGTTCGGCGGTATAACCGGAGATTTCCTCCAGCTTCGCCTGATGCTGCTGCAAAACTCCTTGGATCTGCTCGTGCAAAGCGTCGTTCACCTTCAGCTTTTCATCCAGCTGCTCGTTTTTGCGCTCCAGAGCCTCGGTTTTCTTGTCCAGGTTTTCTTCCTTTTGGGTGATACGGCGCTCTTGGCGCGAGACCTCCGAGCGACGTTCCTTCAGCTCCCGTTCCGCTTCGTTGCGCAAACGGTGAACTTCTTCCTTTGCCTCCAGAAGGACTTCCTTCTTTCTGGCCTCGGCATCCTTGTGACCGTCTTCGAGGATACGTTTTGCTTCTTCTTCTGCCGAACCGATGGCCTTTTCGCCAATGGTTTTCCGGATGATAAAGCCAACCGCACCGCCCGCAGCCAAGCCCACGGCAATACCGATGATCAGAACCCATACTGGTACCATACTTACACCTCCCTATAAAAATATTATTTGTATGAAAAATGCACAAAATATGCGAGTATATCATACCTCTTTAATTATACACAAAAATTGCGGAATTGTCAATACCTACCGCAAAATTTTTCCTCCGCACACGCCCGGTTTTCGCGGACGAAGTTGAGAGACGCAGTTTTTGAGATGCGATTTTTTTTGGGAGACTTTTGAAAAAGTTTCCCCAAGCCCCATCAAAACTTTCAACGCGGGGCGCGGATTTTTGTGGAATACTTTTGAAAAAGTCCCCACGCCCCCCAAACTTTTAACGCATAAATAGAAAATAACGAAGTAGGTACATTCCCATCTCGTTAGTTTTTATTCGTTCAGTGAAAGTTTTGAAAGGGTGTGGGAAAGCTTTTTCAAAAGTTTTTCCATGAAAACTCGCGTCTCCCGAAAAAGATATCTCTTGACAAAAAAGGCGATGTGTGGTATACTCATATAGAAAAAAGAAGGCGGAGGAACACCGATATGCTGAAAACCGAGCGCACATCCGTAATGAACATCGAAAACGCCATTCGCGGCGCACGCAACCCATTGAACAGCTGGGCAAAGTCGGATAGCACGTATGCCGAGGACGGTTCTTTTGTGTTAGGGGCGGCAGATCTGGACCTCGGACACCGCCTGGCGCTTGCAGGGAGCGATCACCGCAAGTTTTTGCGGCAGATTTTTGTTTCGGTGGATATCACCGCGCCGATTTACTGGTGGAAGGAGTTCGACACCTACAAGGTGGGGACCGTGGCAAATTCCACTTCAACCATGCACAAGATCCACGCAAAATCCTTCGAGCGTGACGATTTTTCACACGACCGCTTGGATGCGGGCGGGCTTGCCGCGCTGGATGCCATGATCGTATATTTGGAGTCCGAGCGTCTCAAATTCGTTGCCAATAAAGAGGACCGCCAAAGCTGGCACAATATGATCCAGCTTCTCCCGTCGTCTTATAACCAGATGCGCACCGTAACGCTGAATTACGAGAACCTGATCAATATCTACTACGCCCGCCGTACGCACAAATTGGCGGAGTGGCATACGCTGTGCGATTGGATTCTGTCCCTGCCGCACGCCGCCGAGTGGATCTGCATCAAGGATTAAGACCGTGGAACCTCGCAATGTTAAGGTCTACCGCTCGGACGAGCTGATCCAGGCAGGCACCACGCTTCATATTTTTTCCCAAACGAACGAAACCCGCCATATGCCAACGCACGTGCACGATTTTATTGAGATCATCTATATCACCGACGGCTGGGGAGAAGAGTTCATCAACGGCAACACCTACCGCGTCCGGCACGGCGACCTGCTTTTTATCAACTACGGCAGTACGCACGCGTTCGTACCGGGCGAGAGCTTCTCTTTCATCAACATCTGCTTCAAGCCCGAAGTGCTGAGCGAAAGCGTCATCACGCCCGAAAATGCGTTTTCCGTGCTGCAGCTGACCGCATTTGAGGAAATTCAACAAGAATCCGACGAGGACGGCTGTGTCAGCTTTCGCGGAGCCGAGCGCGACGAGGCAGAAACGTTGCTGTACGCAATGCAAAGAGAATATACCGAACAAAAGCATTCCTGGAAAACCGTGCTCAAAAGCTATATGAACGTCTTAATCGCCCTCATTCTGCGCAAACTGACGAGTGGGGACGACGTAGCGGAGGATGGCGACATTTGGGAAGCACTCTCGGCTTATATCGACTCCAACCTGGAATTCGACCTGACTCTGCAGAGCCTTGCAGGAAAGTGCTTTTACAATCCGTCGTATTTCAGCCGCGCCTTTAAAAAGAAGTTCAATATGTCCTTGACCGAATATCTCAATCGCAAAAAGATTGCCCGTGCCATGGAGTTGGCAAGACAGACGAATCTGTCGGATGAGGAGATCTGCCGCCGCACGGGTTTTTCTTACAAAAGCTCGTTTTACCGCGTTTTTCAACGTATATCCGGCATGACCTTTGCGGAGTATAAGAAATCAAAAACAGACCAATAGGCAATGCTATGGGTGGCATTGCCTAAAATCAATCTTGGAGCAAACCTATGAAAACCAATCGCCTTGCTTATCTGAAAAGCATCCTCACGCCCTGCCTGGTGTTTTCCACCGTCACGGGCGTTGCTACGGGAGTGCTTGTTTTTTGCTTTCGCGTGGCGGCAAACGCCATCATCTCCCTCTCGGCAAGTCTTTACGCTTACGTGCGCCAGGATCTGCACCGCCTCCCGTTTTTGCTGATCGGCGTCGCATTGCTTGGGCTTTTCGCCGCGCTGATCCTGCGGCAGGCAAGAAGCTGTCGCGGCGGCGGAATCCCCACAGCGGTGGCGCTGCTGCGCGGATTGATCCATTTTGATTGGATCAAAAGCATTTTCGCATTGTTTGCGGCGGCAATGCTTTCCTATCTCGGCGGCTTACCGCTGGGGAACGAGGGACCTTGTGTGCAAATGGGAACCGCTGTCGGACGCGGAACGGTACGCCTGCTTGGCAAAAAGAACCCCGCGTGGGACCGATATATCATGACGGGAGGCGCGTGTGCGGGCTTTGCCGCGGCAACGGGAGCACCGATCAGCGGAATCTTTTTCGCGTTTGAGGAGGCACACCGCCGCTTCTCTCCGATGATCTTTATGACCGCCGCGACCTCCGTGATCGCAAGTACCGTCACCGCAGGCTTTTTGTGCGGGCTGTGCGGAATGGAGCTTTCCATGTTCTCCTTCGCCGACGAGCTTTTTCTGCCGACCGAGCACTTGTGGGCAGCAGCCATTGTCGGTGCGGTTGCAGGCATTTGTGCAATTCTGTTCACCGTGCTGTATCGCTCGGTGGGAACGCTCTTCCGCCAAAAGCTCAAGGAGTTTCCGTTCACACTCAAGCTGGTGTCGGTGTTCGTTCTGGTTGCGTTGGTGGGAATTGCCTCCCCGTACTTTCTCGGCTCCGGTCATGACCTGATCGAGGAATTGCTGCACGGTCGCGGCGTGTGGTATCTGTTGCTGTTGTATTTTTGCGTGCGCACGGTGATGCAGACCTTTGCCACCCACGCAGGCGCCACGGGCGGATTGTTCGTCCCGTCTTTGGCGTACGGAGCAATGGTAGGTGCTTTGTGCGCGGAGGGCTTGATTGCCCTTGGATGGATGCCGCAGGAATCCTATGCCGTTTTCGTGGTGGTTGGTATGGCGTCCTTTCTCAGCGCGTCCTCCCGTACGCCGATCATGGCAATTACCTTTGCGGCGGAGGTGCTTTGCGGATTTGCCAACATCCTGCCGGTTGTTGTGGGCGCAACGCTTGCCTTTTTGGTGATCGAGGGCGTGGGAATGACCGCCTTCAGCGATACGGTCATTGAGGGGCGCGTGGAGGCAGATCGTCGCGGAAAGACTGCACAGATCGTTGACACGCATCTGATCGTGCGCGAGGGCTCGTTCGCGGTGGGCAAAGAGATCCGCGATATCCTATGGCCGCCTGCGTGCGTCATTCTGTCGGTGCAAAAAAATACCAATGCCGGCGGTACGCGTACCGAGGCGGGTATGGCGGCGGGAGACGTTTTGCGCGTGCATTATCAAACCTTTGATCCTGCCGAGACAGCAGAAGCTCTGATCGCTCTGCTCGGAAAGCAGGAGGAAGATCCCGCGATGAATGTATACCAAGAGGACGAAAACCACCGTATGCCGGAGCAGTAATCGCTCAAAAAGTAAAATACGGAGACAAACAGGTAAAATCCTGCGCTTTTCAAATCCCAATTTTTTCGCTATAATAAAGACAGATCCTGCGGGATTGACTTTATGGAAAGGAAAGCGAAAAAATGAGAAACAATCCGAATTTTGAAATCAAACTGAATCTGAACGAATACAAAGATAAGGTCTATGCTTGCTGGCTGGGCAAAAACATCGGCGGTACGATGGGCACGCCTTACGAGGGCAAAAAAGAGGAGCAGGATATTCAGGGCTTTGTCACAAAGGCAGGCGAGGTGCTCCCCAACGACGACTTGGATCTGCAGCTGGTTTGGCTTGCCGCCGTGGAACGCTGTGGCATCCGCCGTTTGAACGCAAAAACGCTGGGCGAGTTCTGGCTGAGCTTTATCGGCCCGCACTGGAACGAGTACGGCATCGGAAAAGCCAATTTGAAAATGGGGCTTCTGCCTCCGCTTTCGGGAGATTATCACAACGAGTGGAAGCACTCCAACGGCGCGTGGATCCGCACCGAGATCTGGGCTTGCCTGGAGCCGGGGCGTCCTGATTATGCAACCAAATACGCTATGGACGACGCCTGCATTGACCATGGAACGGGCGAGGGCACCTATGCGGCAATTTTCGTTGCGGCAATGCAATCTGCGGCGTTCGTGCTCAAGGACATCCGCGCGTGCATTGAAGTTGGTCTTTCCAAAATTCCGGCAGAGAGCCGCATGGCGCAATCGGTTCGTCTTGCCATTGATTGCTACGAAAAAGGCACACCCGTGCGCGATGCACGCAATATCATTCAAAAAGCCAACGCCGATATCGGTGACGGCTGGTTTGAGGCTCCCTCCAATGTTGCATACGCGATCCTCGGCCTCTTGTACGGAGAGGGCGACTTTAAAAAGTCCATGATCTACGCCATCAACTGCGGCGACGATACCGATTGCACCGGTGCAACCGTTGGCGCAACGCTGGGCATTATGTACGGAACGGCAGGGATTCCTGCCGATTGGACAGAGCATCTGGGGGATGAGATCGTCACAGTTTCGATCGACAAAGGCACCCTTCACGACATTCCCAAAACCTGCACCGAGCTGACCGAGCGTGTGGTGGCACAGGCAATGATCTCTACCCCGCTCAAGCATATTTATCCCGATTATTGCTGGGATTGGCAAAATACGTATCTGGTGGACGGTGCAAGCGAGATTCCCGACGGCTTGGGCGAGAGATTTAAGAGCTGTCCCCTGACCGCACAGCGTCTTGCGCGCACCTTGAGTCCCGATTCCTTTACCGAGGCGAACGATTGCCTCCAAGCAACCGTATCGTTGGAGAACGGTTCGGACATTGGGGCAGGAGAAACCAAAAAGATCACGTTGCGTGTGAACATCTGCGACGATGTGATCGGACGCATCCCGTTGCGTGCGCAGGTGCGTTGGTGGCTACCTGAGGGCTTTGCGGTAAGCGGCAAGAATCATTTGGTGCTTCCGGCAAAAAACGGACGCCGTTCCGGAATGGAGTTGGTAACAGAGGAATACATGATCACCGCCGGCGAAACGGTTGCGGCGGCAAATCGTATTGTTTTGGAAATCACAGCAAACGGCAGAGCTTCCGCACTCTATCTCCCGATCACGCTGATTGGCTGATGATTGATCCGAGTTGAAAGAGGACGCGGGTTTTCATGGAAAAATTTTTGAAAAAGGTTTCCCAAATCCTTTCAAAACTTTCACTGAACGAATAAAAACCAACGAGGCAGAAACATTCCTGCCTCGTTACCGACTGTAGACGACAAGCGTTCACACCAAGGGAAAAGCTGAGGCGTGACCTCTTTTCTGTAAGGAAGAGAAGATATTTGGAAAAAAGAGCGAACAAGAGGCAAACCG
>JAFTLZ010000112.1 GCA_017452665.1 Clostridia bacterium
AAAATACGATCCCTCATGGATGCTTGCATCTTATGATGATTCAAGTTGGCAAAATGCCATTGAAAGAGATACACCGTTAACGGGAAAACTGCAAAACTGTGTGTGCCAGCCCATACGTGAGGTGGAGAGGATGTCTCCTGTTTCTATTCAAAAGACCGATCGTGGATATTTGGTGGATTTTGGTGTTACGGTTTCAGGGTATGCGGATGTGACATTGCAAGCCGAACGGGATACGGAGGTTTTGTTTTGGTATACGGAGGACGTGGATGAGAGTCTACAACCGAAGTATAACAACATGAATACCGACAAATTTCAGTTTGCAGCACCGTTTCATTTGAATAAGCTGATTGCATCGGGAGAAGTAGATCATTTTAAGCCGTGTTTTACTTATCATGGATTTCGGTATGTTTTGATTGAGGGCTTATCATATGTATCGGAGTTGATCGATATTCAGGCTTGCTTCGTGCATCAAGATGTTGCTCGTCTCTCGGATTTTCAATCTGGAAATGAAGTCATCAATTATATCTATCACGCAGGTATCCGTTCTACATATTCCAATTTGTTTTGGAGCTTGACCGATTGTCCTACCCGAGAAAAGCTTGGTTGGGCAAATGACGCACAGGCATCGATTGAGCAGACCTTGATCAATTTTGATATTTTGCCGCTGTATGAAAAGTGGTTTGAGGATCTGAAAGTCAGTATGCGTGAGGATGGCGCACTTCCGGGAACAATCCCGTCTCCGGGATACGGCTATCTTCTCGGACCTATTTGCGATGGATTATTGTTTGAACTTCCATATCGCGCCTACCTTTATACGGGCGACGCTCATATGTTGACCGATTCGTTGGAATATCTGGAGAGATACACCGAATACCTTGATTGCATGCTGAAGGGGAACGTTGAATTTAAGCTGGGGGATTGGTTGGGATACGTGAACAGTCCCTTGATCCCAAAACGCTTCGTTGCAGATTTCTATCTGATCAAGGCGCTCACCGTTACATCGTTGTCCTGTAGACTTTCGGGTAAGGATTTCAAGACTTGGGAGCGGCGTTTACAGGAGGCGCGTCGGGAGATCGAGGACCGTTATTTGGATGCCACGGGATGCTGTGTGATCAATGAACAAAGTGCGATCGCAATGCTGCTTGCAATCGGATTGTATCGTGATAAACGGGTTCTCGCGGAGCAGCTTGTTTCTGTTGTATTACGTGACAAAGTAAAGCTTACCTGCGGAATGGTTGGTGTGCAATACCTTTATGATGCGTTGTCGGATAGCGGAAGAGCCGATCTTGCCTATCGGTTGATCACCGAAAGTGAGCCGGGATATCGGACATGGTATCAAAACGGGGCAACTACGCTTTGGGAAAATTGGGACGGTAAAGACAACGGGTCGCATAATCACCATATGTATTCGGGCGTAATCGCATGGTTTTTTAAATCGCTTTTGGGGATCGCACCGCGAGAGGAGACTCCGGGCTTTGAGGAGATATCGCTTCGGCCCTGTTTTATCAAATCTCTTGGCTTTGTAAATGGAGAAATGGATACCGTAAGAGGACGAATAGAAGCCTCTTGGGTAAAACAAGAAAAAGGCTATCTTTATACCGTTACGATTCCGAAAGGGGTACGGGCAAGCTTTCACGGAAAGATGTTGTCAGCAGGAAAAAATGAATTCTTTGTAAAGGAATAAAGGGATTTAAATTATGAAGATTATTCAAAAAATGGCGGATAAAACACGCGATCATATGAATCACGAGGGCGTGACTATCGCTTTTTTGGGGGATAGTGTTACGCAAGGTTGCTTTGAAGTCTTTAAAAAACACGGCGGTCATGTGGAAACGATTTTTGATAAGCGTTATTCCTATGAAATGTGTGTGTTTGAGATCTTATGCACAATTTTTCCCATGGTTACGGTGAATATTATCAATGCGGGAATCAGCGGAGATCAGGCGACACACGGATTGGAGCGCGTAGACACCCACGTGATCCGACATCAACCGGACTTGACTGTTGTTTGTTACGGTTTGAACGAATGTCGCAAGGATTCGAACAGCGTAGAAATCTATGTGGCGGCGTTGGAAGGGATTTTTGAAAAATTGAGAGCGTGTGGCAGTGAGATTATTTTTATGACCCCTAATATGATGAACACACGTGTAAGCGACCATACCAACGATGAAAAGTTGATCAAAATTGCTGAGAATACAGCCGTTTTGCAGACCAACGGAACCTTCGATGCTCACATTGAGGCGGCAAAAAAGCTTTGCCACAGCAAAAATATTCCCGTTTGTGATTGCTATGCAATATGGAAAAAGCTTTATCATAGCGGTGTAGACATTACCGAGTTGCTGTCAAATAAAATCAATCACCCATCACGCGAAATGAATAAAATGTTTGCATACGAGCTGGTAAAAACCATGTTTGAGGAGGAGTGAGAAATGCCGGGACATGGATTTGTGCGTTTTAATCTGCACAACAGTCTTTGTAGCTTTCCCGCGAGTCTTGAAGTATTGAAGCCATTGGTTGATATCAGCGAAGAAGCACTGTGGGAATACCTTTTGGAGATAGACCGCATCCAAAATGAGCGGGTGGTACGTTTGCAAGCTGCCTGCGCCAAGGAAATTGAAAGGCTTAAGGGGAAAAGGGTACTGTTTTTGGGGGATTCCATTACAAATGATAATTTGGGCTATCGCGTATCGGTTAGCCGTGCGGCTGAGCTGGAAAGTATAAACGGCTCGATCTCGGGCGGGACATCCTCCATGCTTGTACCGCTTGCGAAGCATTTGATTGGAAAAAGACCGGAAATTGTATCTCTTATGATTGGCGTAAACGATTCGATCAGTTTGGAGAAAGAAAGCTTTCATCAAGTCAGCCTTGAGGAATACGCAAGAAACGTTGATGCGATCCTTGGTTGGGCAAAGCAAAGTGGGGCAAAGATCCTTTTGTTTGAGATCACGCCTATTTTAGAGGATCGCTTTGAAAAATGCTTTGCAAATGAGAAAAAGCTGCAATCCAATGCTATGATTCAAAGGTATAATCGAATTTTGAAACAAATCTCGGAGCAACATCAGGTGGAGTTACTTCCCCATCCGTGGTTATCGGAGACAACAGAGCTTGATCTCCTTTACGAGTCAGACGGGATCCATTTGAGTGTAAAAGGTCAAGAGCGGTTTGCGGAAAACTGGCTTACAGTAGCAACTAGTATACTTTGATTAAAACTGAAAAGGGGATATGAAAATGAAAACAGTAAAAGAAAAATATCTTGTGGTTGGTGCCGATTTTGCGGGATATCCGCTGAAAGAGGCGGTTGTAGCACATTTGAAGGCAAAGGGCTGGAAGATCACCGATCTCGGAGTGGTTTCGGATAGCGATCCCAATGATACCGAAAATATGTTTCACCGTGTGGGACTCCGTGTAGGAGCGCAGATCTCGGAGGGAAACTTTGAGCGCGCGCTTTTGTTCTGCGGTACGGGAATGGGGATCCACATAGCCGCCTCCAAGTGTCCGCACGTGCATGCAGGCGTGGTGGAGAGCGTTCCTGCGGCATTGCGTGCAATCACGGGTAACGGCGTAAATGTTTTGGCAATGGGGGCGTTTTACGTAGCTCCGGCTATGGGCTGTGATATTGCCGACGCTTATCTTGGCGCGAAATTGGGGAGCGGTTACGAGTGGTGGAACAATTTTTACGAGTTCCATAAGCTTGCCATTGACGAGCTGGAGGCGTTTGACTATGAGGAATACAAAAAGAACGGCTTTTGCATGGAGCATCTCGGTGACTATCCGTTGAAGCTGGAAACCAAACCGGAATCATAATACAACAGAGATCAGTAGAAAATGAAACAAGAGATCAAAAATTGGAAAATGATCAAGGACGGCACGGCGTATGCGTGTAGTGTTCCTTGTTCCTATTATAGCGTACTGCTGCAAAACGGCTTGATGCAGGATCCGTATTACCGCGATCAAGAAAAATACGTTGCCTCAACATATGGAGATCATTGCCGTTTTGAAACCGAGATAACGGTTGATAAAGATACGCTTGCAAAAAGAAAACAGCTGCTTGTATTTGAGGGCTTGGATACGCTGTGCGACATCTATCTCAACGGCAGTCTGCTTGGTAAAACCGATAATATGCACCGTACGTGGAGATTTGACGTGAGCGAATTTTTGGTGAAGGGAAAGAATCACCTTGTCGTGGAATTTTCGTCGGCGGTCACATATTTCAATCAACAGCATCATCGGCATCCGATGCAGGGCAATCGGGATACCCTTACGGGATTTGCACATCTTCGCAAAGCGTTTTATATGTCCGGTTGGGATTGGGGACCCACACTGCCCGATATGGGGATCTGGCGTCCCGTATATTTGCTGGCATATGATGCCAAAATCGCGGATGTTGAAATTCGTCAAGCGCATTTGCCGAACGGATCGGTTGCCGTTACCTGTAAGACCGAGGTTGACGGCGCTTTGGAGCTGCGTGTGGAAACGCAGCTCACCGATGAAGACGGCAAAGTGTATGTCGGCAAGCGGCAAAACGGAGTTGATCGAATCCAAATCGAGGAACCCAAGCTTTGGTGGCCTAATGGCTATGGTGAACAGGCATTGTACACGCTAACCGTAAAGCTGTTTCAAGGCGATGTTGAAATTGACTCCGTAACCAAGGACATCGGTCTGCGCACGATCACCGTCAGCCAAGAGGCGGATGCGTGGGGCAACGAATTTTGCTTTCTGGTCAACGGCATCAAGATTTTTGCAATGGGAGCGAATTATATTCCCGAGGAAAATCTGCTTCCCAAAAGAAGTCGCGAAAAAACCGAGTATCTCGTGCGCCGATGCGCAGACGCGAATTATAATATGATCCGCGTTTGGGGCGGCGGTATTTATCCCGACGATTGGTTTTTTGACCTGTGCGACCGTTACGGCTTGATTGTTTGGCAGGACTTTATGTTTGCATGCAATCTGGTTTGGCTAACGGATCAAATGGAGCAAACGGTCAAGGCAGAATTGATCGACAATATCAAGCGCATCCGTCACCACGCCTCCTTGGGGTTGCTTTGCGGAAACAATGAGAACGAGGAATTTTTAAAGGCTTATATGATTGATTCTCCCATGGATTTGGAAAAAGCCGATTATTTGCGCCTGTATTGCCGCATCATGCCTAATATTTGCGAACAGTACGCGCCCGATACCTTTTATTGGTCGTCATCGCCTCACTCGGGCAGACCCGAGATCAATTTTGCGGACGACAAAGCGGGTGACCGTCATATCTGGACCGTGTGGGGCGGTATGAAAAATATAGAGATGTATCAAACCTACTATCCCAGATTCTGTTCGGAATTTGGCTTTGAGGCGATTCCGGATATCGAAACGGTAAAAAGCTTTACGCATCCCGAGGATCGCAATTTTTACTCCGAGGTAATGGACCGCCACCAAAAAAACAAAAACGGCAACGGCAAGCTGATGTTTTACATGGCACAGTATTATCGCTATCCCGTTACATTTGAAAAGGTGATCTATGCAACACAGCTGATGCAGGCGGATGCCATTCGTATCGCGGTAGAGCATTTTCGCCGCAATCGCGGTCGCTGTATGGGGGCGCTTTATTGGCAGCTGAACGATTGCTGGCCTGTCACCTCTTGGGCGGCTATCGATTATCAAGGTCGTCCCAAAGCCCTTTATTACAGCTCTAAAAAATTTTTTGCACCAATCCTGTTGTCAGCAGATACGGGAGAAAAGGGCATCACCTTGACGCTTTCGGGGGAGCAAAGATCGACTTTCCTCGGTACGGTGATCTGGCGTTTGAAGGATACTAAGCTCAAAACACTTTGGGAAAAGCGTGAGATCGTGGTTTTGGAGCCGCTTTCGGCTAAGGAGATTGCCACGGTACGCCGCCACGAAATTTCTGCCGAGCGCGAAAGGGATACCTTTTTGGAATATGAGTTGTATTCGGAAAAGGGGGAATTGCTTTCGCGAAGTAATTTGCTGTTTGTCAAGCCCAAACAATTCCGCTATCCCACGCCCGATCTGCAAGTTATGGTGCAAAAGCTCGAGGAAGGACGGTTTCGGCTTTGTGTTACGGCAAATGCTTTTGCCCGAAAGGTAAACCTTTCCTTCGCCAATCCCGCAATCGGTGCGGTCGGCGATCAGTATTTTGATATTACCACAACGGATCCCGTCTGTCTCGAGGCGGTCACGGAGGATCTTTCTCTAACCGAAAGTGATATTCTTGCTTCGGTTTGTACGCTTTCCGAAGCGGATCTGGCATGAATATTTGCACCTTAACTATAATTTAAGAACGTTATATCGCCGAGGTAGCCGTTTTTTATACTTTTTCTTTTCCATGTTCTTCCTATTTGCGAAAAAGTATTATTTTTTGACGAAATATTATTAGACTTTTGCAGTAGAGTTGTGCTACAATAATACTGACCGGCAAAGGAAATTATAATGAGTACAAAAGAAGAGATTCATTCAGACAGGGGGGATGCGGTGGATTTGTATATTTCTATTAGTTTTATTTCGGATCAAACTTGATCCACAGTGAAAAAAAGATTGGAGGATGATCTTTCCGCATGGATATGAAAAATCAAGAGCTGTTGAGGCAGGCGGCAAAAAAGCTGATCGATCCTAACGGCACATTGGCGGAAAAGGATATGGCCCGCCGCATAATGGTGGACCATATTCGCAAAACTGCTCCCAAAGACAGCGGCGCCGATTACCGCGTGCTTCAGTACAATATTCTGCGGGACGGTGACGGCTGGGGCTGGGCGTACCTTGCCGAGCCGGGCGTGGATTGTTCCCGCCGCATCGAGCCGCTTTGCGCCATTGTGGAGGGCTATCGCCCCGACATCATCGGCTTTGCCGAGCGCTACGACTGCTGGGAGGACGAGGCAAACCTAACCGGGCGCATGAAAGCCTACGGTTATGCGATTGTTGAAAACGCTCTTCCCGAGGAGATGCGCATG
>JAFTLZ010000113.1 GCA_017452665.1 Clostridia bacterium
CATTTGAAGTCAAGCCCGGCTTGCACGCATTGAAGCTGAACATCCGCAAGAATTTCTACGGTCTGAATAAAACCTTGGAGCTGACGACGCCCGTCAACCCCATTCGTGTGGACGGCAACTACCGCGCGGTTTTGTATGCAGTATGCTCGAAGGAAAAGAAGAACGGCACCATTAAGTATGAGCTGAAGGTGATCGAATACGACGATATGCTGATGTTCCTGCGCGATCTTCACAACACCGACGAGCGCGAGCTGATTGAAAGAGAGCGTCTGCTTGGCAAAAAGCTGATGAAGCGCAGACTCAAGCTCCTGGAAAAGCTTGGCGTTGAGGAGGAAGATCCCGAAAACGTCAGCAAGATGAAGGAAGCTGTAGCCTACGGCATGGAAAAGGTGATCGTTGACGAGCTGGGTGACAGCATTGTTGGCGGTAAGTACGACGCCCGCCTGCAGCGCGACTACGATTTTCATATTTGCGTAACCAACAAAAGCGAGAACTGATCCAATCGAAAACGGGGTATATCAGCTATGAAAAAGACGGTTAAAGTATTGGCATTGATGCTTGTGTTGATCCTATCTTCTGCTATGTTGCTTTCTTGTGGTGCTACACCGAATGCAGATTATAAAGCAGCAAAGGCAGCTTTGGAAGAAGCCGGCTATCGTGCAGATATTTCCAGCAGCGTGTTTGGTGGTGTTGACGGTATCGAGCACGTTGTGAAAGCACGTGGCGGCGCCGGTATGAATATCAAGAATCTAACGATTTGCTATTTTGAATCCAAAGAAGCTGCCGATGCAGCATGGGAGCCGATGCAGACCTATATCGAGACTGCAAAGGAGTCTAGTTGGAGTCCAGATACTTTCGTAGCAAGAAAAGCGGATAACATGATCTTCTACGGCAACGAGGAGCTCATTGAGGTCGCGCAGTAACCAACCCTTTTCCGAAAATAAAAACATAACGAAAGCCCATGCGGATTCCGCACGGGCTTTTGCTGTATAAGGATTGATTAAAATAGTATAGAGCCGATCGGAGTGAGGTCGATGATAAGACCGACCGCGGTGCCGATGACCCACAGAATGAGCAGGATCCGGAAGGAATCCCGCACGGGGCGGTTGTTGCGGAAGAGAAGCACGGTGCCAATTCCCGCATTGACAAGCAGACCCGAAAGCATGGCGCCCACGCTTAAAATGCCTTCCAGATACATCTCGGTCAGAACGACCGAGGATGCACAGTTGGGAATCAAACCGACGATTGACGCCAGGAGGTTGCTTAAAATCGGACGGTCCAAAATCAACGCCGCCAAGGTGTCCTCGCCGATCCATTCGATGAGAAAATTCAAAAGGAAGGTAAAAAGCAGCAAAAACAGCGTTACGTGCAGGGTGTGCTTGAGCGCGGAGAGTGCAAAATGCTCGCCGCAAGCGCAATGCTCTCGCTCGCAAAGCTCCTCAATCTGCGGCTCCTGTGCAGGTCTGCTTTTGGGACGGAGACAACGGGAGATCCAATCAATCGCAAAGCCGGCAGCAACTCCAATCACTAATTTCGTAGCCAACAACTTTAGAATGAGCGGCATAGGAGCTCCGCTTGAAATCAGAATGGGGAGCATCTCGTCCGATGTTGAGAGATAAACCGCGATCAGCGTACCCGTTGTGACAATGCGTCCGGTGTAAAGCCCGGTTGCGGCGGCGGAGAACCCGCATTGCGGAAGCACGCCAAGCGTACCGCCTAACAGGGGGCCGACCTTGCCGGAGCCTTTGAGCCAACGCTCTGCCGCACCACCCGCATGGTGCTCCAAAAATTCCATCAGCAGATAGGTCAAAAACAGAAAGGGAAGGATCTTTACGGTGTCCGTCAGGGTGTGCTCCAGCGCATGGAGTAACAGGTGGAAGAATTCATGCATGTGACGCACCGCCTCTCATGCAATCGGCGCAAACGCCGTAGAGGATGGATTGACCGCAGTTGACCGAAAAGCCGTGCTCACGCAACAGATGCGAGATAAAGTCGGCAGATGCGTGGCAATCGAGGTGGCTGATCTTTCCGCACTTGACGCATTTTTCATGAAAATGATCGCGGCAGTCACAGCCTTGCCCAACATATTGATAGACGTTGCAGTTGCGCTCTTCGCTATGATATTTGCGCACGATATCCTTTTGGCACAGCTCGGTCAGGTGGCGGTAGATACTGCTTTTTCCGCCGGAATTCTCTCCGTTGACCGCAGTACAAAGCTCGTCCACCGTAAATTGACAGTCCGGGTTCTGCTTCAAAAAGCCGGTCAGAGCCTCCCGTCCTGCGGTGCGATAGTCGTTTCGTTTCATCTTTTGGGGTTCCTTTTTGCGAATTTGAGAATGATTCTCAAATTATAGCATAAAAATCCTGATTTGTCAATGGCAAAACGAAAAAATAAAAGAAATTTTCGTTTTTTTCAAAAAAAGGCTTGACAAATCCACTCATATGTGGTATAATACCATCGTTGCGACAGCGAAAGAAAGTCGCGCAAGATCATTTTCGCTGGTGTGGCTCAATGGCAGAGCAGCTGATTTGTAATCAGCAGGTTGTTGGTTCGACTCCGATCACCAGCTCCAATGGGTTCACACATAGTGAACCTAAAATGGGGGATTTCCCGAGCGGCCAAAGGGGGCAGACTGTAAATCTGTTGTCGATGACTTCGGTGGTCCGAATCCACCATCCCCCACCAGAAAAAAGCGCACATTTGTCTACCAAGACAATGTGTGCTTTTTTCAACTAAATCCGCCTTCTGCGGAAGAAATCCCACTTGCGTGGGATGAAATCGCTTCGCGATGAAATCCGACTTCGTCGGGATAGGATAGGCGGATTTAATTTCATCTGAGGCGGCACGCCGAAGATTTCATCCGAACGAAGTGAGGATTTCATTGACTTTTTTGAGATGTTGTGATATAATACGCAAAAGAGGTGAGCATTATGGCAGAAAACAAGCTTGCGGATACGTCAACCGAATTTGCGGTTAAGATTTTGAATTTAACAGATAGTATCAAAGGGCATTATTCTTTGGCTAACCAACTTGAGCGAAGCGGCACAAGTATCGGCGCGAACATTAGAGAGGCAAAATACGCTCACAGCAAGGCGGATTTTATTGCCAAATTGCAGATATCTCTCAAGGAGTGTTATGAAACAGAGTATTGGATTGAAATTGCAAGAAAGGCAAATATTATTTTGGAAGATATTGCGACGAGTATTTTGCATGATTGCGGTTCTATCCGCAGAATGTTGATTGCTTCTATCAACACCGCAAAGGAGAATGCGAAATGAACTCTATGGAAACAGAAAGACTTGTTCTCCGACCGTGGTTACCGACTGACTTAGATGACCTTTATGAATCCTCTGCGGATGAACAGGTTGGATCAATGGCGGGATGGAAACCTCATGAAAGTATAGAAGATGCTCAGAAAGCATTGAATGAATATATTGCAAGAGAATCATTGGGCGATTGTTTTGAAAGCAGAAAATAAAGTTGTCGGGGCAATAAAATTGAATCCCGATAACAATCGAGGCAAGTATTATGCCAAAGCCATCAGTTTTGTTCTGTCTCCGTTCTATTGGGGGAAAGGGATCATGACAGAATCGGTAAAAAGAGTAATACGTTATGCTTTTGACGAGGTAAAAATCGACTTGTTATCAGCTTTCCACTATTCAGAAAATCATCGTTCAAAAAAGTTGTGGAAAAATGCGGATTTGAATATGAAATTACATTGTCACAATCCTGTAAAAGATGTGACGGTAAATTAATGGATATGGTCTGCTATTGCATATTAAAGGACGATTACTATAAGTTTTAACCTTTTGTTCGCTTTTACCTCAATTTTTTACCTTTTATCCGCAATATCGCAAATGTTGCGGTCTATTTAGATGCCGCACCGAAAAGCCTTGAGAAATCAAGGCTTCAGACTGTAGACAAAACAACCGGCTTTCGTCAGTTTGACGAAAAGTTTTGGTCGAGTTTTTTCAAAAGCTCGCGCAGTGGAGGGCGCGGAGCCCTCCTCGCCCTCCGCAGAGGGCGAAATAGCCTCTTTATGGCGCTTTTCTTTTTGCCAAGCTTTTTCTTTTGCGCCTTCTTGGTCAAAAGAAAAAGCGCTACTAAC